>NZ_CP128846.1:943125-1257500 GCF_030388665.1 Streptomyces flavofungini | reverse complement strand
GGTGACCACGACGACCACGACGACAGCGACAGCGGCCGGGACGGCCGCGCCCGCGGCGGAGATCTTCCGCGCGGGGCCACAGCAGCACGACGCCACCGGCGACGACACGGTGACGACCCTCGTGCTCCGGGCCCCGGCCACCGTGCCGCAGGGGCGCCTGGCCGCCGCCGTCGCCGCCCTCACGCTGCGGCACGAGGTGCTGCGCACCGCGCTGGTGGCCTCCGCTGCGGGCGGCGCGCCCACGCAGCACGTGTTCGCCGGTGAGCTCCCCGAGCCCACCGGAGCCGGAGCCGGTGCCGACGGCGCCGCGGAGGCCGCGCCCGCCCGGCCCTGGTCCGCCCTCGCGGGCCCCGGCGGCCGGATCCAACTCGCCGCCTCCGCGCACGTCCTGGACCCCGAGGGCCTGCTGCTCCTCGCGTCCGAACTGGAGCGCGAGCTGGCCGGGGCGACCACCGGCGACGGCACGGGTCCGGCCGATGGCGAGCCCCTGCAGTACGCCGACGTCGCCGAATGGCTGCACGACATGCTCGCCGAGCCCGAGGCGGCCGCCGCCCGCGCGAACCAGGAGTCCGCGCACGGCGGCGCCGACGCCGCGGACGAGACGGGCGACGCGGTGGCGCGGGTGCGCTCGCTGGCCCCGATGGCCGGTGCGGCGACCCCGTCCGGCACGGCGGCCGAGGACGGCCGAGCCGCGGCCGACTCCGTCCGCTCCTTCACCCTCCCCGCCGACGCTTTCCCCGCGGCCGAGGCGGAGGCGCTGCTCCTGGCCGCCTGGCTCGTGGTCCTGCACCGCTTCGGCGGCGCCGAGACGCTCACCGTGCGGGTGCGCACCGGCCTGCGCGAGGTGCCCCAACTCCAGTCCTCACTCGGCCCGTTGAGCGCGTGGCCGGGCCTGCGGTACGCGTTCGGCTCCGGCCGCACCCTCGCGGACGTGGTGTCCGCGGTGCGCGCGGCGCGGGCCGAGCAGCGCGAGAGCGTCGAGCTGATCAGCGACCTGTCCGCCGTGAGCGGGCCGCTCGCCTTCTCGTACGCGCAGGTGCCCGAGCGGGTCGGCGGCTGGTCCGTGGAGTCGCTCGCGGCCGTGGGCACCGGCCCCGCGCTGCGCCTCGCCGCCGTGCGCCACGGCGACCGCGTCGAGGTCCGCCTGGACGGCGCCGCCGCGGCCGGGCTCGGCGGCCCGGTGGCCGACCGGCTCCTGGACGCCCTGGCCGCCGTCGTGGAGCAGGGCGTGCGGGAGCCGGGGACCAGGATCGGCCGGACGGTGCTCGGCCCCGCCGCCGCACCCCTCGCGGCGCCGGTGTCGCCGACGGCCGCCGACTGGCGGGAGTCCACCCTGCCCGACCTGATCGTCCGCGCCGCCGGACGCACCCCCGACGCGACCGCGGTGCGCTGCGCCGACCGTGAGCTGACCTACCGTCAACTCCTTTCGGCCGCAGACCGGTTGTCGGCCCGCCTCGACGTGGGACCGGAAGCGGCCGTCGCCGTGCTCGTGCCGGACCCCGTGGCCCGCCTCGTGACCCAGCTCGCCGTGCTGCGCGCCGGAGCCGCGTACCTGGTCGTCGACCCGGCCGACCCGGCCGACCGGATCGCCGGGCTCCTCGGCGACGCGTCCGTCCGCACGTGCGTCGCCACGGCGGACACGGCGGCCCTGCTCGGCGAGAGCGGCAGCGAGGGCGCGGGCAAGGGCGGGGGCGGCGTCGGCCGCAGCCTTGACGTCGTCGTCCTCGGTGCCGACGACCTCGGCTCCGTCGATGAGGAAGCCGGAGCCGTGGCGGCCAAGGACGGCCCCGCGGCCCCCGACAACCTCGCCTACCTCCTGTTCACCTCCGGCTCCACCGGGCGGCCCAAGCCCGTCGCCGTCACCCACCGCAACGTCGTCAACTATCTCGGCTGGCTCGCCGACGTGGGCATCATCGGCCCGGACACCGTGCTCCCCGCGACCGCGGCGCCGGTCTTCGACGCCTCCGTCAAGCAGCTGTGGGGCCCGCTGGTCCTCGGCGGCACGGTCGTGCTGCCCCCGGCCGGACAGCGGCCCGCCGAGACGCTGGCGGCGGCCGTCTCCGGCGCCGACGCCACCACCGTCACCACGGTCAACACCGTCCCCCGCCTGTGGGACGAGACCCTGCGCGCCCTGGAGTCCGCCGACAGCACGGCCCGACCGGGCGAGTCGGCCTTGGACGTGCTCCTCGGCGGCGAGGCCCTGACCGCCGACCTGGTGGCACGCACGTACCGCCTGCTGCCGAAGGCGCGGCTGTGGAACCTGTACGGACCCTCCGAGGCCACCGCCAACGCCACCGCGGGGATCGTCGGCGCCGACGGCCGCGTCAGCCTCGGCGGCCCCGTCGGCGGCACCACGCTGCACGTCCTCGACGAAGCGCTGATGCCGGTCGCCCCCGGTGTGATCGGTGAGCTGTACGTCGGCGGCGCCGGGGTCACCCGCGGCTACGCGGGCCGGGGCGGCCGCACCGCCGAGCGGTATCCGCCCGACCCGTTCGCCTCCGAGCCGGGCGCCCGCCTGTACCGGACCGGCGACCTCGTGCGCATCGGCGCCGACGGCCTGCCGGAGTTCTGCGGGCGCGCCGACGGCCAGTTGAAGGTGCGCGGCTACCGCGTCGAACCCGGCGAGGTCGAGGCCGTCCTGCTGCGCCACCCCGGCGTGCGCGCCGCGGTCGTCGACGCCCGCGACAGCCGCCTCGTCGCCTGGCTCGTGCCGGGCCCCGACGGCGCGCCGACCGTGGCGGAGCTGCGCGAGCACTGCGCCGCCGTGCTGCCCGCGTACCTGGTCCCCGGGCTCTTCGTCGCCCTGGACCAGGTGCCGCTGACCCCCCAGGGCAAGACCGACCGGCGCGCGCTGCCGGACCCGGCGGACGGGCACCTGGAGCGGGGCGGCGAGTTCACCGCGCCGCGCACGCCCGTGGAGATGGTCGTCGCGGAGATCTGGCGCACCGTCCTCGGCGTCGAGCGGGTCGGCGCGCACGACAGCTTCTTCGCCCTCGGCGGCGACTCCATCCGCGCCATGCACACCGTCGCCCAGGTCCGCGACCTGATGGGCACCGAACTGCCCCTGCAGGACCTGCTCACCGCGCCCACCGTCGCGGACCAGGCGAACCTGCTCCTCGCCCACGACCAGGACGGCGCCGTCCGCGAGTTCGCGGAGGCGTTCGCCGCCCTGGACCCGGCAGACGACCCGGAGGCCCCCACCGCGGGCCCCGCCCACGACGTCCCCAAGGAACAGTCATGACCGCATCCGAAAGCTCTGCCGGAGCCGACCGCCTCGAGCAGGCCAGGCGCGCCCTCGCGGCCCGTCGCCCGGGGCGCGGGGCCACCACCTCCCGCGTGCCCCGGCGCGCCGACCAGGACCAGGTCGTCCTCTCCGAGAGCCAGCTCCAGCTGTGGACGGCGCACGCCCTCGACCCGACCGGCAGCGCCTACACCGTCCCCGCCGCCCTCGACATCGAGGGCCCGCTGGACGCCGACGCGCTGACCCGGGCCTTCGACTGGATGCTCGCCCGGCACGAGGGGCTGCGCCTGGTCACCGACGACGTCCGCGGCAAGGCGCACGCCCGCCTGCTGCCCACGCTGCCGCCGCTGCGCCGCACCGACCTGACCCGGCTGGCGGCCACGGACGCCGAGGCCGCCGAGCGGCGCAGGGACGAGCTGACCGACGCCGAACTGCGCGCCCCCTTCGCCCTGGACGCCGGCGGAGCGCTCGCCCGGGGCCTGCTCATCGCCCTCGCGCCCGAGCGGCACCGCCTCGTCGTCGCCTTCCACCACCTGGTCGTCGACGGCCTCTCGGTGAGTGTCCTCATCCAGGAACTCACCGCCGCCTACGAGGCGTTCCGCACCGGCTCCACCCCGCCGTCGGCGCCCGAGGGACCTTCGTACACCGACTACGCCTGGTGGGAGCACACCAGCCAGGACGCGCCCTCGCGGGAGGCGTCCCTCGCCCACTGGCGGGCCGAGCTGGACGGCGCCCCGCGTGGCCTGAGCCTGCCCTTCGACCATCCCCGCCCCGACGCGCGCGGCCATCACGGCCACCATCTGGTGCGTCCCACCGGGCCCGCGCTGCGCGAGCGCGTGGAGAAGTTCGCCGCGGGCTGCGGCGTGTCCGTCTTCGCCGTCCTGTACGGCGCCTGGCGGGCGGTGCTGCACCGGGCCGCCCTCACCGACGACCTGGTCATCGGGGTGCCGGTCGCCAACCGCGTGCGGCCCGAACTGCGCGCCACCGTCGGCCCGTTCATCAACACCCTGGCGCTGCGCAGCCGACTGCGCGACGGCGCGACGCTGCGCGACCTCGCGCAGGACTCGGCGGCCACCGTCGCCCGCTCCCTGGACCACCAGCACGTGCCGACCTCGTCGGTGGTGGCGGCCGTCGGCGGCAGCACCGGCGCCCCGCTGTTCGGCGCGATGTTCGCCTACCTCGGCGAGGACCGCTCCGCGCTCGGCCTCGGCGAGGCCGTCATGACCCCCGTGCCCGTGGAGACGGCCGCCTCCAAGACCGACGTCACGCTCAGCGTCTCCCACCGCGGCGACGACCTGGAACTGATGCTGGAGTACGACACGGAGCTGCTGCGCGAGCACACCGCGGGCGCCCTGCTCGACGCATACGTCCACCTGCTCACCTCGGGCCTCGACGCCCCGGACCGCGAGGTGCGGCTCCTTCCGCTCGCCGCGCCCGCCGTCCCCGAGGGCCCGGTGGCCGAGTCCCTGGTGACGCACGGACTCGACCACGCCTTCCTGCGCTCGGCCGCCCGCCACCCCGCCCGCGTCGCCCTGCACTGGGAGGGCGAGGACATCGCGTACGGCGAACTCGCCGACCGCGTCGAGACCCTGGCCCGCCACCTGGTGGACCGGGGCGTGGCGCCCGGCGACCGCGTCCCGCTGTACCTGGAGCGCGGGCCCGCGCAGATCGTGGCGATCCTCGCGGTGCTTCGCGCGGGCGCCGCGTACGTGCCACTGGACCTGCGCAACCCCGCGGACCGCATCCGGCACGTCCTGGACGACAGCGGCGGCCGCCTGCTGGTGTGCGGCGCCCAGGGCGCGGGCACGCTCGGCACGGACCTGCCACAGGTGTGCGTCGACGGGCACGGCCGCCCCCTCGCCGGGGCCGACCCCGTCGACCCGAGCCGCGCCACGCTGCCCGCCCGGCACCCCGGCGACGTCGCCTACGTCATCTACACCTCCGGCTCCACCGGCCGCCCCAAGGGCGTGGAGGTCGCCGACGCCCAGGTCCTGCGCCTGTACACGTCGACCGCGCGGCGCTTCGACTTCGGGCCGCACGACGTGTGGACGTTCTTCCACTCCTACGCCTTCGACGTGTCCGTCTGGGAGCTGTGGGGCGCGCTGCTGCACGGCGGGAAGCTGGCCCTGGTGCCGGACGAGACCGCCCAGTCGCCCGCGGACCTGCTCGCGCTCGTCGAGCGGCTCGGCGTCACCGTGTTCAGCCAGACGCCGTCGGCCTTCAAGGGCGTGGTGGCGGCCGACGCCGCCGAGGGCTCCACCCGTGAACTCGCCCTGCGCCACGTGGTGTTCGGCGGCGAGCGGCTCGACCCGAACACGCTGCGGCCGTGGATCGAGGCGCGCGGCGACCGGTCGCCGGTCTTGGTGAACATGTACGGCATCACCGAGACCACCGTGCACTCCACCTTCCGCGTCATCACCGCCGACGACCTGGGCGACCGCACCGGCAGCCCCATCGGCGTCCCCATCGACGACCTGACCCTGCACGTCCTCGACGCGGCCCTCAACCCGCTGCCCGCCGGGCTCGTCGGCGAACTCCACGTCGGCGGCGCGGGCGTCACCCTCGGCTACGCCGGCCGCGGCGGGCTCACCGCCGAGCGGTTCGTGCCCGACCCGTTCTCCGACGTGCCCGGGGCCCGCCTCTACCGCAGCGGGGACCTGGCCCGGGTCACCGAGGACGGCGAGTTCGAGTACTGGGGGCGCGCCGACGCCCAGGTGAAGATCCGTGGCTTCCGGATCGAGCTGGGCGAGGTGGAGGTCGCCCTCGCCGCCCACCCCGGCGTCGCCGCCGCCGTCGCCGACGTGCGCGGCGAGCAGCTGGTGGTGTGGCTGGTGCCCGCCGCCGGTGAGCTGCCGGACGTGCCCGAACTGCGGGAGCACGCCTCCGGGCTGCTGCCGTCCTACATGGTGCCCGCGGTCTACACCGCCCTGGACGAGGTGCCGCTGACCGTCAACGGCAAGGCCGACCGGCGGGCCCTGCCCGACCCGGCCGAGGCCCGCCTGGACGCGGGGACCGAGTACACCGCCCCGCGCACCGGCCTGGAGGAGACCGTCGCCGGGGTGTGGGCCGACGTCCTCGGCGTCGAGCGGGTCGGCGTGCACGACAACTTCTTCGCCCTCGGCGGGGACTCCATCCGCGCCGTGGAGATCAGCGGCACCCTGCGCGCCCTCGGCCACGAGACCCGTGTGCACGCCGTCTTCAAGCACCAGACCGTCGCCGAGTTCGCCACCCACCTCGCGGGCAGCGGCGCCGAGACCCTGGCGCGCGCCGAGCCGTTCGAGATGATCAGCGCCGAGGACCGGGCCGCGCTGCCCGCCGACGCCGAGGACGCCTACCCGCTCAGCGCCACCCAGGCGGGCATGCTCTACCACCTGCACCTGCACCCCGAGGCGGGCATCTACCACAACACCGTCAGCGTGCGCATGCGCGGCCGCCTCGACGCGGAGCTGCTGCGCCGCGCCCTCACCGACACCATGGACCGCCACCCCGTCCTGCGCACCAGCATCTCCCTGGACGGCTACTCCGAGCCGCTGCAGATCGTGCACCGAGACGTGCCGCCGCTCCTGACCGTGCGGGACCTCTCCGGGCTCGATGCCGCCGCCCAGCGCGCCGAGATCGACGACTTCGTCGCCCAGGAGCGCGAGGACCACCTCGACCTGGAGCGGGCACCGCTGCAGCGGCTCGCCGTGCACCTGCTCGGTGACGACGAGTTCCAGCTGACGGTCAGCGAGAACCACGTCATCCTCGACGGCTGGAGCTGGACGTCCACCGTGACGGAGATCTTCAGCCGCCAGGCCGCACTGCTCGACGACGCCCCCGACTACGGCACCCGCTGGCCCGAACTGCCGCTGCGGTACGCCGACTTCATCAAGACGGAGCGGGATGCCCTCGAAGGAGCGGACGTCGCGGAGGTGTGGCGGCGGCGGATGGCCGACGCCGAACCGCGCTCCGTCGCCGATCTGCGCCCCGCCGGGCTGCCGCAGGTGCGCCGCGTCCAGGTCGACGTCGACCCCGACACCTCCCAGCGCCTCGCGCGGCTCGCCAAGGAGGAGGGCCTGCCCTTCAAGAGCCTCGCCGTGGGCGTGCACTTCAAGGTGCTCGCCGAGGCCCTCGCCGTGACCGATCCGGTCACCGGCATGGTGATGCACGGCCGCCCCGACCTGCCCGGCGCCAAGGACCTGCGCGGCCTGTTCATCAACATGCTGCCGACCTCCCTGTCCGTGCCCGGCGGCAGCTGGCGCGAGCTGGCCCGGCGCGCCTTCGACGAGGAGCGCGGCCTCCTCGAACACCGGCACACCCCGCTCATCAACGTGCAGCAGGCCCTCGGCAACGACCCGCTGTTCGACGTGGGCGTGAACTTCGTGCGCTTCCACGCGCTCAGCGAGGTCCTCGACACCGGCGTCGTCGAACTCCTCGACCACCACCCGGCGTCCGCCGAGGACACCAACTACGCGGTGATGGCGACCTATTCGGTGCACCCGCCCGCCAACGAGCTCGGCCTGATCCTCGCCTACGACAGCGACCGGGTCTCCGACGAGTGGGCCGCCGACCTCGCCACGATGTACGCGCAGGCCCTGCGCCGCTTCGCCACCGACCCCGACGCCCCGCACGAGGCGGCCAGCCTGCTGCCCTACGACGCGCAGGCCGCGGCCCGCCGCGCCGACGGCGGCCCCCTGGTGGTGCCCGGCGGCACCCTGCACGAGGCGATCGAAGCCGTCGCGGCGGCCCGCCCCGGCGCGGTCGCGGTCACCGGACCCGGCGGCGTCCTGACCTACCGCCAGCTCACCGAGCGGGCCCGCGCCGCCGCCGACGGACTCACCGCCGCCGGAGTGCGCCGCGGCGACCTGGTCGCGGTCGTGGCCCGGCGCGGCGTCGACCTGGTCACCGGCCTGCTCGCCGCCATGACGGCGGGCGCGGCCTACGTCCCCGTCGACCCGGAGCTGCCCCTGGAGCGCATCACGCACCTGATCCGCGACTCGGGCTGCCGCACGGCGCTGACCGCGCACCTCACCGAGGACGACGCGGCCGTGCTCGCGCTGCTCGCCGAGGAGGGCATCACGGTGCGCACCGTCGCCGAGGCCGCCGCGGCCACCGACGCCGCGGTCCCGCAGCGCGCCGACGCCGCCGACCTCGCGTACCTCATCTACACCTCCGGCTCCACCGGCACCCCCAAGGGCGTCGGCGTCAGCCACCACAACCTGCTCGCCTACCTGGAGGCCTCCGGCACCGTCGTGGCGCCCACCGCCGACGACGTGGTCGCGGTCCGCTCCACCTTCACCTTCGACCTGTCGGTGTGGGAGCTGTTCGCGGGCCTGGTGGCGGGATCGCGGATCCACCTCGTGCCCGGCGACGTCGCCGCGGACGCGCAGCAACTGCACGGCCATCTGCGGGGCGAGGGCGTCACCATGCTCGCCACCACCCCGACGATCGCGCAGGAACTGGCCGCCGTGGACGGCAGCGGCGACACCGGCGGCGTACCGCTCGGCCTGCGGGCGCTGCTGCTCGCGGGCGAGGAGGTCGTCCCCGCCCGGTTCGCCGACTGGTTCGAGGGACCCTCCGCGCAAGGCTGCCGGGTCTTCAACTGGTACGGGCCCACCGAGGCCACCGTCCTGATGACCGTCGCCGAACTCACCGCCGAGGTCACCCGCAGACAGCGGGCCCCCATCGGCGCACCGGTGCCGGGCTCCACCATCTGGGTCCTCGACGAGCACATGCAGCCGGTGCCGCCCGGCGCCGCCGGCGAGCTGTACATCGGCGGCGTCCAGGTGGCCCAGGGCTACTGGCGGCGCCCCGGCCTCACCGCCGGACGCTTCATCCCCGACCCGTTCGCCGCCGAACCCGGCGCGCGGCTCTACCGCACCGGCGACCGCGCCCGCCACCGGGCCGACGGCCAGCTGGAGTTCCTCGGCCGCTTCGACAACCAGGTCAAGCTCCGCGGCCACCGCATCGAGCTCGGCGAGGTCGAGTCCGTCCTCGTCGACCACCCGGGCGTGACCGACTGCGTCGTGGTGGTGCACGGCGCCGCCGGGGCGACGCCGCGCCTGGTCGCGTACGTGGTGGCGGAATCGGGCGGCCTCGACCGCGGCGAGCTGCGCACCCACGCGGCGGGACGCCTGCCGCGCTACGCGCTGCCCGCGGCGATCCGCCTCGTCGAGGAGATCCCGCAGACCCCCAGCGGCAAACTGGACCGGCGCCGACTGCCCGCGCCCACCGCCGACGACTTCCTCGGCACCTCGGGCAGCGCCGAGCCGCCCCGCGACGACGTCGAGCGCGAACTCCTCGCGATCTGGCAGGACCTGCTCGGCCTCGAGGGCCTCGGCATCCGCGACCACTTCTACGAGGCGGGCGGCCACTCGCTGCTCGCCACCCGGCTCCTGCTGCGCGTACGGCGCGAGTTCGGGGTGCGCCTGCGGGTCCAGCAGGCCATGGCGGACTTCACCGTGGCCGGCATCGGCGAACTGATCAAGTCGGCGCGGGAGAGCACCGGCGGTGCCTCGGCGCGGAGAGCGGGACGTCGATGAACTTCATCTCCCTGCTCGCCACCCGGTCCCGGGCGACCGTGATCGCGGCCGTGGTCGCGGGCCTGCTCTCGGGCGGCGCGACCGTGGCCCTGATCGCGGTGCTCCAGCGGGTCCTGGAACGGCTCGACGACCCGGGCACCGGACTGCTCGCCGCCTTCGTGGCGGCGGCGGTCACCGTGATGCTCGCCGGAGCGGTCTCCTCGATCCTGCTGATCCGGCTCGCCCAGCGCTCCATCCAGGAACTGCGGATGGAGCTGTGCCGCCGGATCCTGGACAGCGGCATGCGCCGCATCGAGCGCATCGGCCCCGCCCGGCTCCAGTCCGCCCTCACCGACGACGTACAGATCATCACCAGCGCGGTCAGCAGCGTGCCGCTGCTCTCCATGAACGGCTCGATCGTCATCGGCGCCTTCGTCTACATCGGGGTGCTCTCCTGGAAGATGCTGCTCGGCATGGTCGGCGTGCTCGCCGTCGGCCTGCTGCTCTACCAGCTTCCGGTGCGCCGGGCCGGTGCCCATCTGCGCCGCGCCCGTGAGCACCAGGACGCCATGCACGGCCACCTGGAGAGCGTCACGCGCGGCGCCAAGGAGCTCAAGCTCGACCGGGGCCGCCGCGACGAGGTCCTCGACGGCGGCGTCGGCGCCACCGGCAAGCTCCTCGTGCGCGACACCACCCGGGGCGTGGGCCTTTACACCATCGCGGGCTCCTGGGGGCAGCTGCTCTTCCTCGCCTGCATCGGCATCATGCTGTTCGCCGGGCCCCGCTTCGACATCCCCGCCGACGACCTGACCGGCTTCACCCTCGCCGTCATCTACATCAACACCCCGCTGGTCACGGTCCTCAACCTGATCCCGGCGCTCGGCCGGGCCGGGACGGCGCTGCGCTCCCTCGACGCGCTCGACCTGGGCGACGAGAGCGGGCTCCGGACGCCGGAGCGGGGCGACGCCGGGCAGGACGCCGGGGCCGAGCTGCGGCTGCGCGGCGCGGTCTTCCACTACGACACCGTCGGTGACGACAAGGGCTTCCAGGTCGGCCCGATCGACGCCGCGTTCGCCCCCGGCACCCTGACCTGTCTGATCGGCGGAAACGGCAGCGGGAAGACCACGCTGGCCAAGATGCTGTGCGGCCTGTACCCGCCGAGTGCGGGCGAGATCGTCCTCGACGGCACGCCCGTGGCCGGGGACCGGGTCGAACAGCTGCGGGGGAGCGTGGCCGGGGTCTTCGCCGACGTCCACCTCTTCCGCACCCTGCCGGCCCACCCCGACGGCGACGACGAGGCCAACCGCCTGCTCGCCCAGCTCGGCATGGACAGCAAGGTGACCGTGCGCGACGGGGAGTTCTCCACCATCTCCCTGTCCACGGGGCAGCGCAAACGCCTCGCCCTGGTGGCGGCGCTGCTCTCGGACCGTCCGGTGCTGCTCTTCGACGAGTGGGCCGCCGACCAGGACCCCGAGTTCCGGGAGTTCTTCTACACCGAGGTCCTGCCGGCGCTGCGCAAGCGCGGCAAGACCGTCATCGCCATCACCCACGACGACCGCTACTTCAACATCGCCGACCAGATCCTCAAGCTCGACCGAGGCACCATCGCCGAGCACACGGAACCGGCCCGACCCGCGGCGGAACCCGCCGCGCTCTGACCGCCCCCCCACACACCACCGGGGTCGCGCACGCCCGGCGCGCCCCGGTCCCAGCCCCACCACGCCTCAAGGAGACAGCCATGTCCGAAGCGCCCCGCTACGACGTCGTCCGCAACGACGAGGAGCAGTACTCCCTCTGGGAGGCCGGCCGCGAACTGCCCGCCGGCTGGCACCGCGAGGGCACCAGCGGCACCCGCGAGGAGTGCGTCGCGCACATCGACCGCGTCTGGACCGACATCCGTCCGCGCAGCGTGCGGACGCGCCAGCAGACGGCCCGGGCCTGACGGCCGCCCGGCCCACGACCCGTGAACGACCACGCACCGCACGCCACCGCACCGCACAGCCGCGCGCCGCACGCCACAGCGCCGCGCGACACGCCACAGCACCAGTCACACGCCACGTCACAGGACAAGGGGACAGCCATGAGCCAGGCCGGGATCGACCTGCTGCGCGACCACGTCAGCGGGGACTTCGGTGACATCATTCTGGACGTCCGCAACAGCCAGGGCTGCTGGCTCGTGGACGAGCGGGACGGCTCCCGCTATCTGGACATGTCGATGTTCTACGCGTCGGCGCCGCTCGGACACAACCATCCGGCCCTGCACGGCGACCCGGAACTCGACGACGCGTTCCTCGCCGCGGCCCGGATGAAGCCCGCCAACCCCGACTACGGCACCCGCGAACAGGCCCGTTTCGTCGAGGAGTTCATGGGCCTGTTCGGCTCCGACGACATGCCGTACCTCTTCTTCATCGACGGCGGCGCGCTCGCCGTCGAGAACGCCCTGAAGGTCGCCTTCGACTGGAAGACGCAAGTCAACGCCGCCCGCGGGGTCGCCGTGCGCGGTTCGCGGGCCATGCACCTGGAGCGCGCCTTCCACGGCCGCAGCGGCTACACGATGTCGCTGACGAACACCGACCCGTCCAAGATCCGCGACTTCCCCGTCTTCGACTGGCCGCGCATCCCGAGCCCGGCCGTCAACGACATGAGCCGCTGGGACCAGCCGGAGCTGTTCCCCGAGGAGCAGGCGGCCCTGGACGCCGCCGCGGCGGCCTTCTACCGCTATGCCGACGAGATCGCCTGCTTCGTCTTCGAGCCCATCCAGGGCGAGGGCGGCGACCGCCACCTGCGGCCGCAGTTCCTGAAGGCGATGGCGGAGCTGTGCCGCGAGAACGACGCCCTGTTCGTCGCCGACGAGGTGCAGAGCGGCTTCGGGATCACCGGTGAGCGCTGGGCGAGCGAAGCGCTCGGACTGCGCCCCGATGTCATCGCCTTCGGCAAGAAGACGCAGGTGTGCGGCGTCATCGGCGGACGCCGGGTCCTGGAGGTGGAGGGCAACGCCTTCCGTACGTCGAGCAGGCTCAGCTCCACCTGGGGCGGCAACCTGGTCGACATGATCCGCTCCACCCGGATCATGCAGGTCGTGCGCGAGGAGGGCCTGTTCGAGAACGCGGCCCGCACCGGCGCCCACCTGCTCGGCCAGCTCCGCGAGATCGCCGCCGAGTTCCCCGACCTGGTGTCCGACCCGCGCGGCCGCGGCCTGATGTGCGCGATCACGCTCACCGACGGCGCGCTGCGCGACCGGGTCCTGCAGCGCGCGTACAGCGCCCACGGAGTGATCTTCCTCGGCTCCGGCGAGCGCGAGCTGCGCTGGCGGCCGCCGCTGTCGGTCACCGAGACGGAGCTCGACCTCGGGATCAGCGCGCTGCGCGCCGTCCTGAAGGAGATCGTCGCGGAGGACCAGGCATGAACCGCGTCGCCCGACCGCAGCCACGCCCCTGGGCGGCGCGCAGGCTCGTCTGCATGGGCTTCGCCGGCGGCGGCACCGTCGCCTTCCGGCCCTGGGCCCGGCTCCTTCCGCTGGAGGTGGAGCTGCGCACCCTGTGCTACCCGGGCCGCGAGTACCGGTACGCGGACGAGATCACCGGCGGCTGGGACGGCTTCGTCGCGGACTGCGCGGACGCCGTCGCCACCGAGGTGCGCTCCCCGTACGTCCTCTACGGCCACAGCATGGGCGCCCTGCTCGCGTTCGAGACCGCGCGCCTGCTCCAGGAGCGGGGCGCCCAGGGCCCCGAGAGCCTGATCCTCTCCGGGCACATCGCGCCCCAGCACTGGACGGGGGTCCGCTCCGCCAAGCTCGCGACCGCGTCCGACGAGGAACTGGCCGCGTCCCTGGCGGAGGGCGGCGGCCTGCCGCAGTCCGTCATCAGCGACCCCGACCTGCTCGCCATGGCCGTGGACCTGCTGCGGATGGACCTGGAGGCGTACGCCGCCTACGAGTTCCGGCGCGCGCCACGGCTGCGCGCGGGCATCCACCTCATGGTCGGCGAGGACGAGCTGACCCCCGCGCACGACGGCTGGGAGGAACTGACGGAGGGACCGTTCACGCGGGCGGTCCTGCCCGGCGGGCACTTCTTCACGCCGCGTGTGTGGGGCCAACTGCCGCGCCACATGCCCGCCTTCCTGCCCGACGGCGCCGCCGAGCTGGCGGGCTGATGGGAGCGCGCGTGCCCGCGGCGGAGCTGCCGCCCGCCGCCGACGTGGTGATCGTCGGCGGCGGGGTGATGGGCACCAGCATCGCCTTCCACCTCGCCGAGGCCGGGGTCCGCGACGTGCTGCTCCTGGAGCGGGACACGCTGGGCTCGGGGTCCACGAGCAAGGCGGCGGGCGGCATCCGGGGGCAGTTCTCGGACGCCGTCAACATCCAGCTCGGCGCCCGCAGCCTGGAGCTGTTCCAGGACTTCGGCAGGCGTCCCGGACAGGAGATCGACCTGCACCGGGAGGGCTATCTGTTCCTGCTCTCCCGGCCCGAGGACGTGGCGGCCTTCGAGCGGAACGTGGCCGTGCAGAACGAGTTCGGGGTGCCGAGCCGGATGCTCGACCCGGCCGAGGCCCGCGCGCTCTCCCCGCTGATCTCCACGGACGGCGTGCTCGCCGCGGCGTACTCGCCCGACGACGGCTACTGCGCGCCGGAGTCGGTGGTCCTCGGCTACGCGGTCGGCGCCCGGCGCTACGGCGCCCGACTCCTGACGAACTGTCAAGTCATCGGCATGGAGCGGGCGGCGGGGCGCTCCGGGGCCACCACCGTCGTCACCGGGCGCGGCACGGTCACGGCCGGCACCGTGATCTGCGCGGCCGGGGCCTGGTCGGCGACGCTCGGTGCGATGGCCGGGGTCGACCTGCCGGTGCGGCCCTACCGGCGGCAGGTCCTGGTGACGGGGCCGCTGCCGGACCGGCCCGAGCGCGTGCCCATGACCATCGACTTCGCCACCAGCTTCTACTTCCACGGCGAGGGCCGGGGCGTGCTGCTCGGCATGTCCGACCCCGACGAGCCCTCCGGCTTCGACCTGTCCCGCTCGGACGCCTGGCTGCCCCGCCTGTCCGAGGCGATGGCCCTGCGCGCGCCCCGGCTCACCGAGGCGGAGGTCGTCACGGGCTGGGCCGGGCTCTACGAGGTCACCCCCGACCACAACGCGCTCATCGGCGAGGCCCCCGGCCCCGGCCGCTTCCTGTACGCGACCGGCTTCTCCGGCCACGGCTTCCTCCAGGGGCCCGCGGTCGGCGAGGTCGTCCGCGACCTCTACCTGGGACGACGGCCGTTCGTCGACGTCTCGGCCCTCTCCGCGGAGCGCTTCACCCAGGGCGCGCCACGAAAGGAACTCAACTGTGTCTGAGGACTCACCCGTGTCCTGCGGACGGGACAGAACCGGGCGCTCCCGGTTCGGCCGCGTCCGGACCCTGCTCGTCGCCCTGACCGTCTCCGCCGCCGGGCTCGCCGCGGCCACGCCCGCGCAGGCGGCGGACGACACGCCCGGCGTGGTCAGCAGGGCGGCCGTCGTCGACGTACCCGGCGCGAAGGGCGGCACGGCCGCGCAGCGGGAGCGGGCCCTGCTCGACTACTGGACCCCGGAGCGCGTCCGCCGCGCCACCGGCGAGAAGAAGGCCCCGGCGCCCGCCGTGGACCGGGCCGACCCGCGCCTCGCGGCGGCCGGACCGCACTCCACCGCCGTCGGCAAGCTCGTGTTCGAGCACGCCAACGGCAAGCCCGACCACTGCACCGCAACGGCGGTCGACAGCGACTCGGAGATCCTCGTCCTGACCGCCGCGCACTGCCTCCACGAGGGTCCTGGCGGCGACTGGACGAAGAACGTCGTGTTCATCCCGGCGCGCGAGGGCGGCAGCGAGCCGTTCGGCCGGTTCACCGCCTGGAACGTCGCCACCTCCGCGCTGTGGAGCAGCGGCGCCAAGCCGGACTGGGAGCACGACTACGGCCTGGTCATCACCAACGACAACGCCAAGGGCGAGACCGTCTTCGACGCGGCGGGCGGCTACCAGATCGTGCCCGACGCGCGCACCGGCGAGCAGGTGTCGGTCATGGGCTACTCCGGCCCGCCCTACGACGGCGAACACCAGGAGTTCTGCCAGGACCTGATCGAACCGACGGTGCCGCCGATGAACATGTGGCAGGTCGAGTGCCCGAACATGACGCCGGGTTCCAGCGGTTCGCCGTGGCTGCTCGACTACGACTACGACACGGGCTCGGGCTACATCGGCGGGCTCAACAGCATCTCCGACACCGGTGGCTACATGGCGTCACCCCGATTCGACGCCAAGACGGGTGAATTCGTGTCGTTGGTGGAGCGGATCGCCGCGGCCCGGCCTTAAGCATGAGCGGAAGCGTGCGTGAACGGGGCGGCGACGGGTGGCAGCGGACGGGAGGGGTCGCGATGACTGGGGCCGGGGAGAGTGCCGCACCGCGGTCGTCACCGTCGGTGCCCTCGACCAACCCCGACGGGGGCTGGGGCCGGGCCAAGGTCCCGCTGCCCGCGCCCGCCCTCGACCTCGGCGCCCCGCTGCCCCAGGTCGCCCGGCCCATCGGCACGGTCGTCCTGCGCACGCTGCTTCTCTCCGCGCAGGACCCCGCGGTCGTGCCCGCCCGCGAGGACACCCTGAGCGCGGGCGAGCGGGCCCGGCTGCCCGGGGACGCGGCGGAGCGGCGGCGGTACGTGGCCGAGCGCGCCGGGCTGCGGCTGCTCCTGGCCTCGTGCCTGGGCGCGGCGCCGCAGGGCATCGCCGTGGACGCGGGCCCCTGCCCGCACTGCGGCGCCGACCACGGGCGGACGGCGAGCGCGCGGGGCAGGCCGCCCCTGTTCGTCGCCACCGCGGCGCACCGCGACCTCGTCGTGCTCGCGCTCGCGGCGGCGCCGGTGGGCCTCGGCCTCGCGGTGCCCGAAGGGCCCGACCGCGAGGCGCTGCTGCGGGCCCGCAAACCGGCCAGGGTCGCGGCGGGTGCGGGTGCCCGCGCCCGGGGCCGGTGCCGGGAACCAAGAACGTCCGGTGTGGCGCGGCACGTCGAGTACGTGAGCGTCCCGCCGGAGGGGGAGTGCGTCGTGTCCGTCGTATGGCAGGAGCACTCCCAGCCCTGAGGCACTCGCACCCGCGAGTGCCCCGACAGCGTCAGCGTGGTGGTTTGGGGCCAAGTCCCGTGACGTATAGGCCAGATGCCGTCAAGAACCCGTCATCGGGGCGCCACCCCCACGCGGCGCGCACGACCACCGGCCGACAGGCCGGCGGTGATCAATGAAAGCCACGCCTCCGCGCACTCGGGCCCGGAGCCGTGTCATGACCCCCACAAGGAGGAATCCCCATGCGTCGTCGACTCGCCGCTGTGGCCGTGAGCGCCGCTGCCCTCACCCTCGGGACCGGCCTCGCGGCCGCCCCGGCGTCCGCTGTCCCCGCGGACAAGGCGCAGGTGCTCAGCAGCTGGACGCAGACCAGCGCAAGCAGCTACAACGCGTTCGTCTCGGCTCGCAACAACCAGGGCGCGTGGAGCGCGTACAAGTTCAACTGGTCCACGGACTACTGCTCCTCCTCCCCGGACAACCCGTTCGGCTTCCCGTTCCAGACGGCCTGTGCCCGGCACGACTTCGGCTACCGCAACTACAAGGAGATGGGCACCTTCAACGCCAACAAGGCCCGCGTCGACAGCGCCTTCTACGCCGACCTGAAGAGGGTCTGTGCCACCTACAGCGGCGCCAAGAAGGTCTCCTGCGACGCGCTCGCCTGGACCTACTACCAGGCCGTCGACAAGTTCGGCAAGGTCGCCCCGCAGAACACCGTGAACGCCGCCTGACCCCGTCGGTGAGGGGGCGTACGACCGCCCCCTCACCGGCACCACCCGCACGGTGCGCCACGCGCCGGTGGACCATGGGGTCATGGACGACCTCACCCCGATACGGGACGTGGCGGACCGCCTCGGCCTTCCGCTGTCCACGCTGCACTACTGGGAGCGGCGCGGCCTCCTGACGCCGCACCGGCGCTCCGGGCGGCGGTACTTCGACAGCGAGCAGGTCTACCGCGTGGCGCTGATCAAGCGGTGGCGCGAGACCGGCCGCATGTCCATCGAGGAGATCGGCACCCTGCTCAGCCGCGAGGGCTCCGCCGCCGACTGGCAGCGGACCGTGCACGCCCGCATCGCCGAACTCCAGGACCGCATCGCCGAACTCGACGCCGCCCGCGCCTACCTCGGCGGACTGCTCTCCTGCACCCACGGCCACGACCTGGAGCGCTGCCCCGACTTCCGCGCGACCGTGCCCCTGGGCGACGCCCGCCGGCCGTCCGGCACGACGACCTCCCGGCGCAGGACGGGCCGCGCGTCAGCCGCCTCCGACGCCGCGTCCGCAGAGGCCTCCGGTACGTCGAAGAGCGCGTCCACCGCCGGGCGCTGCGAGGCGTACGCCGCCACGAGCCCGGCGATCTCCCGTTCGCCCACGGGGAGGTGAGCGGCGGCCAGCAGGCTCCGCACCCTGACGTCGTTGTCCTGCCGACCGGCCCCCTCGCCGTGGCGCGCGGTCATGCGTCCACCCGCGCGGCGGCACCGGCCGGGCCGCACGGCACCGGTGCCGTGAACGCCGCCGGATCGGGGGCGCGCCGGTGCCAGTCGGTGCGCTCCTGGAACGCGTCCCCGGCCCGCAGGACCGTCGCCTCGTCCGCCACCGGCCCCGCGATCTGCAGCGACAGCGGGAGCCCGGCCCCGGTGAAGCCCATCGGGACCGCGAGGACGGGGTTGGCCAGCGCGCTCCAGTACGGCGTGTGGACCTTGCCGAACACGCCCGCGTGGTCCTGGTGGCCCGCCGCGTCCGCCAGGGCGTCGAACGGAGGCGCCGCGATCGACGCCGTCGGGCACACGATCACGTCCACGTCCGCGAACAGGGCGTCCACGGCCCGCTGCGCCACCGAGCGCACGCGCTGCGCCTGGACGTAGTCGGCGCCCGACAGGAGCGCGCCCGTCGCCAGGAGCCCGCGCGCGGCCACGCTGTAGTCGTGCCAGCGGCGGGACAGCTCGGCGCGGTGGTGGGCGAGCCCCTCGCAGGACGCCGTCACGAACACCGTCGTGATCAGCTCCCGCCAGTACGGCAGCCGCACCTCCACCGCATCCGCGCCCAGGCCGGTGAGCACCGCAACGGCCGCGTCGAACACCCCGGGCAGCGCGGGGTCGCCGTCGGCGGGGAAGTGGTGCTCGCGTGCGACGCCGATCCGCAGCCCGGCCAGATCGCCGCCGAACGGGGGCTCGGAGAAGGGGACTTCGAGACCGCCCGCGGCGACGCCGCTCGCGACGCCCCCGCCACGGGTGCCCGCCGCACGCCCGCCGCTGCCCGCCGCACGGCCGCGACCGCTCCCCGCACCACCGCCACCACTCCCTGCACCACCGCCACCGCTCCTGGCGCCGCTTCCGCCGGATGCCGTACCGCCCGAGCCCCCGTCCCGCGCCCCGGCGATCACGCTCAGCACCACCGAGCAGTCCCGCGCGCCGCGCGCCAGCGGTCCCACCCGGTCCAGGCTGTACCCGAGCGGCACACACCCGGCCGTCGGCACCCGCCCGAACGTCGGCAGCAACCCGCTGACCCCGCAGAACGCGGCGGGCATGCGGACGCTCCCGCCCGTGTCACTGCCGAGCGCGGCCGCGAAGAGGCCCGCCGCGACACCGCTCGCCGAGCCCGAACTGGAGCCCCCGGCCCACCGGTCGGGCCGCCACGGGTTGCGCGGGAACGGGAACGGCTTGTCCTCCTCGGGGAGCCCGCAGCCGAACTCCATCGCCGTCGTCTTCCCGGTGAGCACCGCGCCCGCCGCGCGCAGCCGCGCCACCACCGGCGCGTCCCGCCCTGCCCACCAGGCCCGGTCGTGGACGAGGCTCTGCGCGGTGGTCGGCCCGTCGGCCACCGCGATCGTGTCCTTCACGCCGAACGGGATCCCGTGCAGCGGGCCGCGGTCGAACCCGCGCGCCAACTCCTCGTCCGCGCGCCGGGCCGCCGCCCGCGCCCGTTCGTCGAACCGCGCCAGATACACCCCGAGCGGCCCGTCGTGCCGGTCCGCCGCCGCGATGGCCGCCTCGGTGAGGCCGACGCTGGTCACGGTGCCGTCCCGCAGCGCGCGGGCGGTCTCGGACAGGGTGAGGGCCAGGGGCGGGGACAGGTCCAGCGATCCGTTCACATTCCACCTCCGCGCACGCCGCCCAGGTCAGGCGGCCGGTGGCACGCCACCCTGCCCGCTCAACCCGAGTTGAACGCAAGCGCCCGACGCGGCGGTCCCACCGGCAGATGCGCCCTCATCATGGCGGCCACCGCCATGAGGCCGAGCCGGAGTGTGGCGCCGAGCCACATGGGCCTCGCTCCGTGCCATGCCTATGTTTCCGGCCATGACCAGCGGACCACACCCCACGCCCGGCGCCCCGACTCCGGCCGCCCCGGGCGCCGTCGGCCTCAACGGCCGCGTCGCCCTCGTCACCGGCGGCGGCAGCGGCATCGGCCGCGCCTGCGCCGCGGCCCTCGCGGCCGCGGGCGCCGAGCTCCACGTCGCCGACATCGACGCGGCCGCCGCCAAGGCCGTCGCGGACACCGTCGGCGGCCACGCGCACACCACCGACCTCGCCGACGCCGACGCCGTCGCCGCGCTGCCGACGGACGTCGACATCCTCGTCAACAGCGCCGGACTCCAGCACATCGCGCCCATCGCCCAGTTCCCGCCCGCGCGGTTCGCGCTGATCCAGCAGGTGATGGTCACCGCCCCGTTCCTGCTCCTGCGGCAGAGCCTGCCGCACATGTACGCCCGCGGCTGGGGGCGCGTCGTCAACATCTCCAGCGTCCACGGGCACCGCGCCAGCGCCTACAAGAGCGCCTACGTCGCCGCCAAGCACGCCCTGGAGGGCCTGAGCAAGGTCACCGCCGTCGAGGGCGCCCCGCACGGCGTGACCAGCAACTGCGTCAGCCCCGGCTACGTACGCACCCCGCTCGTGCAGGGGCAGATCCACGACCAGGCCGCCGCCCACCGCATCAGCGACGACGCCGTCGTCGCCGAGGTGCTGCTCGCCCGCTCGCCCCTGAAGCGCCTCATCGAACCCGAGGAGGTCGCCGCGGCCGTCCTGTGGCTGTGCGGCCCCCACAGCGGCTTCGTCACCGGCGCGTCCCTGTCGATGGACGGCGGCTGGGCCGCCACCTGACCCCCTGACCGCCCCCCGACGCCTCCCGGCCTCCCCGCTCATGCCTGTGCCACCCGCGAGTGAAACCCGGTGATCCCCATGGCCCGTCCCCGCAGCAGCATCGGCAAGATCGTCGGTGCCAGCCTCGTCGGCACCACCATCGAGTGGTACGACTTCTTCCTCTACGGCTCCGCCGCCGCCCTCGTCTTCAACGAGATCTTCTTCCCCACCGCCGACCCGCTCACCGGCACCCTCATCGCCTTCCTCACCTACGCCATCGGCTTCCTCGCCCGGCCGCTCGGCGGCGTCGTCTTCGGGCACTTCGGCGACAAGGTCGGCCGCAAGAAGCTGCTCGTGCTCAGCCTGCTCCTGATGGGCGGCGCGACGTTCGCGATGGGCCTGCTGCCCACGTACGACGCGATCGGTGTCGGCGCGCCCATCCTCCTGACCCTCCTCCGCCTCGTGCAGGGCTTCGCGCTCGGCGGGGAGTGGGGCGGCGCCGTGCTGATCGTGTCCGAGCACGGGGGCGACAAGCACCGCGGCTTCTGGGCCTCCTGGCCGCAGTCAGGGGCGCCCGGCGGCAACCTCCTCGCCACCGGAGTGCTCGCGCTGCTCGCCGCCGTGCAGTCCGAGGCCACCTTCCAGGCCTGGGGCTGGCGGGTGCCGTTCCTGCTCTCCGGCGTCCTGGTGATGGTCGGCCTGTGGATCCGCCTGTCCGTCTCCGAGTCGCCGGTCTTCCTCGAAGCACAGGCCAGGGCGGAGGCGGCCGCCGCGCACGGAGCCAAGGACGAGGCGCCCGTCGTGGAGGTGTTCCGCAGGAACTGGCGGGAGGTCCTCACCGCGATCGGCACCCGCTTCGGCGAGAACATCTCGTACTACGTCCTCACCTCCTTCGTGCTCGTGTACGTCACCAAACACCTCGACCTGCCGAAGAGCACCGCCCTCAACGCCGTCCTGATCGGCTCCGCCGTGCACTTCGTCACCATCCCGGCCTGGGGCGCGCTCTCGGACCGGATCGGGCGGCGCCCGGTGACCCTCATCGGGTCGGTGGGCATGGCGCTGTGGGCCTTCGCGTTCTTCGGCCTCGTCGACTCGGAGTCGTTCGCGGTGATCACCGCGGCGGTGACGGTGGGGCTGCTGTTCCACGGCGCCATGTACGGGCCGCAGGCCGCCTTCATCTCCGAGATGTTCGACACCAAGGTCCGCTACTCCGGCGCGTCCATGGGCTCCCAGCTCGCCTCGATCGTCGCGGGAGCGCTCGCCCCGATCATCGCCGTGGAACTCCTCAGGGAGTACGACTCCTCCGTCCCCGTCGCCCTGTACCTGTGCCTGGCCGCCGTGGTGACGACGGTGACCGTGGCCCTCGCCCGCGAGACCCGGGGCAGGGACCTGCGCACCGAGGCCGGCGAGAGCCCGGCTGCGGGCCCGTCCCCGGCACCGGCGGCGCCCGTCGCGGAGACGGCAGTACGCTCCGGCGAACTGTCCTGAGCACCCGCACCGCACCCCGGAAGGCAGCCACCACCCATGGCATCCGCCCGCCCCCGCACCACCCGGCCACAGGCGCCCGGCGGCACCGTCGCCGACGCGCTGTGGCACCTGCTCGACCTGCTCGGACGGCAGGCCCCCGCCGAGAGCTTCGCCGGGGCCGCCGCCGCGGCCCGGGACGCGGGGGCGGGACCGGCGGAACTGGCCCGCGTCGAGGCGGCCACCGAGACCGCCCTCGGCATCCGCCGCACCCTCGACCAGCACCGGCGCCGCGAGGCCGAGCTGTCCGCGCTGTTCGACACCGCGGGCGACCTCGCGGCCCTCAGCGACCTCGACGCGGTCCTGCGCGCCATCGTCCGCCGCGCGCGGCTGCTCCTGCGCACCGACGTGGCGTACCTGACCCTCAACGCCCCCGCCGAGGGCGACACATTCATGCGGGTCACCGACGGCTCGACGTCCGCGAAGTTCCAGCAGCTGCGGCTCGGCATGGGGGAGGGGCTCGGCGGTCTGGTCGCGCAGACCGCCCGGCCCTACGCCAGCGCCGACTACCGCGCCGACACCCGCTTCAAGCACACCGCCGTCATCGACGCGGGCGTGGGCGAGGAGGGCCTGCGCGGCATCCTCGGCGTACCGCTGCGCGTCGGCAGCCGCGTCATCGGCGTCCTGTTCGCGGGCGACCGCACCCCGCGCGACTTCGCCCCCGACCAGATCGCGCTGCTCGCCTCGCTCGCCGACCACGCGGCCGTCGCCATCGACAGCGCCCGCCTCCTGGAGGAGACCCGCGCCGCCCTGGTCGAACTCAACGCGGCGACCGCCACCGCCCGCGCCCAGAGCGAGGCCATGCGGCGCGCCGCCGAGACCCACGACCGGCTCACCGACCTGGTGCTGCGCGGCGGCGACGTGCCCGACCTCGCCGCCGAGATCGCCGCGCTCCTCGACGGCGGCCTCGTCGTCCAGGACGCCGACGGCAGCGAACTGGCCCGCGTCGGCGACCGGTCGGCGACCGCGCCCGCCCGGGGCGTCGCCGCCTCCCGCGCCAGCGGGCACGCCGTGGCCGTCGACGGCGTCTGGGTGTCCGCCGTGCTCGCCGGGCCCGAACCGCTCGGCAGCATCGCGCTCAGCGGCCGCCCCGACCTCACCGACAGCGACCGGCGCCTCTTCGAACGCGCGGGCCTGGACACGGCGTTGCTGCTGCTCCTGCGCCGCTCCGTGGCCGAGGCGGAGGACCGGGTGCGCGGCGAACTCCTCGACGACCTGCTCACCGCCGCCCACGCCGGCGACCCGCGCCGCGCCGGGCGCCTGTGCCTGCGCGCCCGTCGCGTCGGCGTCGACCTCGCGGAGCCGACCTCCGTGCTCGTCCTGACCTGCGAGGGCGAGCTGCGCACCCGTCTGCTGACCGAGGCCGCCCGGCACGCCCGCACCCTGCGCGGCCTCGCCGGACCCCAGGGCGGCCACGTCGTCCTGCTCGCGCCCACCGGCGCGCCGGGGCCGCTCGCCGAGCGCCTGTCCGCCGACCTCGGGCGGGCCGTCGGGGCGCCCGTGACGTGCGGCGCCGCCGGACCCGCCGACGGGCCCGCCCGGCTGCCCGCCGTCCACGCCGAGGCGCTGCGCTGTCTGCGCGCCCTGACCGTCCTCGGCCGCAGCGGCCAGGGCGCGAGCCTGTCCGACCTGGGCTTCGTCGGCGTGCTCCTCGGCGACCACACGGACGCCGACGGCATCGACGGCTACGTCCAGCGCGTCCTCGGGCCCGTCATCGACTACGACGCCCGGCGCGGCACCGAACTCGTCCGCACCCTCGACGCGTACTTCGAGGCGGGCGCGAGCCTGTCCCGGGCGAAGGACGCGCTGCACGTCCACGTCAACACCGTCGTGCAGCGCCTGGACCGCACCGCGCGCCTCCTGGGTCCGGACTGGAACAGCCCCGAACGAGCCCTCGAACTCCAACTGGCCCTGCGCCTCAACCGGTTGCGCCGCCCGCGGGGGACTGGTCCGGCGTAGCGTCAGGGGTCCGCCGGCGCTGCGTGGGGACCGCGTCGAGGGTGTCGGTGCGGTACTGGAGCGACTGGAGTTCGAACAGGCGCCGGAACAGGCGCGGTCCGTCGGGGGACGGTGTTCCCTCCGCCATCAGCGTGGCGAAGTCGCCCTGTTCGACGAGTCTGCCCTCGTCGAGGACGTAGATCACGTCGGCCTCCTTGACGCTGTGCAGGCGGTGCGTGACCAGGACGATCGTCTGGTCGGCCGACGCGAGGGCGCGGATCTTGCGGAAGGCGTCGATCTCGGCTGCGGGGTCCATGCTGCTCGTCGGCTCGTCGCAGATGAGGATGTCGGCGTCGCGGAAGTAGGCGCGGGCCAGGGCGATGCGCTGCCACTGGCCGCCGGACAGGTCGATGCCGCCCTCGTAGCCCTTCTCGCACAACGTCTCCCAGCCGTGCGGGAGTTCGTCGAGCAGACGGTCCGCGCCCGCGTACGCGGCCGCCGCGTCGAGCCGTGCGGCGTCGTGGATGTCGGCGGGGCGGCTGATGGCGACGTTGGCGCGGGCGGTGAACGGCCACCGCTGGAAGTCCTGCAGGACCAGGGCGACATGGCCGAAGACGTCGTCGCGGCGCAGCGCGCGCAGGTCGGTGCCGTCCCAGGCGATGGTGCCGGACGTGGGCAGGTACAGGCCCGCGAGGAGCTTGCTCAGGGTCGTCTTGCCCGACCCGTTCGCGCCGACGAGCGCGATCACCTGGCCCTTGCGGATGGTCAGGGACACGTTGTCGAGGGCCGGGGTGTCGCGCTCGGGATAGCGGAAGCTCACCCGGTCGAACGCGATCACGGCGGGCGGCTGCGGCACCGGGACGCCGGTCGCGGGAATGGCGCGCTTCTTCGCCTCCTCGCGGGCGCGGATCAAGTCGTTCATGAACAGGCTCTGTTCGTAGAGGTGGTGGATGTGCGACACCATGCGGCGCAGCCCCGCCGTGCCGCTGGTCAGCGCGAGTGCGGCGGTGGCGCCGGACGCGAGCGGCAGGTGACCGTGCGTCAGGAGCCACGCGAGCAGGGCGTAGGTCCCGGCCGCGGTGAGGCCCGACAGGGCGGACGTGGTCAGATCGGTGCGGGCCTCCAGGTGCGCGAGGCGCGTCTGCTCGTCGGCGGCCTGCGCCGCCATCTGGTCGAACTGGTCGAGCAGGAACGGGCCCGCACCGTGCACCCGCAGCTCCGGCGCCGCCCTCTGGGAGATCAGCAGCCGCCGCAACGCCCCTTGCTGGCGCACGTGTTCCAGCCAGATCTGCACCGACTCGTAGGTGCGCCGAGCGGCCCGCACCGTGCCCCAGGCCTTGGGCACCACCACCGCGAACAGCAGCGGAAGCAGCACCGGGTGCAGCACGGCGAGCACCCCGCTCACGGCGAGCAGCGCCATCAGGGCCTCGACGATGCCGAGGGTGTGCTCGATGAGACGGCGGGCCGCGGTCTGGCCGTGCTGTCCGGAGTCCAGGGCCGCGTGGAAGTCGGAGCGTTCGATGTGCTCCATCTCGACGCGGACGACCTCCTTCATCATGGAAAGCCCCGCGACCCGCTCCACCTTCGGCCCGAGGCGGCCCGCCGCCGCGAACGACACGGCCCGCAGCGTCGCCGCGAACGCGCTGGCGGCGGCCACCCACACCAGGGACGGCAGCGCGTCGCGCACCCGGTCGGCCGTCGGTCCCGCGGCGAACAGCGACACCAGGACCCGGTTGGTGGCGAGCAGCCCGAACGCGGTCGCCGCCGCCTGGCCGAGCTGGGCCACCGCGACCACCACCAGCGCCGCCGGGTCGGCCTGCCACGCCAGCGTCGCGGTGTGCCGGAAGAGACGGGGGATCTGTCGCAGGATCGACAGGAACGACGCGTTGAGGCGCGCCAGTTCGTGCGCGGTCCAGCCCCACGAACCGCGTAACCGCCCGCCGAAGAGCAGCTGTTCGGGCGGCGTAGGGCTGCCGGGGCGGCGCTTCCCGGGAGCCCGGGGAAGTGATGCCAAGGTTCCTCCCTGATCAGGGTCGTCCGCCCGGGTGCTGCCCCGGACGGCTCCGTCGATCCTCACCGGAAGATCGGCGCGCTGGAGCGCCCCTGACGAAAC
Source organism: Streptomyces flavofungini (assembly GCF_030388665.1). Classification (NCBI taxonomy): domain Bacteria; kingdom Bacillati; phylum Actinomycetota; class Actinomycetes; order Kitasatosporales; family Streptomycetaceae; genus Streptomyces; species Streptomyces flavofungini. The sequence goes on along the minus strand of NZ_CP128846.1, from coordinate 1,231,053 downwards.
TTTCGGACTAATGTCTGAAAGCGTCCTGTATTGACGGGAGTTGAGGGGGCGTGCGGGGGCGGTCGGTGCCGGTGCGGGCCCGCGCGGGCCAGGAGAGGGGTGCGCGCCCGCGGGACTCGGGAGGGGGTGCGCGCCTGTGGGGGCCGGGAGGGGGTGCGCGCCTGTGGGGGCCGGGATCGTGCTGTCGGGTACGACCATGATCCCGGTGCAGTACGCGGTGGGTGTCCTGACCGTCCCGCACCTGCACGAGGCGGCCTCGGTCGGGGCGGGGACGGCTGCCCTGATCCTGGTGGCGGCCCAAGGCGCGGGGGTGGTCGGCCGTGTCGTCCTCGCGGTGCGCAGCGACCGTGGCCGCTCCGGCCGGAACGGCACCATCGCCCTGTGCATGGTCGCCGTCGTCGCGGGGATGGTGGTCCTCATGACGCCGCTGGGCCGTGTCCCCGCCCTGGCCTGCGGTGTGCTCGTCTGGCTCGGCTTCTTCGGCTACGGCTGGTACGGCCCGTGGGTCGCCTACGTCACCGAGTCGGCGCCCGCGGTCTGGGGCCTGCTGGTCGCGCTGACCGCCGCCGCGGCCCTGGCGGTGGCCCCTCATCGCCCGGACTGAGCGTCCCGCGCCTCGGTCCCCGCCTCGTCCCCGGTCTCGCCCCGCACCTCGTCCCGCACCTCGCCCCGGACCTCGTCCCGGACCTCGTCCGGTACGAGGACGACCTTGCCCGCGACCGTGCCGGACTCCGCGAGCCGCAGCGCGTCGGCCGCCCGCGACAGCGGGATCCGCGCGGCGACCTGCGCCGTGAGCCTGCCCTCGGCGAGGAGCGCGAAGACCTGCCCGAGGTCGGCGCCGAGCCGGGCGCGGAAGGCGTCGGTGCGGCGCCGGCCCGCCCAGATGTTGAAGAAGTGCGCGTGCCGCGAGTTGGGCAGCGCGTTCCACAGGGCGAGGCGGGCGAAGAGCTTCAGGACGGGGGCCTTGGCGGACCCGGAGGCGTCGCGGGTGGACGCGGTGCCGTACGACACGAGGGTCCCGCCCGGGGCGAGCAGCCGGAAGGAGTCCACGATCCCCTCGCCGCCGACGTGGTCGAAGACCGCCCGCACCCCGTGCGGCGCGAGGCCGCGCAGCCGTCCGCGCAGGTCCGGGTCGCGGTAGTCGACGGGGGTGACGCCGAGCGCGCGGAGCGTGTCGTGGTGGCGCCGCGACGCCGTGCCGATCACCCGGACACCGGCGATCCGCGCCAGCTGGACGAGGGCGGAGCCGACGCCGCCGTTCGCACCGAGCACGACGATCGTGTCGCCCGCCTCGACCTTGGTGGTGCGGTGCAGCATCTGCCAGGCCGTGATGCCGTTCACGACGAGCGTCTCGGCGTCCGCCGACGACACCGAGTCCGGCACCTCGACGAGGTCCGCGGCCGCCACGACGACGTGACTCGCCCAGCCGCCGGTCTTGGTCAACGCCGCGAACCGGCGCCCGGCCAGCGCGGGGTCGACCCCCCGGCCGATCGCCGCGACCCGGCCGACCAGGTCGTATCCCGGCACGAACGGGAACGGCGGCTGGTCGTAGTACTTCCCCCGCCGCATCTGCTGCTCCGCGAACGAGACGCCGGTGGCCTCCATCGCGAGCAGCACCTCGCTCGGGCCCGGGGTGGGGGCGGCGACATGCCGGACCTCGACGCCGTCGGGCTCGACGACACCGGGCAGCACGACCTCGGTCACGACGGTCTCGCCGCTCTCGCCGGACATGGCGCTCGTGGCCCTCGTGGCGCCGGGTGCCGGGGTGGCCGTCGGCTGGTTCGCGATCGAGTGGGTCTCACGCATGGCTTTGCCTCTCTCAGGTGATAGCTATTCTCGCGTCAGTTAGAAGCTATAACTAGAGCATGAGCTTCTTTGGGGTCGGTGTCAATCCCCCCCTTCTCTGGAGTTAGAGTCTCTAACTGAAGCGACAGTCGAGACACAGGGAAAGGGGCCACAGCCGTGGCAGCCGACAGCAGCACCTCGCCCCCCGCCGCCTCCCCCGCCTCCCCCTCCACGCCGCGCCAGCGCTACCGCGACCAGGTGCGTGGCGAGATCAAGGCGGCCGCCCTGGAGCAGATCCGCGCGGGCGGCGCACCCGCGCTCAGCCTCAACGCCGTCGCCAAGGGGCTCGGCCTCACCGGCCCCGCCCTCTACAAGTACTTCCGCAACCGCGACGACCTCCTCACCGAGCTGATCTGCGACGGCTACGACGCGGCGGCCGCCGCCATGCGTGAGGCCGCCGACCGCGTGGCGGACGCCCCGCCCCGGGACCGGCTCCTCGCCCTCGGCACGGCCCTGCGCGCCTGGGCGATCGGGGCGCCGCACGTCTACCAGCTCCTGGCCGGTACGCCGTCCCCCGGCTACCAGGCGCCCGCGGAGACCACCGACCGGGCCCGCGCGGTGCTCGGCCCGCTGCTCGGCGTGCTCGGGCAGGGGAACTGCGCGGGCGCCGCCCTGGAGCTGCGTGCGGAAATGCGGTTCTGGCTGAACGGGACCCCGGCCGTCGAGGAGTGGGTCAAGGCCTGGGCCCCGGACGTCGATCCGGCGACGGCGCTCGCCGGCACGGTGACGGCGTGGGCCCGGCTGCACGGGATCATCAGCCTCGAAGTGCAGGGCCTGTTCGGGGGGATGGGGCACCGCCCCGGCACGCTCCTCAAGGCCGAGATGGAGGCGCTCGCCGACGCGATGGGCCTGCCGGGGGCGCCTTCGTGACACGGACCGGCCCGCGGCGCCGTCCGCCCCGCGACAGCAACTGGCCGGTGACACGGACGGCTTGATCGGCTCGGCGCGCCGGACGGGACCGCGCCCGGCGGGGCAGGATGGGGCCGCGGCACGGAACGGCCCGGTCGGGCGGAGGACCCGTGCGATGAGGCGGATCACCCGCGCGTGCAGACGGACCCCCGTTCAAGGAAGGTACGGCGATGGAGAACGCGACCCCCGGACAGCTCGTCGTCTCGACGGCGACGCCCGACGACTGGCGCACGGTCACCGAGTGGGCGGCGGGGGAGGGCTGGAACCCGGGTGCGGGCGACGCGGCGGCGTTCTTCGCCCAGGACCCGGACGGGTTCTTCGTCGGCCACGTCGACGGCGAGCCGGTCTCGGCCGTCTCGGTGGTCAACTACGGTCCGGCGTACGCCTTCCTCGGCTTCTACCTGGTCCGGCCCGACCTGCGCGGGCGCGGCCACGGCATCGTCACCTGGCGGACCGCCCTCGCCCACGCCGGGGACCGGGTCGTGGGCCTCGACGGCGTTCCGGCGCAGCAGGACAACTACCGTCGCTCCGGCTTCCAGCGGGAGCACGGCAGCCTGCGCTACGTCGGCCCGGTGGTGGCGCCGGGCCCGCCGTCCGCGCGCATCAAGCCCGTGGCGGACGTGGGCCGCGACGCCGTCGCCGCGTACGACGGTGCCTGCTACCCCGCCGACCGGCCCCGGTTCCTCGACGTCTGGCTGACGGCGCCGGGCCACCGCGCCCTCGCGAGCGTCGTCGACGGCCGTGTCACCGGGTACGGGGTGCTGCGTCCCGGGCGCGACACGCCGCGCGTCGGCCCGCTGTTCGCCGACACCCGCGCCGACGCCGAGGCTCTCCTTGACGCGCTCGCGGCCGAGTCCGGCGGCGCGGCCGTCGCCATGGACGTACCGGAGACGAACACCGAGGCCGTCGCGCTCGCCGAGGCGCGCGGCATGAAGCCGTCGTTCGCCACGGCGCGCATGTACACGGGGCCGGTGCGGGAGTTCGCCCGCGAGAAGGTCTTCGGGATCACCACGCTGGAATTGGGCTGAGCACTCCGGCAGGTGACGGAACCGGGGGTGGGCGGCCGATGCCGCCCACCCCCGTTCGCGTGCGTCCGGTGCGCCCCCCTCACGTCACCGTCAGCGTGACCTTGCTCTTCGTCGTGGAGCTTGCGCCCACGTACAGGTCGAACCTGCCCTCCTCGACGAGGAATTCGCCGTGCGTGTCGTTCGTCCAGAAGCCGAGGTCCGCCGCGCCGAGCCGGAAGCGGACGACGGTGGAGCGGCCCGCGCCGAGCGTGACGCGCCGGAAGCCGCGCAGTCTGCGCACCGGCTGGGTGATGCTCGCCGCGACATCGTGGACGTACAGCTGCACCACCTCGTCGCCCTTGCGGCGGCCGGTGTTGGCGACGGTGACGGACACCTCCAGGGTGTCGCCGTCGCGCAGGGCGCGCGCGGGGACAGTGGCGCGGCTCAGCTTCGGCGCGCCGATCTCGAACGTCGTGTAGCTGAGGCCGTGACCGAAGGGGAACTGCGGGTCCGGCGGCAGGTCCAGGTACTTGGACGTGTACTTGTTGTCGGCGCTGTAGGGGCGGCCCGTCGACTCGTGGTTGTAGTGGATCGGGATCTGGCCGACCGTGCGCGGGAAGGACACGGGCAGCTTGCCGCCCGGGTTGACCTTGCCGAAGAGCACGTCGGCGACGGCGTTCCCGGCCTCGACGCCGGGGTGCCAGGCCGCCAGGACGGCGGGCGCCGACTCCAGCCAGCCGCCCATGGTCAGCGGCCGGCCGCCCACCAGGACGACCACGAACGGCTTGCCGGTCCGCGCGATCGCCTCGACGAGACGTTCCTGCGCGCCGGGCAGGGAGATGTCGCTGCGCGCCGCCGCCTCGCCGCTCATCGACGGGGGCTCGCCCACGACGACGACCGTCACGTCCGCGGCCCTGGCGGCGGCCACGGCGGCCGGGATGCCACCGGTGTCCTCGCCCTCGGGGTCGACACCGCGCGCGTACGTGACCTTGGCGTCCGGGGCCGCGCGCCGCACCGCGTCGAGTACCTTCACCGACGGGTACTTCTTCGCGGCGGCCGGTACCACCCAGGTGCCGAGCAGGTCGTCGGAGTCGCCGAACGGGCCGACGACCGCGATGGACCCGGCGCCGGACCTCAGTGGCAGCACCTTGCCGCCTCCGCCGCTTGTGCCTGTGCTCTCGTTCTTGAGGAGCACCATCGAGCGCGCTCCCGTCTCCCGGGCGGCCTTGCGGGTCGCGGCGGTCGGCCCGTCGATCGCGGCGTCCTCGTCGGCGTACGGGTCGTCGAAGAGGCCGAGGGCGAACTTCAGCCGCAGGACGCGGGCGACGGCGTCGTCCAGGCGGCGCTCACTGATCTTCCCTGCGCGCAGCAGCTTCTTGCCGTGCTCGCGGAGGGTGGTGCTGACCATCTCCATGTCGACGCCCGCGTTCAGCGAGAGCCGGGCGGCGGCCGCGCCGTCCTCGGCGAAGCCGTGCGCGATCAGCTCCTGGACGCCGGTCCAGTCGCTGACGACGACGCCGTCGAAGCCCCACTCCTTCTTGAGGATGCCGGTCAGGGTGTGCGCGTTGCCGTGCGCGGGAACCCCGCCGATGGTGTTGAAGGACGCCATCACCGTGGCGGCGCCCGCGTCCAGGGCGGCCTTGAACGGCGGGAGATGGAGATTGCGCAGCCGGGACTCCGACACGTCGACCGTGTTGTAGTCGCGCCCGCCCTCGGCCCCGCCGTACGCGACGAAGTGCTTGGCGCAGGCGGCGACGCGGTCCTTCGCGGCGAACTCGCCCTTGCCCGGGCCCTGGTAGCCCTGGACCTTGGCGGCGGCGAACTCGGCCGTCAGAAACGGGTCCTCGCCGCAGCCCTCGGCGATGCGGCCCCAGCGCGGCTCGTGCGTGACGTCCATCATCGGGGCGAACGTCCAGTGCACGCCGTTGGAGCGGGCCTCCTTCGCCGACACCTCGGCGTCCTTCCTCGTCACGTCCGGGTCGAAGCTCGCCGCCTGCGCGAGCGGGATCGGGAACGTCGTCCAGAAGCCGTGGATCACATCGAGGCCGAACAGCAGCGGGATGCCGAGCCGGGACTCCTCGACCGCGATGCGCTGGAGGGCGTTGCTGCTCTTCGCGCCGAAGATCGAGAGCACCGAGCCGAGCCGTCCGGCGCGGGCCGCGTCCTCCACGTCCTTGGTCTCACCGCCGCCCGGGCCGGTGTCCCAGGACCAGGCGAGCTGCTGGAGCTGGCCCAGCTTCTCTTCGACAGTCATACGGTCGAGGAGGCGCCGGACCTTTGCGTCATGGGCGGTGCCGCGCTCATCGGCGGCGGTGTCCGGGGCGGGCGAGCCCGGTGCCGCCTCGGCGATGGTGGAGTTCAGGGCCCCGCTCGCGACGGCGGTGCCGCCGATCGCGGACAGCACGGTACGCCTTCGTACATCTCGCATGCGTTCGCCTTCTCACGTCAGGACACGAGGAACGGGAGTGATGCGCTCAAGAATTGAAGCGAAAGTACGTGCCGGTTACAGGCGGGTCAAGCGGCGCGGCAGGGGAGTCGGAGACACGTGAGGCGGCGCTTGACCTCAAGATAACTTCAGGTTCTACGGTGCTGCACATGAGCATGGAGACCACAGCCTGGACCCAGCTGCACAGCGTCATGAACGCCGAGCAGGAACGCCGCCCCTTCGCGCGCGCCACGCTGCGCCGCATCACCGCCTTCGCCGCGCCCCATCGCCGCCGCATCACCCAGTTCGTCCTGCTGAGTGTCGTGACCGCGCTGCTCGCCGTGGCGACGCCGGTCCTCGCCGGGCGTGTCGTCGACGCCATCGTGTCCGGCGCCGAGCCCTCGACCGTCGTCCGCTACGCCGTGCTCATCGCCGTCATCGCGATCGCCGAAGCGGGACTCGGCCTGCTCGGCCGCTGGCTGTCGGCGAACCTGGGCGAAGGCCTGATCCTCGACCTGCGCACCGCAGTCTTCGACCATGTGCAGCGGATGCCGGTCGCCTTCTTCACCCGCACCCGCACCGGCGCGCTCGTCAGCCGGCTCAACAACGACGTGATCGGGGCGCAGCGGGCGTTCAGCAACACCCTCTCCGGAGTGGTGTCCAACCTCGTCACCCTCGTCCTCACCCTCGCCGTGATGCTCGCCCTCTCCTGGCAGATCACGCTCCTCGCCCTGGTGCTCCTGCCGGTGTTCGTGGTGCCCGCGCGCCGCATGGGCACCCGGATGGCCCGGCTCCAGCGGGAGGCGGCGCACCACAACGCGGCCATGGGCACACGGATGACGGAGCGGTTCTCGGCGCCCGGCGCGACCCTCATCAAGCTGTTCGGCCGACCGGCGGACGAGTCCGAGGAGTTCGCCGCGCGGGCCCGCCGGGTGCGCGACATCGGCGTCCGCACCGCCATGGCGCAGTCGGCCTTCATCACCGCCCTGACCCTGGTGTCGGCGCTCGCGCTCGCCCTGGTCTACGGACTCGGCGGGTACTTCGCGCTCGACGGGACGCTCGAAGCGGGCGCCGTCGTCTCCCTCGCGCTGCTCCTGACCCGGCTGTACGCGCCGCTGACGTCCCTCGCGGGAGCGCGCGTCGAGGTCATGAGCGCCCTGGTGAGCTTCGAGCGGGTCTTCGAAGTCCTCGACCTGAAGCCCCTCATCGACGAGAAGCCGCAGGCGCGGACCGTGCCCGAGGGGCCCGTCGCCGTCGAGTTCGACGACGTCCGCTTCGGCTACCCCGCCGCCGACAAGGTGTCCCTCGCCTCCCTGGAGGAGGTCGCCTCGCTGGACGGCCGGGGCGGCGAGGAGGTCCTGCACGGCCTGTCGTTCCGGGCCGAACCCGGCCAGACCGTGGCGCTCGTCGGCTCGTCCGGCGCGGGCAAGTCCACCATCGCGCAGCTCCTTCCGCGCCTGTACGACGCCGACTCCGGGACCGTCCGCGTCGGCGGCGAGGACGTCCGCGACCTGACGGCCGACTCGCTGCGCGACACCATCGGCATGGTCACCCAGGACGGCCACCTCTTCCACGAGTCGGTGCGCGCCAACCTGCTGCTCGCCCGGCCCGGCGCGAGTGAGGACGAGCTGTGGGACGTGCTGCGCAGGGCCCGCCTCGACGCCCTGGTGCGGTCGCTGCCCGACGGCCTCGACACGGTCGTCGGCGAGCGCGGCTACCGGCTCTCCGGCGGTGAGCGGCAGCGCATGACCATCGCCCGCCTGCTGCTCGCCCAGCAGCGGGTGGTCATCCTCGACGAAGCGACCGCCCACCTGGACAACACCTCCGAGGCAGCCGTGCAGGACGCACTCGCCGAGGCCCTCGCGGACCGCACGGCGGTGGTCATCGCACACCGGCTCTCCACGGTGCGGGCGGCCGACCAGATCCTCGTCGTCGAGGCCGGGCGGATCGTGGAGCGGGGCACGCACGACGAACTGCTCGCGGTCGGCGGGCGGTACGCGGAGCTGTACCGGACGCAGTTCGCGGGGAAGCCCGACGCGGCGGACGGTGCGGGGGCGACCGCTGCGGTGGGCTGCGTGCTCGGCGAGGACTGCGGCGAGACGGCCGACGGCGCGGACGTGGCCGTGACCGTCTAGCGCACCGCTGGTCTCCCACGTGCCGGTCCGAGGGCCCATCGCCCCGGACCGGCACGCGCGTTGCGAGGGCGTCAGCCGTCGGAGTCGGCGCTGCCCGCGGCGAGTCGGAGCTACCCGCGGCGAGTCGGAACTGCTCCGCTGCCTCCCGGACGACCTCGTTGAAGGCGTGGACGGCGGCCGCCGGGGTCGTGGTGAGCCAGGTGGGCACCCACTCCAGGGGCGGCGCGTCGTCGAAGGGGACGTACACGACGTCGGGGCGGGCGAAGTGGCGGGTGGCCTGGGCGCCGACCACCCAGGCCCCTTGTCCGGCGCCGATCAGGGACAGTGCTTCCTGGAGGGTGTCGAAGGAGGGGCCGGGCTCGATCGGGGCTCCCGACGGTGTCAGGAGCGGTGTGCGCTCGGCGCGCCAGTACGGGGGCAGGGCGCGGTTCGCCTGCGGGAGGCGGACGGCGGCCAGGTCCTCCCTGCAGACCGTGTCCCGTTCGGCCAGGGGGTGCTGTAGGGCGGCAGGACGTCGTCGTACAGCTGCCGTCCGGCCGGAGTGAGGCGGACGTCGCGGCTGGTGCGCTCCAACAGGGGTGTCCCGATGTGGCGTTCCAGCTTGCGGATGGTCTGGCTGACCCGTCCGGTCGTCAGGTGGATGCGCTCGGCGGTGCGGCCGAAGTGCAGCTCCTCGGCCGCCGTCAGGAGCGCCTCCAGGTCCACTCGCTCCAGCACCGCCGCCCTCCCCTTCGTCCGGCCCGTCCTGCGGGACGTCTCGGGGACCGACGCGTCGATGGTGGGTCCGCTGCTCCTCCGCTTCGGCGTCGCGGGCATCGCGGGCGACTTCCTCGCGGGCGCCGCCGCCGCGCGCGACGTCCGCGCGCCCCTCGGCACCATCAGCGTCGCCCTGACCGCGGTCCTCGCCGTGTTCCCCGTTCCCCCTCGTCGGCGGCACCCCGGCCGGCGGCACGGTCCTGCTGCTTGCGTGGGGACCTGCCTTCGGCGGCGTCCCCGTCGGCGTCCAGACGTGGATCCTTGAAGTCGGCACCGGACTCGACGGAGGCGGCCACCGCCCTGAACACCTCCGTGTTCAACCTGGCGATCGCCCTCGGCGCCCTGTTCGGCGGCCTCGTCGCCGACCACATCGGCCTCTCCGGCGTGCTGCTCACCGGCGCGGTCCTGGCCGTGCCCACCAGCCTGGCGATGTGGAGCGCGCGGGGGCGGGCCTGACCCCACGCACTCTCTCCGGGATCAGCAGCCCGGGAGCCCCGGCACTGCACCCGGGGACCGCTCCCCGGGATCAGCACCCCCGGGGCCCCGGGACCACATCCCGGGCTCGCTCCTCGCATGGCACTTCGCCCGCAGTGGTTAGGGTGGGGTGCCGCCGCACAGGAAGCAGGAGAGGACCGTCATGCGACAGAACCCGGCCAGGCGCACCGCGCTGTTGGACGCAGCGATCGAGGTGCTCGCGCGCGAGGGCTCCCGGGGGCTGACGTTGCGGGCGATGGACGCGGAGGCGGAGGTGCCCAAGGGCACCGCGAGCAACTACTTCCCGCACCGCGCGGAGCTCCTCGCGCAGGTCATGCGGCGCATCCTGGAACGGCTCACGCCGGAGGAGGCCGCGCTCGCCGACACCATGACCGAGAAGCCGGACACGGCGCTGGTCGTGACGCTCCTCAAGCAGCTCGTCGAGCGGACCCGGGCCGACCGGGCGAGCCATCTCGCGCTGCTCGAACTGCGACTGGAGGCCACCCGCCGCCCCGAACTGCACACCGAACTCACCCGGTTCATGGCTGGGCAGCTCGACGCCAACATCGAGTTCCACCTGGGCGCGGGCCTGCCCGGCGACCGCACCGGCGTCGTCCTGCTCTACCTCGGCATGCTCGGCCTGATCGTGGACGACCTGACCGTGCCCGACCTGCTCGCGCCGTACTCGACCGACGCGCTCATCGAGGAACTGGCGCACCGCGTCCTGCGCTGACCCGTCCGTCGGCGCGTCGCGGCTCGATGCCCGTACGTACCGGCTCCGATGCCCGTACGTGCCGGCTCCGATGCCCGTACGTACCGGCTCCGATGCCTGTACGTGCCGGCTCCGACCGCCGGTACGTACGGGCTAGGCCGCCGGGCGCAGCGTGATCGCGGTGAGGATCAGGCCGTCCCGCGCCAGCCAGCGGCCCGTGAGTTCCTGCGGGAACCCCCGTTCGCGCACCGGAGGAAGGATCCGCGCGGTGAACGTGCCGGTGTCCGGGTCCTGCGACCGGTGGAAGGAGACGTCGGCCTCCTCGAAGCCCAGGGGCGCGCGCTGCAGGGGATACCAGGTCTTGTAGATGCTCTCCTTGGCGCTGAACAGGGCGCGGTCCCAGCGCACCGCGGGCCACCGGGCCAGGAGTTCCCCCACCCGCCGCCGCTCCTCGGGCAGCGCCACCGCTTCGAGGACGCCCTCGGGCAGCGGCTCGCACGCAGTGGCGTCGATGCCGACCGAGCGGACCCGGTCCGTGCGGGCGACCGCCGCGCCGCGGTAGCCGTCGCTGTGCGTGATGCTGCCGACGACGTCCTCGGGCCACTCCGGACAGCCCCGCGCGTCGGGCAGGATCGACACGGCGGGCCGTCCGAGGGCGGCCAGGGCGCGGTGCGCGCAGTGGCGGCCGGTGGTGAACTCGGCGCGCCGCGCCGGCACCGAACGCGCGATCAGGGCCTGCTCGTCGGGGTGCAGGACGACGCCGTCCGGGTCGCCGAAGGACTCGCAGCACACGACGTCCTCGGGCACGATCCGCGCGAGCAGGGCGGGCGGCCCTCCGGCGGGGTGCGGGGCTTCGGACCCCGTGGGGCTGTGCTGTGTGCCGAGGCTCATGGCGTGCCTTCCTTCTCCAGGCCTTCCTTCTCCAGGCCTTCCGTCTTCTCCCGTCCTTCCAGGCCTTGCGCCGTCTCCAGGCCGTCCCGCGCCGACCCGGCCCCCGCGCCCGGAGCGAGCGCGTCCTTGGCCCGGCCGCGCCGGGGCAGATAGACAAGCAGTTCGGTGGCGACGAAGCGGATGACGAAGGTCGTGAGCAGAGCCAGGGTCGTGGCGGGCAGGACCGACATGCCCACGCCGTCGACGAGCAGGGCGATCAGCGGGATGCGCAGGACGAGATCGGCGTTGGCGAGCAGCGCGAACCGGCCCAGGCGGTCGGCCCAGTGGCGGTGGCCGCGCCGGTCGCGGAACAGCAGCAGATCGATGAGCAGGAAGTTCCACAGCACGCCGAACTGGTTGGCCACCACCTCGGCGGGCAGATAGTGCAGGCCCATGGCGGTGAGCGCGGCGAGTGCGCACAGGTTCGGCAGGAAGCCGGTCAGGCCGATGAGGCCGAAGACCACCATCCGGGCCACGGGGGTCGTGGTGCGCAGCGACACCAGGTGGGCGAGGAACCGCAGTCCCTCGCGCACGGTCGACTTCGACTCGCCCGCGAACCGCTCCTGGAAGGAGAACGGCACCTCGGCGACGACGCGCGGCCGACAGCGGATCGCCAGTTCGAGCAGGATCTTGTAGCCCAGCGGCTTGAGGATGTCGGAGTGGGCGTGCACTGTGCTGCGGCGGATCGCGAAGAAGCCGCTCATGGGGTCGCTGATGCCGCGCAGTGCCGAGCGGAACAGCGCCTTGGTCGCGAGCGTGGAGGTGCGGGACACGGCGACCCGGTAGCGGCCGGAGAGCCCGGCGTGGCTGCCGCCGCCCGCGTACCGGCTGGCAACGACGAGATCGGCGCCCGCGCGGCGGCCGGTCTCGATCAGCTCGGGCATCAGGGACGGCGGGTGCTGGAGGTCGGCGTCCATGACGACGATCCACTCGGAGGCGGCGGCCTTCATGCCTTCCACCACGGCGCCGCTGAGGCCGCCCGTCGGCACCTCGCGGTGGATGACGTTCACGGGGAACGGGCAGGTGAGGGCCGCGCGTTCGATCGCGGCCGGGGTGTCGTCGGTGCTGTCGTCGACGAACAGGGCCTCGCAGTCGAGGTGGGCGGGCAGCCCGGCGGCGAGTCGCGTCAGCAACTCCTCGACGTTCCCGGCCTCGTTGAAGGTCGGGATGATCACGGTGACGGTGGTGCGGGTTCCGTCGGCGGCGGGGGCCGGGTCGAGGAGGGCGGCCCCGTCGGGGACGGCGGCTCCTTCCGGGGTGCTGGGCGTGGGGCCCCCGGTCTCCTCCGCCTCCTCCGCGCCGGGGCCGGGCACGCTCATCGGGGCACGCTCCCTCGGTGGGGTGCGTCGGCCTGCCGCGGCACGCTCCGGGGGGTGGTGGAGCTCGCGGTGTGCATTCTCGCCATGGTCGTCCTCTACGGTCTGCGCGCCTGCGCGTCACATCGGCGTGCCCTGACCGACGGGGGCCGGCTGCGGGCGGTGAACCTGTCTGCTGTGCACGGGGAGCCCCGGTGACCGAGCGGGGAGAACGCGCCGTCGGCCGGGGGGTGGCCGTCCGGAGGCTATCCGTGGCCTGTGCGGCTCTCCACCCCTATCCGTCCCCTAGGGCGGATGCGGACGCCGCCGTCCTCCCGAGTTCGCGTACGCCGGCGGCGAGTTGGGCTCCGGGGCCCCGTCACAAAAGGAGCGGTGGCCGGAAACGGCGACGTAACAATGTGACGCATCTGGCAGTGCGGGGGCGGGTTCGAAGAGGTCTGGACCGGGTGTGCAGTGGCGCTTCCGGTTGCACAACCGGTGTGCACCTCCCGAAGTCCGCCGAGCACTATGGACTTCCTTGGTGAATTTTGCTGTCAAATTGCCGTTGGATTGTCTTCAGAGGGCCGTTACGGAGTCTCCGTCAGGGACTTTCCCGGACACGAACACCTAACGCATCCTTAACGGCCGCAGTGGGGGACAGCGGCCCGGCTGGCCCGCGGGGAGGGCAACGACGGTTGCGCCGCGCGGTGTTGAACGGCGCGCGAGGGGCCCGGTATGCGCCGCTCCGCTTCGGCGGCGGGGGGACTGGCCGGGCACGGAGCGGGCAGGAGGGTGCTGTCGGCCGGTTCCGTGGTCATGCGCGTGGCCAGGGGTGTTTCCGGACAGGATGGCTGGATGATCACTGTTCGGCGAGCTCGTGGCCGGTTCTTCTTCTCCTTTCTTTCAATTGGAATTCAATGTTCCGTATGTGCGGGCCGGTCACCAGGGGGCCCAATACCACACCCAGGGCCGGAATGGGGAGGGCTGAACGTTGCGAGTCATGACGGATTTGGGAGGTGGGCTCACTTCTTTCGGGGCTACCTCGTCGTCAAGTTTCAGTCATAGTTGTGTTGTTGACTGAGTGCCGCCAGAAGCACGGGAGAGATATCTGGAATATGCCCTGGTATCCTGCGAAGCGGTTCCAGTGGATACTTGAGAGTGCGTTATGCAAATAAGGCACCAGTGCACTTTGCGAAATTTTCTTACGGGGAGGAAACCGCACAATGAGCCTGGTCGAGCGAGTCGATGAATGGGCTCTCTTGGAGGAGGTTCTGGCGAACAGCGCGGAGGGGCCTTCCCGTGTTGTTGTGGTGAGAGGGCCGGTGGCCACCGGCAAGAGCGAGCTGCTGAACGGGGTCGCCGACCAGGCCGAGGCGCGAGGACACACGGTCCTCAAGGCGACGGGTTTACGAGCAGAGCGCAGGACCCCCATGGCCGTCTTCGGCCAACTGCTCCTGACCGCGGGCCGGGCCGAGGGGCCGCAGGACCTGCCGGAGCAGGACGGCCGGGTGCGACCCGGCCAAGGGGAACAGCGAGGGGCCGACGCGGCCGCGCGCGTGGAGCAACTGCTCGACGACGCGAGGTTCACCGCCATGCTGCGCGACCCCGACCACGAACGCGAGGAGCACGTCCGCGCCCACGTCATGCGGTCGCTGACCGCCGCCCTGCACGCCACGGCCCAGGGCCGGCCGCTCACGATCCTCGTCGACGACGTCCAGTACGCCGACATCCCGTCCCTGCAGTGCCTGCAGCACGCCATGCGGGAACTGCGGGCCAAACCCCTGGTGATCGTGCTCGGCCTGCGCACCGGGCCGCGCGCCGAACGCCCCATGTTCAGCGCCGAACTCCTGCGCCACCCCCGACTGACCCAGCTGCGCCTTTCCACCCTCGGTGAGCGGGCGACCGCCGAGATGCTGCGCGAGCACCTGGACGAGGCCACCGCCCGTCGCCTCGCCCCCGAAACCCACCGCGTCAGCGGCGGCAACCCCCTGCTGATCCGGGCCCTGACCCACGACATCCTCGCCCACCGACCCCCCACCGACCCCTCCCTTCCCGCCGTGCACGCCCTCACCGTCGGCGACGCCTACCGCCAGTCCGTGCTCAGCTGCCTGCACCGGGGCGAGGACTCCGTGCTCGCGGTCGCCCGCGGCCTGGCGATCCTGGACGACGCCGCGTCCGACGCGGCACTCGCCGGACTGCTCGAACTCGACCACGAGACCGTCACGCTCAGCCGCCGCGCCCTGGAGTCGGCAGGCCTCGCCGAGGCGGGAACGTTTCGGCATCCGCTGGCGAGAACCGCCGTCCTCGACGACCTCACCCGCGACGACCGGATCGACCTGCACCGCCGCGCCGCCGACCTGCTGCGCCGCGGCGGCGCCGAACCGCCCGTCGTCGCCCGGCACATCGTCGCCGCCGGGGAGGTCACCGACGAGGAGTCCCTCGACGTGCTGTGGGAGACGGCCACCCGCGCCCGCCGCGACGAGGACGTCTCGCTCGCCATCGCCTGCCTGCAGCTCGCCGAACAGGCCTGCCCGCGCGGCGCCCGGCGCAGCGAGATCCTGGCCGAACTGACGCGCTGCGTCTGGCGGGTCCGCCCGTCCACCGTCGGCCCCCATCTGCGCGCCCTTCGCACCGCGTTCGACGAGGGCTGGCTCACCGAACAGGCCGTGCCGGCGCTCCTCGCGGGGCTGCTCTGGCAGGGCCGGTTCGAGGAGGCCGCCGAGATCGCCCGCAAGTGCCAGGGCGCGTACGAGGGGACCTCCACCGTCTCCGCGTACCTCGCCGCCGGTGGCGTACGCACCACCTACCCCGCGCTGCGCGAGCGCGTCGGCACCGACAACTGGCCTGCCCCGCACGGCAATCCCGACACTGTCACCGGACGCGGCAGCGATCCCCGCAGCCGCGCGGGCGCCGCCCTGACCACGGTGCTCACCCGCGGCGCCGACCCGCACGCGGTCGACCTCGCCGAGGCCGTGCTGCAGGGCGCCCCGCTCAACGACGCCAACCTGGAGGCGCTGACCTGCTCGCTCAACGTCCTGATCTACTCCGACCGGCTCACCCGCGCCGCCCACTGGTGCGACGCCCTCCTGCGCGAGGCCACCAAGCTCGGCGGCCCGGGCTGGCAGGCACCCCTCTCCGCGGTCCGGGCGAAGATCGCGCTCAGGCAGGGCAACGCCGGTGAGGCCGTCCGCTACGCCGTCAACGCGCTCGCGTGGATGACGCCGCTCGGCTGGGGCGTCGGCATCGGCTCGGTCCTGGCCACCCTGGTCTCCGCGCACACCGCGATGGGGCAGTACGACCAGGCCATGACCTACCTCGACCACCACGTGCCGGACGGCCTGCCGGAGACGCGCTACGGCCTGGAGCTGATCCACGCCCGCGGCCAGCTCTACGCCGCCACCGGACGGGTCCGGCCCGCCCTCGACGACTTCCTCACCTGCGGGGAGCTGATGACGCGCTGGGGCATCGACCAGCCCGCGCTCGTCCCGTGGCGGTCCGCCGCCGCGGAGATGCACCTGCGCACCGGTGGCGAGGCCGAGGCCGACCGGCTCGTCAGGGAGCAGCTGGCCAAGTGCGGTCCGGGGCAGTCGCGCACCCGCGCGCTGACTCTGCGGGTGCTCGCCGAGGTGGCCGGGCTGCGACGCCACCACCACGCGCTGCACGAGGCGATCGAGGAACTGGAGGAGTGCGAGGACCGGCTTGAACTGGTGCGGGTCCTCGGAGCGCTCAGCCGCTCCCACCACGCCCTCGGTGAGCTGGGACAGGCACGCATGATGGCGCGCCGGGCCTGGCGCATCGCGCGCGACGCCCAGGCGGAGGCGCTGTGCGAACAGCTGCTGCCGTACGGCGACGGCGAGGTGAGCACGGTGGAACGGCCGACGGGCAACGGCGAGAGCTGCCCCTCGGAGGAGCTGACCGACGCGGAGCGGCGCGTGGCCTCACTGGCGTCCTTCGGGCACAGCAACCGGGAGATAGCGCGGAAACTGTTCATCACGGTCAGTACGGTCGAGCAGCATCTGACGCGGGTCTACCGCAAGCTGAATGTGTCCCGGCGCAAGGATCTGCCGCACGATCTGCTCGCCGACACGGCGTGCTGACACCCCCTGACGCGGCGCGCCCACATGGCTGGAACGATGTGCAGACAGGGTGTCCGGCCACGGACCGTCGCGCTATGACAACGTTGTGCTGATGGCTCTCCACGGTCAACGATCCGCTGGGGAGACGGAGTTGAGTATCCGATGACCTGGGGAGGCGTGGAGAACCGGAGGGAGGCGCGGCCGCCCGGAGTGTGACCGGCGGCGCGCGGGCCGTGCTCGGTCAGTGAGCGGCAGACCGGCAGGCCAGGCACATCTCGCCGTCGTGGACCGCGAAGGCGCGGTCCGCGACGGCGTGGGCGATCTGCCAGGAGCGGGTGGAGAACACCACGGTCCCGGTGGACGCCGTGTAGCGGCTCAGGACCCGACAGATGATCTTCTCCGACGTGCTGTCCACGTCATCGAGGAGATGACACAGCAGCAGCAGTTTCGGTACGTGCAGCAGCGCGCACCCCAGGGCGGTGCGGGAGCGCTGCCCCGGGGACAGGCCGGACACCGGGACCCGCTCGACGGCCCGGAGCCCGAGGACGTCCGTTAAGTCCGCCGTGCGCTGCGTGGCCGTCTCCGGCGAGAGGCCCTTGTGGCTGCCCGCGGTCACCAGCGTCTCGTGGACCGTCACTTCGGGCAACGGCATGCCCATGGAGACGACACCGACGAGCCGCCGCACGGCCGCGGGGTCGGCGCACGGGTCGAGGCCGTGCACCGAGACGGCGCGGCCGGGTCTGTCGTCGCACAGCAGTCGGGCGAGGAAGCGGTCCGCGGAGTCGTCGTCGGAGACCGCTGCCACGCTCGTGTGCGGCTCGATCCGCAGGAGGCGCTCCCGGCTCCCCGAATCGCTGCCGCACGCCCCCGACCCGCCGTCCGTCGTGTGCCGTACCTCCAGGGCCATGGGTTCCGGCCGGGCTCCGCCGGGCTCGGCGCCCGGCCGGTGATCATGCACCGCGAACCTTCGGCCGTCCGACCCTCGATGCATGAAGCCTCTCCTTCATTGCGAATGTTGCACAGTTGAGTACCGGGAACTCTTGGGGGCGCGTGGTGCGGACACCATAGATCATTCCAAGGCGTCTCCTGACTTTCGTACAGTCTTCAGGATCGAGGTCTCGCTACTAAAGTACTCATTGCGTGTCGCGTGTCTTTTTCGGCCCCGTCGCCGTGGTGGCCGAGGGGCCCCTGGGGCTCGAGGTGCGTGAACGTAGGAGGCGTAAGGGGATGTTGAGGGGTTACTCCGCCCCCGGACGCCGTCGTCATAATCAAGGGCACCGTCAGACGCGCCGTGCATCGGAGGCGATTCGCGAGCCCGACGGCCCCGTGGGGCAAGGCTCGGCCGCGTACGTCGCAGACCCTTCTCCTGCTGCCGCAGCCCGGCTCACCGCGGCCGTCTGAACGTACCGCCGGGCCGGCCTCCACCACGGTCAGAGGAGTATCCGTTGGTTGCCCTCAACGGCAGTTCACGTCCCGGCGCGGCAGATTCCATTACCATGCTGGGCCCGGACTTTCCCTTCGCCTACGACGAATGGCTGTCCAGCGCGCACGGGCTCGGTGAAATACCGGAAGCGGAGTTCGGGACACCGGTTGCGGTGATCGGGGCCGGGATATCGGGGCTCGTCGCCGCCTATGAGCTTCTGCGCCTCGGGCTGCGGCCCGTGGTGTACGAAACGGGACAGATGGGCGGCCGCATGCGCTCCGCGGCCTTCGACAGCCACCCCGACGCCGTCGCCGAGCTCGGCGCCATGCGCTTCCCCGCGTCCGCGCTCGCCCTGCGGCACTACCTGGACCTGGTCGGCCTCGAGACCCGGCCCTTCCCCAACCCGCTGACCGCCGCGAGCGGCAGCACCGTCGTCGCCCTGGGCGGCGACCGGCACTACGCCCGGCGCGCCACCGAACTCCCCGACATCTACCAGGAAGTCGGGATGGCCTGGGACAAGACGCTCCAGGAGCACGCCGAGCTGTTCGCGATGGACGACGCGATCCGCCGCCGGGACACCGCCGCCATCAAGGCCATCTGGAACCCGCTGGTGCGCGCCCTCGACGACCAGTCCTTCTACGGCTTCATCGCCAACTCGCCCTCCTTCCAGTCCTTCAAGTACCGCGAGATCTTCGGCCAGGTCGGCTTCGGCGCCGGCGGCTGGGACACCGACTTCCCCAACTCCATGCTGGAGATCCTGCGGGTCGTCTACACCGGTGCCGAGGACGACCACCGCCTCGTGGTCGGCGGCTCCCAGCAGCTGCCCCTGCGCCTGTGGTCGCACGCCCCCGACGACGCCGCCCACTGGCCGACGGGCACCTCCCTGGAGTCCCTGCACCGCGGTGGCCCCCGCGGCGGCGTCGCCCGGATCGAGCGCACCGCGCGCGGCATCACCGTCCAAGAGCACGGCGGCGCCTCCCAGGCCTTCCCCGCGGCCGTCTTCACGCCGCACAAGCGGACCCTGGTCACCAACGTCCGCTGCGACCGGGCGCTGCTGCCCACCCCCGTGTGGACGGCCGTGGAGCGCAGCCACTACATGGGCTCCTCCAAGCTGTTCGTGCTCGTGGACCGGCCGTTCTGGCGCGAGCGGGACCCGCGCACCGGCCGGGACGTGATGAGCACGACCCTCACCGACCGGATGCCGCGCGGCGTCTACCTCTTCGACGACGGGCCCGACCGCCCCGGCGTGATGTGCCTGTCGTACACCTGGAACGACGACTCCCTGAAGATGGCGCCGCTGACCCCCGAGGAGCGCCTGGACGGCGTCCTCGACGTGCTCGCCGACATCTACCCCGGCGTCGACATCCGCTCCCGCGTCATCGCCCCTCCGCGCACGGTGACCTGGGAGACCGACCCGCACTTCCAGGGCGCCTTCAAGGCGAACCTGCCGGGCCACTACCGCTACCAGCGGCGCCTGTTCACCCACTTCATGCAAGCCGAGCTGACACCGCGTCAGCGCGGCTTCTTCCTCGCCGGCGACGACGTCTCCTGGACGGCGGGGTTCGCCGAGGGCGCCGTGACGACGGGCCTCAACGCCGTCTGGGGCGTGCAGCGCCACCTCGGCGGCGCCACCATGCCGTTGAACCCCGGACCCGGCGACCTGTTCGCGGACCTCGCGCCGGTCGATCTGCCCGAGGACTGACAGCGCGGCGGTCCCTCCCGGGACGCGGCAAGGGCCCCGGAGCGCATGCGCTCCGGGGCCCTTCCGCCGTACCCCCTGCCCGTGGTCCTCCCTGAACCCGCCTACGTCTGCGCGCGCTTGAGGAACCCGCGGATGCCGATGGACGCGAACAGCGTGATCGACCCGACGAGCACGATCAGCGTGATCGGCAGCGGCACGTGCTCCACGCTCGGCGACGTCACGGCCCGCATGCCCTCACTGGCGTACGACAGCGGATTGGCGCCGCAGATCACCTGGAACCAGCGCACCTCGTCCAGGGCGACCAGCGGGAACTGCGTCGAGCCCGTGAACAGCAGCGGCATCAGGACCAGCGTGAACATCACGTCCACCTTGTCGCTGCTCACCGACGTGCCGAGGCACAGACCGATCGAGGCACCCGCGAGGGCGCCGAGCCCGGCGATGCCGAGGGCGGGAACGGTCTTGCTGATCGGCCACGACAGATCCAGCAGGACCATGCCGACCGGAGTCATCATCAGCGACGCCACGAAGCCGTACAACGCGCCGAACAGAATCTTCTCGACGGCCACCAGGCTCAGTGAGATCGGCGAAAGGAGCCGGTCCTCGATCTCCCGCGTGTAGGAGAAGTCCACGACGAGCGGCAGCGCCGTGTTCTGCATGCCGCCGAGGAATCCGTTCAGGGCCAGTACGCCGGGCAGCAGCACCGAGCTGTAGTCACCGTCCACATAGCCCGCGTCGCTCAGCAGCACACCGAACACGAACAGTGTGAAGAACGGCTGGATGATGGCCTGGCCGATGAACGTGGGGAACTGGCGCAGGGCGACAAACACGTCGCGCCACATGATGGCGCCGAACGTGTGCAGCTGCCGCGAGGCCGGTGCGGCCGTGGCCGACGTAGTCATCGCAGATTCTTTCCGGTGAGATGGAGAAAGACGTCTTCCAGGGACACCTTTCCGACGCCGACGTCCGTCACCCGGAAGTCCCCGCCGGTCAGCGCCGCGAGCGCCGGCTGGAGCGCCGCCACCGGCTCGGTGTCCGTATAGATGCGGAACCGGAAGCCGCCGTCAGCGGGCGGGTTCTCCGGGTCCACCTCGTCGACCTGACGCACCCCGGGAAGGTCGGAGAGGAGCTTCGCCACGGGCGCCGGGCCCGACGGCGACTCCACCGTCAGGGCCAGCGTCGAATGCGCGGGCAGCAGCTTGCCGAGACCGTCGGGGGTGTCCAGGGCGAGCAGGGTGCCCTTGTCCACGATGCCGACGCGGCCGCACAGCTTGGCGGCCTCGTCCATGTCGTGGGTGGTGACGACCACCGTCACGCCGCGCTCGGCGAGCTCGGCGACCCGCTCGTGCACGAACAGGCGCGCCTGCGGGTCGAGACCCGTCGCGGGCTCGTCGAGGAACAGCACGTTCGGGCGGTGGATCAGGGCGCGGGCGATCATCACGCGCTGCACCTGTCCGCCGGACATGTCGTCGACCTTCGACTTGCGGTAGTCCGACAGGCCCATCTGCTCAAGGAGTTCATCGGCGCGCCGCCGCCGCTCGGCCCGCGGGATGCCGTGGTAGGTGGCGTGGAACAGCAGGTTCTGACGCACCGAGAGCGACCGGTCGAGGTTGTTGCGCTGCGGCACCACCGCGAGGACGCGCTTGGCCTCCCTCGGTCGCGCGACCACGTCGACACCGTCGATCACGACGCTGCCCGAGGTCGGCCGCACCCGGGTGGTCATCATCCCCACCGTGGTGCTTTTTCCCGCGCCATTGGGGCCGAGCAGTCCGAACACCTCGCCCCGATACACATCGAAGCTCAGGCCGTCGACCACGCGGCGTGCGTTGGACGCGTACTGTTTCACCAGATTCTCAACCCGGACAGCGTTTTCCACGATCCTGACCCTAGGGCCGGGCGGGAATCCCGAACACCCCTATATCCGCCCCGCACCCGGGCGCCATAGGGGCTTCTTAGGGGTAGAGGCGGCGGAGACCGCACTGTTAGCCTGCACAGGTATTGTGGGCAAATCTGTCTGAAGTCCGGTCGGGAATGCCGGTGTTCCTGGTTTGTGGTCAGGAATCCGCGCAGCCGCAGGAATCCATAGCGTATCGGGAAATCGTCGAGGGTTTCCGGTCAGTGGATTCCGCGGAGCCCTTCGCGCGGTCGGACGGTTTCGCCCGGAGTGCAGTCAGGGATTTGTTGAAAGCCATCATGGCCGGTGCTACGGAGTGGAACATTGAGCGACTTCGAGGAATTCGCAGCCCATTCTCACCCGGAGGCCCGGCCTCACCCAAAGGCCCCTTCCCAGCCGGAAGATCTGCGAGCCACCCTTGACGGCCGCCCGCGCGCGGAGCAGGAACGGCGGCTGCGCGCCGTGGTCGCCGAGCAGGTCGCCGCCGTCCTCGGCGGCGCCGACGGCACCCGCGCGCCCGGCGACCTCTCCCGCCCCTTCCTCGACCTCGGCCTCGACTCCCTGACCGCCGTGGAGCTGCACCGCCGACTCCAGCGGGCCACCGGCCTCAAGCTGCCCGTCACCGCCGTCTTCGACTACCCGAGCGCCGACTCCCTCGCCCGCCACCTGCGCGCCGAACTCTTCGACAGCGCCGACGCGTCCTACGTGCCCGCCGCGGCCCGCCGCGCCGACGACGAGCCCATCGCCATCGTCGCCATGAGCTGCCGCCTGCCCGGCGGCGTCGAGACCCCCGAAGAACTGTGGCAGCTGGTCGCCGACGGCACCGACGCCATCTCCGGCTTCCCCGCCGACCGCGGCTGGGACCTGGACGGGCTGTACGACACCGACCCCGACCGCCCCGGCACCAGCTACGTCCGCGAGGGCGGCTTCCTGCACGACGCGGGCGAGTTCGACGCGGACTTCTTCGGCCTCTCGCCCCGCGAGGCCCTCGCGACCGACCCACAGCAGCGCCTCCTCCTGGAGACCTCCTGGGAAGCCCTGGAGCGCGCGGGCATCGACCCCACCACCCTGCGCGACTCCGGCACCGGCGTCTTCGTAGGCGCCGAGACCCAGGAGTACGGCCCCCGTCTCAGCGACGCCGGTGACGGCCTGGAGGGCTACCTCGTCACGGGCACGGCCGCCAGCGTCGCGTCCGGCCGCATCGCCTACACCCTGGGTCTCCAGGGCCCCACCATGACCGTCGACACCGCCTGCTCGTCGTCGCTCGTCGCCCTGCACCTCGCCGTGCAGGCGCTCCGGCAGGGCGAGTGCGCCCTCGCCCTCGCGGGCGGCGTCGTCGTCATGGCCTCACCGGGCTCCTTCCTGGCCTTCAGCCGTCAGCGGGGCCTCGCTCCCGACGGCCGCTGCAAGCCCTTCGCGCAGGCCGCGGACGGCACGGCGTGGGGCGAGGGCGTCGGCATGCTCGTCCTGGAGCGTCTGTCCGACGCGCGCCGCAACGGCCACAAGGTCCTCGCCGTCGTGCGCGGCTCGGCCGTGAACCAGGACGGCGCGAGCAACGGCCTGACCGCCCCCAACGGGCCCGCCCAGCAGCGCGTCATCCGCGCTGCCCTCGCCGACGCGGGTCTCGCCCCCGCCGACGTGGACGCCGTCGAGGCGCACGGCACCGGCACCACCCTCGGCGACCCCATCGAGGCCCAGGCCCTGATCGCCACCTACGGCAAGGACCGCCCCGCCGACCAGGAACCCCTCTGGCTCGGCTCGCTGAAGTCCAACGTGGGCCACACCCAGGCCGCCGCGGGCGTCGCCGGTGTCATCAAGATGGTCCAGGCGATCGACCGCGGCCTGCTGCCGAAGACCCTGAACGTGGACGAGCCGTCCTCGCACGTCGACTGGTCCGCGGGGGCCGTGGAACTCCTGACCGAGGCGCGGGCCTGGCCCGAGCGGGCCGACGGGGCGCCCAGGCGCGCGGGCGTGTCGTCGTTCGGCATGAGCGGTACGAACGCGCACCTCATCGTGGAGCAGGCGCCGGTGGAGACGCCGGTGGCGGAGGGGGCGTCGGCGGGGGAGGAGACGTCGGCGGGGGAGGCCGGGGGCGCGGCGCAGGGCGAGCCGGTCGTGGCCGCCGAGCCCGCTCTCGCGGCTGAGCCCGCCCCCGCAGCCGAGCCCGCTCTCGTACCCGACGCCGTGTCCGCGTTCGCCGCCGACCTCGACCCGTACCCCGCCCCCGCCGCCCCTGCCGCCCCTGGCGTCGTCCCCGGCCTCGTCCCCGTGTCCCTCTCGGCGAAGACCGAGCCCGCCCTGCGGGCGCAGGCCGCCCGGCTGCGGGCGCACCTGCTGGCGCGTCCCGGACTCGAACCGGACGACGTCGCCTGGTCGTTGGCGGTGGCGCGGTCACGGTTCGAGCAGCGGGGTGTCGTCGTCGGACGGGACCGCGACGAGCTGCTCGCCGGGCTTCAGGCGCTGGCGCAGGGCGACACGACCGCGCGCAACGTGGTCGCGGGCCGCGCGCAGGGCGGCACGGTCCGCCCGGTGTTCGTGTTCCCGGGGCAGGGCTCGCAGTGGGCCGGGATGGCCCGTGAACTCCTCGACTCCTCACCGGTGTTCGCCGACCGCATGGGGGAGTGCGCGGACGCGCTCGGCCCGTTCGTGGACTGGGACCTGTTCGAGGAGCTGAGCGGGGACAACTTCGACCGCGTCGACGTGGTCCAGCCGGTCCTGTTCGCCGTGATGGTGTCCCTGGCCGCCGTGTGGCGGGCCGCGGGCGTCGAACCCGCCGCCGTCGTCGGGCACAGCCAGGGCGAGATCGCCGCCGCGTGCGTGGCGGGCGCGCTGTCCCTGGAGGACGCGGCCTGGGTGGTCGCCCTGCGCAGCCAGGCCATCCTCGAACTCTCCGGCCGCGGCGGCATGGTCTCCGTGCCCCTGCCCGAGGAGCAGGTGCGCGCCATGCTCGACCAGTGGGGCGACGACCTGTCGGTGGCCGCCGTCAACGGCCCCTCGCACGTGGTCGTCTCCGGCGCCACCGGGGCCCTGGAGGAGCTGGTCGCGAGCTGCGTGGCCCGCGACATCCGCGCCCGCGTCATCCCCGTCGACTACGCCTCCCACTCCGCCCACGTCGAGGCCATCGAGGAGCACCTGGCGCGGGTCCTCGCCCCCGTCGCGCCCCGCTCGCCCGACGTGCCGCTGTACTCCACGCTCACCGGCGACTGGCTGACCGACGACACCCTCATGGACGCGGACTACTGGTACCGCAACCTGCGCCACACCGTCCTCTTCGAACACGCCACCCGCGGCCTCCTCGCCGAGGGCCACACCCTGTTCCTGGAGATGAGCCCGCACCCCGTCCTCACCGTGCCCGTCCAGGCCACCGTCGACGGGACGGACATCCCGGCCGCCACCCTCGGCTCGCTGCGCCGTGACGAGGGCGGCGCGGACCGCCTCTTCGCCTCCATCGCCGAGGCCCACGCCCACGGCGCCGAACTCGACTGGCACGCCCTGCTGCCCGGCGAGCGCGCCCTCGTCGACCTGCCCACGTACCCCTTCCAGCGCCGCCACTACTGGCTGACCGAGGAACGCCCCTCCGGCGGCACGCGGCCCGCCGCCGCGGACGAGGCCGAGGCCCGCTTCTGGGAGGCCGTCGAGCGCGAGGACGTCGACCAGCTGACGTCCACGCTCGGTGACGTCGCCCAGGACGCGCTCAGCGAGGTCCTGCCCGGCCTGTCCGCGTGGCGCCGCGGCCGCCGCGAGCGCGCCGTCATCGACAGCTGGCGCTACCGGACCACCTGGCAGCCCCTGCCCGCCGGCCACCTGCCGACGGCCCGCCTTGCGGGCCGCTGGCTGATCGTCCTGCCCGAGAGCGCCGCGGACCACCCGTGGGCGGCCGGGGTCGCCGATGCCCTGACCCGCTCGGGGGCGGAGCCGGTCGAGCTGCGCCTGGCGGCGGGCGAGGCGACGCGGGAACTGCTGGCCGAGCGGCTGCGGGAGGCTGCCGAGGGCGCGGCACCCGGGAGCGACGCGGCTGGTGGCGGCGGTGCGGCGGCCGACGGGGGCACGCGGGACAGGGGCGCCGGATCCGACGCCGCGGGAGGAGGCGCCGACGGGCCGACGGCTGACGCGGGCCGCAACGGAGCCGTGCCCGCCCCCGACACCAGCTCGGACAGCACCGAGACAACCCCCGACGCCGACGGTGCCGCGCCCACCCCCACCGCGCCCCTCACCGGAGTCATCTCCCTCCTCGGCCTCGACGAGTCCCCCCTGGCCGGGCACGAAGCCGTGCCCGCCGGGCTCGCCGCCACCCTGGCCCTCCTGCAGGCCCTCGGTGACACCGGCACCGACGCCCCGCTGTGGGCCCTCACCGAGAGCGCCGTGTCCACGGGGCGCAGCGACCGGCTCGACCACCCCGTCCAGGCCCACCTGTGGGGCTTCGGCCGGACCGCGGCGCTCGAACACCCCGACCGCTGGGGCGGACTCGTCGACGTACCGCGCTCCTACGACACCCGGGCCGGTGCCCGCCTCGCCGCGATCCTCACCGCGGCCTTTGACGGGCCTCGGGCGGACGGCGCCGTGGAGGACCAGCTCGCGGTGCGCGGGTCCGGCGTGTTCGTACGGCGCCTGCTCCGCGGTGAGGCGGCGGGCGCCGACCTCACCCGCGGCACTCCGTGGACGCCCCGCGGCACCGTCCTGGTCACGGGCGGCACGGGCGCGCTCGGCGGGCACGTCGCCCGCTGGCTCGCGGGGGCGGGCGCCGAGCACCTCGTCCTCACGAGCAGGCGGGGCCCGGACGCGCCCGGAGCCGCCGAACTCCGCGCCGAACTGGAGGAGTTCGGCGTCCGCGTGACCCTGGCCGCCTGCGACGCGGCCGACCGGGACGCCCTGGCACGGGTCCTGGCCGGGATCCCCGCCGACGCGCCCCTCACGGCCGTCGTGCACACGGCCGGAACCCTCGACGACGGGACCGTGGACGGCCTCACCCCCGAACGCTTCGATGGCGTGCTGCGCCCCAAGTCCCCGGCGGCCACCGCCCTGCACGACCTGACCCGGGACCTGGACCTGGACGCGTTCGTCCTGTACTCGTCGGCGTCGGGCGCGTTCGGCAACGCCGGTCAGGCCAACTACGCCGCCGCGAACGCCTACTTGGACGCCCTCGCCGAACAGCGTCGCGCCGACGGCCTGCCCGCGACCTCCGTCGCCTGGGGCACCTGGGAGGGCGCGGGGCTCGCCGACACCGCCGTGCGCGCCGAGCGGACCCGGCGCGACGGCATGCCGCCGATGCCGCCGGAGCGGGCCGTCGCCGCCCTGCGGGACGCCGTCGAGCGCGGCGACGCCAGTGTCGTCATCGCGGCCGTCGACTGGGACACCTTCCTGCCCGGCTTCGTCGCGGCCCGCCCCAACCCCCTCTTCGCCGCGATCCCCGAGGTGCGGGAGCGGACCGCCGCTCCCGCGGACACCGCCCCCGATGCCACGGGCGGCCGCGCCGTCTCCGGCCCCGACTGGATACGGCAGCTCGCGCCCCTGCCCGGGGCGGAGCGTGAGGCGGCCCTCGTCACCTTCGTCCGCGCCCAGGCCGCCGCCGTCCTCGGCCACTCCGCCGCCGAGGCCGTCGACCCGGGCCGGGCCTTCCGCGAGCTGGGCTTCGACTCCCTCACCGCCGTGGAACTGCGCAACCGCCTCCAGGCGGCAACGGGCCTGCGCCTGCCCGCCTCCCTCGTCTTCGACTACCCCAACTCCACCGTCCTCGCGGCCCACTTGGCCACGGAGACCTTCGGCGCCGACGCGGCCGCGACCGAGCCCCGCGGCACCGCCGCCACCGCCCCCGTGTCCGCCGACGACGACCCTGTGGCGATCGTCGCGATGAGCTGCCGCTTCCCCGGCGGGGTGCGCGGCCCCGAGGACCTGTGGCGCCTCGTCGCCGAGGGCCGGGACGCCATGGGCGAGTTCCCGGCCGACCGCGGCTGGGACCTCGCCGAGCTCTACGACCCGGACCCCGACCGCGCGGGCAAGACCTACGTCCGCGAGGGCGGGTTCCTGTCCGGCGCGGGCGGCTTCGACGCGGACTTCTTCGGGATCTCCCCGCGCGAGGCCCTGGCCATGGACCCGCAGCAGCGCCAACTCCTGGAAACATCATGGGAGTTGTTCGAACGCGCGGGCATCGACCCGACGACGCTGCGCGGCACCCGCGCGGGCGTCTTCGTCGGCTCCAACGGCGACGACTACCTCCCCCGCATGGCCGCCGTCCCCCAGGACATCGAGAGCCACGTCCTCACCGGCAACGCGGTCAGCGTCATGTCCGGCCGCCTCTCCTACGCCTTCGGCCTGGAGGGCCCCGCCGTCACCGTCGACACCGCCTGCTCGGCGTCGCTCGTCGCCCTGCACCTGGCGGCGCAGGCCCTGCGTCAGGGCGAGTGCGACATGGCGCTCGCGGGCGGCGTGACCGTCATGTCGTCCCCCGACACGTTCGTGCAGTTCAGCCGTCAGCGAGGCCTCGCTACGGACGGCCGCTGCAAGGCGTTCGCGGAGGCGGCGGACGGCACGGGTTGGGGCGAGGGCGTCGGCCTGCTGCTCCTGGAGCGCCTGTCCGACGCGCGCCGCAACGGGCACGAGGTGCTTGCCGTTGTCCGCGGCTCGGCCGTGAACCAGGACGGCGCGTCCAACGGCCTGACCGCCCCCAATGGTCCGTCCCAACAGCGGGTGATCCGGGCCGCATTGGAGAGCGCCGGACTGTCCGCGGGTGACGTGGATGCCGTCGAGGCGCACGGCACCGGCACCACGCTCGGCGATCCCATCGAGGCGCAGGCGCTCCTCGCCACGTACGGGCAGACGCGGCCGGAAGGTCCGGCCGGGCGCGAGCCTCTGTGGCTGGGCTCCATCAAGTCCAACATCGGGCACACCCAGGCAGCCGCCGGTGTCGCGGGTGTCATCAAGATGGTCATGGCGATGCGCGAGGGTGTGCTGCCGCAGACCCTGCACGTGGACGAGCCGAGCTCCCATGTGGACTGGGAAGCGGGGGCTGTCCGGCTCCTCACGGAGCCCCGGGAGTGGCCGGGGCGCCAGGGCGGTGCGCCGCGTCGCGCGGGCGTGTCGTCGTTCGGTGTGAGCGGCACCAACGCCCACGTGATCGTGGAGCAGGCGCAGCCCGTCGAGCCCGCCGAGGCGGCCGAGCCCGGTGGCGCCGCTCCGGTGGCTGTGCCCGTGGTGCCGTGGGTGGTGTCGGCCCGCGGCGCGGAGGCGCTGCGGGCGCAGGCGGAGACCCTGCGGGAGCACGTGGCGGGGCACGACGACCTCGATGCTGTCGGTGTCGGCTGGTCGCTGCTCTCGGGGCGCGCCCTGCACGAGCACCGGGCCGTCGTCTTCGGTCGGGAGCGGGAGGAGTTCCTCGCCGGACTCGGGGCGGTGGCCTCCGGCGGCTCGGGGGTCGTCACCGGGTCGGTGGTCGAGGGCCGTCTCGGGGTCGTCTTCACGGGTCAGGGCAGCCAACGCGTGGGCATGGGAAGGGAGTTGTACGAGGCGTTCCCCGTCTTCGCCGACGCCCTGGACGAGGTGTGCGCGCACGTGGACGGGCTGCTTGAGCGCCCGCTGAAGGACGTCATGTTCGGCACGGGGACGGAAGCGGAGGCGGACACCGAGACGCTGGCGCAGACCGCCTACGCGCAGCCCGCGCTGTTCGCCGTCGAGGTGGCTCTGTTCCGTCTGGCGGAGTCCTTCGGGGTGCGGCCCGAGATCGTCGGTGGCCACTCGATCGGTGAGCTGACGGCCGCGTATGTGGCCGGACTGTGGTCGCTGGAGGACGCGGCTCGACTGGTCGTCGCGCGTGGTCGGTTGATGCAGTCGTTGCCGGAGGGTGGGGGCATGCTGGCGGTGCAGGCCGCCGAGGCGGACATGTTGCCGCTGCTCGAAGGCCTTTCCGGCAGCGTGGGTGTGGCGGCCGTGAACGGGCCGTCGCAGGTGGTGCTCTCCGGTGACCTCAAGGTCCTGGAGGGCCTGGAGGAGAGGCTGCGGGGTGAGGGCCGCAAGGTGCGGTGGCTGAAGGTGTCCCACGCCTTCCACTCGCCGCTCATGGATCCGATCCTGGAGGAGTTCCGCGCCGTCGCGCAGGGCCTCGCCTACCAGGACCCGAAGCTGCCCGTCGTCTCCAATGTCACGGGCGAACTGGCGGAGCCCGCCCAGCTCAAGGACCCCGACTACTGGGTCCGCCACATCCGCGAGGCCGTCCGCTTCCACGACGGACTCGGGGCGCTCACCGCCTTCGAGGCGTCCACGCTCCTCGAACTCGGCCCGGACGCGGTGCTCACGGCGATGGCCCACGACACCCTCACCGACCCGGCCGCCCAGGCCGGTCTCGTCGCCGCAGCCCGCAAGGACCGCCCCGAACCCGCCACGTTCCTCACCGCCCTCGCCCAACTCCACGCACGCGGCTGCGACGTCGACTGGACGCCGCTGTACGCCCCCGTGGAGTCCCGCACCCGCGTCGACCTGCCCACGTACGCCTTCCAGCGCGACCACTACTGGCTCGACCTGTCCGCGTCCGCCGCGCCCGTCGGCCGCGGCGGCCTCGGCGTCGACGAGGTGGAGGCACGCTTCTGGGAAGCCGTGGAGAGGGGCGACCTGGCCTCGCTGAGCGCCGAGTTGGGCGCACAGGGTGAAGCCGACGGCGTGGCCGCGCTGGGCGAGGCGCTTCCGGTGCTCTCGTCGTGGCGACGACAGCGGCGCGAGGCCGCCACCGTCGGACGCTGGCTCTACCAGGAGTCGTGGAAGCCCCTGACGGGCCTCGCCCCGGCGGCCTTCGACGGCACCTGGTGGGTGGTCGCCCCCGCGGACGAGGACGCGTACCCGTGGATCGCCGCCGCGACCGCGGGCCTCGCGGCCCGTGGCGCGCGCGTGACCCGGATCGCGGTGCGCGCCGACGAGACCCACCGGGACGCACTCGGCGCCAAGCTCCGTGAACTCATCGACGCACAGGCCGAGTCGGGCACCGGCCACCCCCAGGGAGTGCTCTGCCTCCTCGCCCTCGACCCCTCCGCGGGCTCGGCGCATCCGACCGTCCCCGTCGGCCTCGAAGGCGTGCTCGCCCTCCTCCAGGCCCTGGGTGACGTGGACGTGGCGGCACCCCTGTGGGCGGCCACGAGCGGTGCCGTGAGCACCGGCCGCTCGGACCGCCCGTCGGCTCCCGCGCAGGCGACCGTGTGGGGCATGGGCCGCGTCGCCGCCCTGGAACAGCCCCAGCTCTGGGGCGGCCTCGTCGACCTGCCCGAATCCGCCGACGAGCGGTCGGGCCTCCGGCTCGCCGACTCCCTCGCCGCCGCGTCGACCTCGGGTGAGGACCAGCTGGCGGTGCGCGGCTCCGGCGTCTTCGCGCGCAGGCTGGTGCGCGTGCCCTCGGGCGGCGCGGGCCTCGGCGAAGCGCCGGCGGGGGAGTGGTCGGCCGACGGCGGCACGGTGCTGATCACCGGTGGCACGGGTGCGCTCGGCGGTCATGTGGCGCGGTGGGCGGCGCGTGCGGGTGCCGGTCATGTGCTGCTGACGAGCCGTCGTGGGCCGGAGGCGCCGGGTGCGCTCGAACTGCGTGACGAATTGCTGGAGTTGGGTGTACGGGTGACGATCGCGGCGTGTGACGCGGCGGACCGGGAGGCGCTGGCGCGGGTCCTGGGGGAGATTCCGGACGATGTGCCGTTGACCGGGGTGTTCCACACGGCGGGCGTCCTGGACGACGGTGTGCTCGACGGGCAGACGGCGGACCGGTTCGCCACCGTGTTCCGACCCAAGGCCCAGGCGGCCCTGAACCTCCACGAGCTGACACACGACCACGAACAGCTGACGGCGTTCGTCCTCTTCTCGTCCGTCGCGGGCTCCATGGGCATCGGCGGCCAGGGCAACTACGCGGCGGCCAACGCCTTCCTGGACGCCTTCGCCCACCACCGCAGGTCGCTCGGCCTGCCCGCGCTGTCCCTCGCCTGGGGGCCGTGGGCCGGCGGCGGCATGGCCGTCGACGGCGGCGTCGTGGAGCAGCGCGTACGGGACAGCGGCATGCCCGCGATGGAGCCGGACCTCGCGGTCGCCGCGATGGCAGCCGCGCTGGCGTCCGCCGCGCGACCCGACACGCACACGGCGCCGGCCGCGGTCACCCTCGCCGACGTCGACTGGGACGTCTGCGCGCCGACCTACGCCCTGGCCCGCCCCAACCACCTGTTCGACCAGCTCACGAGCCCCACCGCCCCGACCGAGCCGTCGGCGACGGGCGCACGCGGCGGGACGGCGGCCACCGCTCCCGGCACCTCCGAGCTGCCGCTCGCGGAACGGCTCGCCGTGCTTCCGGCGGCGGAACGCGACCGGGTCCTCCTGGATCTCGTACGCGACCGGGTGGCGACCGTCCTCGGCTACCCCGCCACCAAGACCGTCGACGCGACCCGCCCCTTCAAGGACCTCGGCTTCGACTCCCTGACCGCCGTCGAACTGCGCAACCTCATCGGCGCGGCGGGCGGACTCCACCTCCCCGCGACCCTGATCTTCGACCACCCCACACCCGAAGCACTCGCCGCGCACCTGCGCGACGAACTCCTCGGCGACCTCGCCCCGCACGGCGACGACACCCCGGGGCCCGACGGGTCCCGGACGGGTGCGGTGGACGGCGACCCCATCGCGATCGTCGCCATGAGCTGCCGCTTCCCCGGTGGCGTCCGTTCCCCCGAAGACCTGTGGCGGCTCCTCAGCGACGGCGAGGACGCCATCGGCGACATGCCGGACGACCGCGGCTGGAACGTCGAGTCGCTCTACCACCCGGACCCCGACCACCCCGGGACGAGCTACGTCCGCGAGGGCGGCTTCCTGCACGACATGGCCGACTTCGACGCGGACTTCTTCGGCATCTCCCCGCGCGAGGCCCTGGCCATGGACCCGCAGCAGCGACTCCTCCTGGAGACCGCCTGGGAGGCCTTCGAGCGTGCGGGCATCGACCCGGTGACCCTGCGCGGCAGCCGCACCGGCGTCTTCTCCGGCACCAACGGCCAGGACTACGAGGACGTCCTGCGCACGGCCCCCGACCGAGGCGAGGGCTACCTCGGCACGGGCAACGCGGCCAGCGTCGTCTCCGGCCGCCTCTCCTACGCCTTCGGCCTGGAGGGCCCCGCCGTCACCGTCGACACCGCGTGCTCCTCGTCCCTGGTCGCCCTGCACCTGGCGGCGCAGGCCCTGCGGCAGGGTGAGTGCGACATGGCGCTCGCGGGCGGCGTGACCGTCATGTCGACGCCGGACACCTTCGTGGAGTTCAGCCGTCAGCGAGGCCTCGCTACGGACGGCCGCTGCAAGGCGTTCGCGGAGGCGGCGGACGGCACGGGTTGGGGCGAGGGCGTCGGCCTGCTGCTCCTGGAGCGCCTGTCCGACGCGCGCCGCAACGGGCACGAGGTGCTTGCCGTCGTCCGCGGCTCGGCCGTGAACCAGGACGGCGCGTCCAACGGCCTGACCGCCCCCAATGGTCCGTCCCAACAGCGGGTGATCCGGGCCGCGTTGGAGAGCGCCGGACTGTCCGCGGGTGACGTGGATGCCGTCGAGGCGCACGGCACCGGCACCACGCTCGGTGACCCCATCGAGGCGCAGGCGCTCCTCGCCACGTACGGCAGGGGCCGATCGGCCGACCGGCCCCTGTGGCTGGGCTCCATCAAGTCCAACATCGGGCACACCCAGGCAGCCGCCGGTGTCGCCGGTGTCATCAAGATGGTGATGTCGATGCGCCACGGGATGCTGCCGCAGACCCTGCACGTGGACGAGCCGAGCTCCCACGTGGACTGGTCGGCGGGCGCTGTCGAGCTGCTTACGGAGGCTCGGGAGTGGGCCGAGCGGGACGGCGGTGCGCCGCGTCGCGCGGGCGTGTCGTCGTTCGGCGTGAGCGGCACCAACGCCCACGTGATCGTGGAGCAGGCACAGGCGGTCGAGCCCGCCGAGACCGCTCCTCCGGTGGCGGCACCGGCGACCGCCCTGCCCTGGCCGGTGTCGGGCCGCAGCGCGGACGCCCTGCGAGCCCAGGCCTCGAGACTGCGGGAACACGCGGAGACGCACACCGAAGTCAGCCCCGTGGACGTGGGCTGGTCCCTGCTGTCGGGCCGTGCCGCGCACGAGCACCGGGCCGTGGTCTTCGGGCGGGAGCGACAGGAGTTCCTGACCGGCCTGGAGGCACTGGCCTCCGGCGGCCCGGGGGTCGTGTCGGGCTCGGTGGTCGAGGGCCGTCTCGGGGTGGTCTTCACCGGGCAGGGCAGTCAGCGGCTCGGGATGGGGCGTGAGTTGTACGAGGCGTTCCCCGTGTTCGCCGATGCGCTGGACGAGGTGTGCGCGCACCTGGACGGGCTGCTTGAGCGTCCGTTGAAGGACGTGATGTTCGGTGCGGATGCCGAGGTGTTGGAGCGCACGGGGTATGCGCAGCCTGCGCTGTTCGCGGTGGAAGTCGCTCTGTTCCGTCTGGCCGAGTCCTTCGGAGTGCGGCCCGAGATCGTGGGCGGGCACTCGATCGGTGAGCTGACGGCCGTGTATGTGGCGGGGCTGTGGTTGCTGGAGGACGCGGCTCGACTGGTGGCTGCGCGTGGTCGGTTGATGCAGTCGCTGCCGGAGGGTGGGGGCATGCTGGCGGTGCAGGCCGCCGAGGCGGACGTGCTGCCGCTGCTGGTGGGGCTGGAGGACCGTGCGGGTGTGGCGGCCGTGAACGGGCCGACGCAGGTCGTGCTCTCCGGTGACCTCACCGTCCTGGAGGGCCTGGAGGAGAAACTGCGGGGTGAGGGCCGCAAGGTCCGACGGCTGAAGGTCTCCCACGCCTTCCACTCGCCGCTCATGGACCCGGTCCTGGAGGACTTCCGCAAGGTCGCCGAAGGACTGACCTATCAAGAACTGACGCTGCCCGTCGTGTCGAACGTGACCGGTGAACTGGCGGAGCCCGCGCTGCTCCAGGACCCGGAGTACTGGGTGCGGCACGTGCGGGACGCGGTCCGGTTCCACGACGGACTCGGGGCGCTCACCGGGCAGGGCGTGTCGACCCTCCTCGAACTCGGCCCGGACGCGGTGCTCACGGCGATGGCCCACGACACGATCACCGACCCGGACGCGCAGGCGGGTCTGGTCGCGGCCGTGCGCAAGGACCGCGCCGAACCGGACACGTTCCTGACGGCTCTCGCGCAGCTGTACGTGCGCGGAGTGGACGTCGACTGGACGCCGCTGTACGCGCCGGTCGGCTCGCGGCGTCGCGTGGACCTGCCCACGTACGCCTTCCAGGGACGTCGATACTGGCCGAGCGGGGCCGTGCGCGGCGCGGGCGACGTGTCGGCCACGGGCCTCGCGGCCGCCGGGCACCCGCTGCTCGGGGCGGCCGTGCCGCTGGTGGACTCCGGTGGCCATCTGCTGGCGGGCCGCCTGTCGGTGGCGACGCATCCGTGGCTCGCGGATCACGCGGTGGGTGGTCGAGTGCTGCTGCCCGGTACCGCCTTCGTGGAACTGGCCGTGCGGGCCGGTGACGAGGTGGGCTGCGGGGTGCTCGAGGAGCTGACGCTGGCCGCCCCGCTGGTGCTGCCGGAGCGGGGAGCGGTGCAGTTGCAGGTCAGCGTCGGCGCCGCGGACGACGACGGGCGTGCCCCGGTGAGCGTCCACTCGCGCGACGAGGCCGACCCCGAGGGCCCGTGGACCCGGCACGCGGCCGGATTCCTCTCCGCCGAAGCCGTCGCGCCCGCCGCCGACGAGGACGGGCCCCAGGCCCTGTCCGAGTGGCCGCCGCGCGACGCGGAGCCCATCGACGACGCGGCCGAGCTGTACGACCGCCTGGCAGGGACGGGCTACGGCTACGGCCCGGTGTTCCAGGGGCTGCGCGCGGCCTGGCGGCGCGGCGACGAGGTCTTCGCCGAAGTCGCCCTGCCGGACGACGCGGACGCCGAGGCCTTCACCCTGCACCCGGCCCTCTTGGACGCCGCGCTCCACGCCACCCTCCTGCTGCCCGGAGCGCAGGACGGCGACGGCGAACGCCAGGGCCTCGGGCTGCCCTTCGCCTGGAGCGGCGTACGCCTGCACCAGGCGGGCGCCGCCGCGGTCCGGGTGCGCCTGCGCGGCGCCGGAGCCGACGCCGTCACGCTGACGCTCGCCGACCAGGCCGGGCAGGTCGTCGCCACCGTGGACTCGCTGGTGTCGCGCCCGGTCTCGGACGAACAGCTCCGCGGCCCCGTCGGCGACTCGCTGTTCCACGTCACGTGGAAGCGGCAGGCCGGGGGTACGGCTGTCGAAGACGTGCCGCTGGTGCTCATCGGGGACACCGAGGCGGTACCGGCCGCCCGGGTTCACGCGGACCTCACCGCCCTGGGCGCGGCGCTCGCGGCCGGGGAGACACCGCCCGCAGCGGTGCTGTGGCGCGCGGGCGGAACGCCGGACGCGGGAGGCGCCGGGCTCCCCGGAGCGAAGGCCGTCTCCGCGACGCTGGCCGACGCCCTCGCCGTGGTGCAGGCGTGGCTCGCCGACGAGCGGTTCGAGGACGCGCGGCTCGTGGTCGTGACGCGCGGGGCGGTCG
This sequence comes from Streptomyces flavofungini, assembly GCF_030388665.1. Lineage (NCBI taxonomy): Bacteria > Bacillati > Actinomycetota > Actinomycetes > Kitasatosporales > Streptomycetaceae > Streptomyces > Streptomyces flavofungini. The sequence continues at coordinate 1,194,955 of NZ_CP128846.1, read as the reverse complement.
ACGCCGGGGGCACGGACGAGGAGGTCGACCCTGCGGGGGCGGCGATCTGGGGCCTGGTGCGGTCGGCGCAGGTGGAGCACCCGGGTCGCTTCGTCCTCGTGGACGCGGACAGGCACACGGACGCGCACGGAGGCGTGGACCTGGGTGCCTTCGTGAACACCGGTTCGGTGGCCACGCCGATGCTCGCCGCCGTCCTGGCTTCGGGTGAGCCCGAGGTGGCCGTGCGGGAAGGCGAGGTGTGGGTGCCGCGGCTGACACGGGTCCCCGTGACCCCGGCCGGGGAGGTGACTGCTCCGTTCGGTGCGGGCACTGTCCTGGTCACGGGTGCCTTCGGGGGCCTGGGGCGGGTCGTGGCGAAGCACCTTGCCGAGCAGCACGGTGTACGCGACCTGCTGCTGGTCTCGCGTCGCGGTGACGAGGCGCCCGGAGCGGCGGAACTCGTCGCCGAGCTGGCTGAGTCGGGCGTCGATGCCACTGTGGCGGCGTGTGACGTGGCCGACCGCGAGGCGCTGGGTGTCCTGCTGGAGCGGGTGGGGGGTGAGCTGTCGGGTGTGGTGCACGTCGCGGGCGTACTCGACGACGGTGTGATCACCTCGCTGACGCCGGAGCGCCTGGACACGGTCCTGCGCGCGAAGGTGGACGCCGCTCTGAACCTGCACGAGCTGACGGCCGGCCTGGACCTGTCGGCGTTCGTCCTGTTCTCCTCCGCTGCCGGAGTCCTCGGCAGCCCGGGCCAGGGCAACTACGCGGCCGCCAACAGCGTCCTGGACGCCCTCGCGGCCGTACGCCGGGCCCAGGGACTTCCGGCGACTTCCCTCGCCTGGGGCCTGTGGGCGCAGGAGAGCGACATGACGGGCAAGCTGGCCGGCGCCGACCTGGGCCGCATGGCGCGCGGTGGCGTCGCCGCACTGTCCACGCGGGAGGGCCTGGCACTGCTCGACGCCGCCGTGACCCTGACCTCCGCCCCGTCGACCCCCGCACCGCCGCGGGACCAGGCCGCCCCCGCCGTGCTCGTACCCCTGCGCCTGGACACCGCGTCCCTGCGGGCCTCCGCCGGCCCCGACGGCGTACAGCCCGTGTTCGCGGACCTGGTGCCCGCCCCGGCCCGCCGCGTCGACAGGGCGCTCGCGCGCTCCGGGAACGCGGCCGAGCCGGGCGGCACGGGCCCCGCCCTCGTCAGGGAATTGGCGGGACTTTCCACCGAGGAGCGCGAACGGGCCCTGCTCGACGCCGTGCGGGGTAATGTGGCGGCGGTGCTCGGGCATTCCGGGCCCGAGGCAATAGGGGCCACCCGTGGATTCCTGGAATTGGGCGTCGACTCGCTCACCGCGGTGGAACTCCGGAATCGGCTGAACTCCCTTTCCGGACTGCGCCTGCCCGCCACCCTGATCTTCGACTACCCGTCGCCGGCGGCACTCGCCTCCTACCTGGACGAGAGCCTGCCGAGCGGCACGGAGCCGACAGAACAGGTCGCGGGAGCGCGGCCGGGCGGGGTGATCGCCGAGCTTGCCGGACTGGAAGCGGCGCTGGCCGCGGGCGCCCTGACAGGCGACGAACGGACCGCAGTGCGCGGCAGGCTGCGGGCGCTGCTCGGCAGGCTCGACACCACCGAGCCCGCCGGGAACGCCGGGGCCGCCATCGCGGACCAGCTCGAAGACGCCGACGACGATGACATGTTCGACTTCATCGACAACGAACTCGGCGTCTCCTGAAAGTAATTCCTGGAAATTCCTCAAGGGGTCCGTAGGGGGAGGGTAGGGGTTGTTGCCCCTGCCCTCCCGCCGATGTGATGGGGTCGGCCCTCTGCGTTGAAGGAGTCGCACCGAAATGGCGAACGAGCAGAAACTCCGCGAGTACCTCAAGCGAGTTACCGCGGATCTGCATCAGACCCGGCAGCGTCTACAGGACGCCGAGTCGGTGAGCCGGGAACCCATCGCGATCGTCGCGATGAGCTGCCGCTACCCCGGCGGCGTGAGCGGCCCGGAAGACCTCTGGCAGCTCGTCGCCGACGGCGGGGACGCGATCTCCCCCTTCCCGGACGACCGGGGCTGGGACGCGGACCTCCACGACCCCGACCCCACCCGCGCGGGCAAGAGCTACGCCCGCGAGGGCGGATTCCTCCACGACGCGGCGGAGTTCGACCCCGCCTTCTTCGGGATCTCGCCGCGCGAGGCCCTCGCCATCGACCCGCAGCAGCGCCTCCTCCTGGAATCGACCTGGGAGGCCTTCGAGCGGGCGGGCGTCGACCCCCTGTCCGTGCGCGGCTCCAGGACCGGAGTCTTCGTCGGCGTCATGTACGGCGACTACGGCAACCGCATCCTCAGCAACCCCGAGGGCCTGGAGGAGTTCGAGGGCTACCTCGGCAACGGCAGCGCGGGCAGCATCGCCTCCGGGCGCGTCTCGTACACCTTCGGCCTGGAGGGCCCCGCCGTCACCATCGACACGGCCTGCTCGTCCTCCCTCGTCGCCCTGCACCTCGCCGCGCAGGCGCTGCGCCAGGGCGAGTGCACCATGGCGCTCGCCGGTGGTGTCACCGTCATGTCGACGCCGGACACGTTCGTGGAGTTCAGCCGTCAGCGCGGCCTTGCCGCCGACGGCCGCTGCAAGGCCTTCGCGGAGGCCGCCGACGGCACGGGCTGGGGCGAGGGCGTCGGCCTGCTCCTCCTGGAGCGCCTCTCGGACGCCCGCCGCAACGGCCACCAGGTCCTGGCCGTCGTCCGTGGCACCGCCGTCAACCAGGACGGCGCCAGCAGCGGCCTGACCGCCCCCAACGGTCCCTCGCAGCAGCGTGTCATCCGTGCCGCCCTGGCGAACGCGGGCCTGACGCCCGCCGACGTCGACGCGGTGGAAGCGCACGGCACGGGCACGACCCTCGGCGACCCCATTGAGGCCCAGGCCCTCCTCGCCACCTACGGCCAGGAACGCCCCGAAGCCGCCAGCGGCGGCACCGCACCCCTGTGGCTCGGCTCGGTGAAGTCGAACCTCGGCCACACGCAGGCCGCCGCCGGAGTCGCGGGCGTCATCAAGATGGTCATGGCCATGCGGGCGGGCGTCCTGCCCCGCACCCTCCACGTCGACCGACCCAACTCCCACGTCGACTGGTCGGCGGGTTCGGTGGAGCTCCTGACCGAGGCCCGGGAGTGGGCCGAGCGGGACGGCGGAGCGCCGCGCCGCGCGGGTGTCTCCTCCTTCGGCGTGAGCGGGACCAACGCGCACGTGATCGTGGAGCAGGCCGCCGTGGAGGAGCCCGCGGAGCAGCCCGAGCCGGCCGGTCCCGGCGGGTCGGGTACCGCGCCGGTTGCCACGGCCGTGGTGCCCTGGCTGGTGTCGGCGCGCAGCCCAGAGGCGTTGCGGGCGCAGGCCGAGCGGCTGCGGGAGCACATGGCAGGGCGTGAGGACCTCGCGCCTGCGGCTGTGGGCTGGTCCCTGCTCTCGGGCCGCGCCCTCCACGAGCACCGGGCGGTCGTCTTCGGCCGGGAGCGCGAGGAGTTCCTGGCGGGGCTGGGCGCGGTTGCCGCCGGTGGTCCGGGTGTCGTCACCGGTGCGGTGGTTGAGGGCCGTCTCGGGGTCGTGTTCACCGGTCAGGGCAGTCAGCGGGTCGGGATGGGGCGTGAGCTGTACGAGGCGTTCCCGGTGTTCGCCGATGCGCTGGATGAGGTGTGCGCGCATCTGGACGGGCTGTTGGATCAGCCGCTGAAGGACGTCATGTTCGGCACCGACGCCGAGGTGTTGGAGCAGACGGGGTACGCGCAGCCCGCGCTGTTCGCCGTCGAGGTCGCCCTGTACCGCCTCGCCGAGTCCTTCGGAGTGCGGCCCGAGATCGTGGGCGGGCACTCGATCGGCGAGCTGACGGCCGCCTACGTGGCCGGACTCTGGTCCCTGGAGGACGCCGCTCAACTCGTCGCTGCGCGTGGTCGGTTGATGCAGTCGTTGCCGGAGGGCGGGGGCATGCTGGCGGTGCAGGCCGCCGAGGCCGATGTGCTGCCGCTTCTCGAAGGCCTTGCGGAGAGCGTGGGTGTGGCGGCCGTGAACGGGCCGTCGCAGGTGGTGCTCTCCGGTGACCTCAAGGTCCTGGAGGGCTTGGAGGAGAAGCTGCGCGGTGAGGGCCGCAAGGTGCGGTGGCTGAAGGTGTCCCACGCCTTCCACTCGCCGCTCATGGACCCGGTCCTGGATGACTTCCGCAAGGTCGCCGAGGGGCTGACGTATCAGGTTCCGAAGCTGTCGGTGGTCTCCAATGTGACGGGGGAGCTGGCGGATTCGGCTCGGCTCCGGGATCCGGAGTACTGGGTGCGGCACATCCGTGAGGCCGTGCGCTTCCATGACGGTCTGACTGCTCTAGCCGGTTTCGGTGCGAGTACTGTGCTCGAGCTGGGCCCGGATGCTGTTTTGACGGCGATGGCGCACGACACGCTCACCGACCCGGCTTCTCAGGCTGGTCTCGTCGCCGCCGTCCGCAAGGACCGGCCCGAACCCGACACCTTCCTTGCCGCCCTCGCGCACCTCCACGTGCGCGGCACCACCGTCGACTGGTCCCGCTTCTTCGAGCCCGTCGAGGCGCGCCGCCGCGTGGACCTGCCCACGTACGCCTTCCAGCGCCAGCACCTCTGGCTCAACCCCCTGGAGCAGGCGCCCGGCGCCGCCGGGGACGGGTTCGACCCCGCGGACGCGAGTTTCTGGAAGGCCGTGGAGGACGAGGACCTCGCCGCTCTGACGGGAGCCCTGGACGTCGACGAGGAGGCGCCGCTGCGGTCGGTGCTGCCCGCCCTCACGGCCTGGCGGCGCCAGCGGCACGAGCGGTCCGAGCTGGACCGTTGGCAGTACCGGACCACGTGGAAGCCGCTGGCCAAGCCGTCGCGGGCCGCACTCATGGGCACCTGGCTGGTCGTCGCCCGCGCCGACGCGACGGACGAGCCGTGGCTCGACGCCTCCGTACAGGCCCTGGAACAGGCCGGGGCACGAGCCCGCGTCCTGCGCGTGGACACCGGCGACGCCGACCGCGACACGCTGCGGGCGCAGGTCGCCGACGCCCTCGCCGAGCAAGGCGAGGACGCCGGGACCGGCACGACCCTGACGGGAGTCCTCTCCCTGCTGGCGTGCGCACCGGCCGACGTGCTTTCGACCCTCGCGCTCGTACAGGCCCTCGGCGACGCCGCGGTGGCCGCACCCCTGTGGGTGGCGACCCGCGGCGCGGTCTGTGTCGGCGCTTCGGACTCCGTGGCCGACGCCGACGGCGCGGCCGTGTGGGGCCTCGGCCGGGTCGTCGCCCTCGAACACCCCGAGCGCTGGGGCGGCCTGGTCGACCTGCCCGGGACGGCCGACGCACGCGCCATGTCCCGCCTCACCCAGGTCCTCGGGGCCACCTCGGGCGAGGACCAGGTGGCGGTGCGCGGCTCCGGCGTGTTCGCGCGCAGGCTGGTGCGTGCGGCCTTCGGTGACGCCCCGTTGGGCGAGTCGTCGGCGGGGGAGTGGTCCCCGAACGGCGGCACGGTGCTCGTGACCGGCGGTACGGGCGCCCTCGGCGGTCATGTGGCGCGGTGGCTGGCGCGTGCGGGTGCCGGTCATGTGCTGTTGACGAGCCGTCGTGGGTCGGAGGCGCCGGGTGCGCTTGAACTGCGTGACGAATTGCTGGAGTTGGGTGTACGGGTGACGGTCGCGGCGTGTGACGCGGCGGACCGGGAGGCGCTGGCGCGGGTCCTGGACGCGGTCCCGGACGACGTGCCGTTGACCGGGGTGTTCCACACGGCGGGCGTCCTGGACGACGGTGTGCTCGACGGCCTCACGCCGGACCGGATGGCAGCCGTGTTCCGCGCCAAGGCGGAGTCGGCCCGGAACCTGGACGAGCTGACCCGCGACGCCGACCTGTCGGCCTTCGTCCTCTTCTCCTCCCTCACCGGGACCGTGGGCGCGCCCGGGCAGGGCAACTACGCGGCGGCGAACGCCTTCCTGGACGCTCTCGCCGAACAGCGGCGCGCCGCCGGACGGCCCGCCCTCTCGCTCGCCTGGGGCCCGTGGGCCGGGAGCGGCATGGCCGCCGACGACGGCTCCGACGAGCGGATGCGCCAGGCCGGCCTGCCCGTCATGGACCCGGCACGCGCGATCGAGGTCCTGCGCCGGGCGACCCACCACGCGACGGCACCCGACGCGACGGCGCACCTCGTCGTCGCCGACATCGTCTGGGACCGCTTCGCCGACGGCTTCACCGCCACCCGGCACAGCACCCTCTTCGACGACCTGCCGGAGACCGCGGCCGCCCGCGCGGACCGGCCCACCGGCGCGGGCGACACCGAAGTCACCTCCCTGAAGGGCCAGTTGGCCGCCCAGTCGCGCCCCGAAGCCGAGCGGACCCTGCTCGACCTGGTGCGGAACCAGGCCGCCGCGGTGCTCGGGCATGGCGGCACGGAGGCGGTGCCCGGCGACAGCGCGTTCAAGGGGCTCGGGTTCGACTCGCTCACCTCGGTGGAGTTCCGCAACCGCCTCGGCGCCGCGACCGGCCTCACCCTGCCCGCCACCCTCGTCTTCGACCACCCCTCGCCCAGGTCCGTCGCCGACTACCTCTCCGGTCTCCTGCTCACCGGGCCCGACCCCGACACGACCGTTCCCACGACGGTCGCGGCCACCGGCCCGGTCGACGACGACCCCATCGCCATCGTGTCGATGAGCTGCCGCTTCCCCGGCGGCGTACGCGACCCGGAGGACCTGTGGCGCCTCGTCGCCGACGGCGTCGACGCCCTGGGCGAGTTCCCCGCCGACCGGGGCTGGGACACCGGGGCGCTGTACGACCCCGACCCGGCGACGCCCGGCGCCACCTACGCGCGGCAGGGCGGATTCCTGCCGGACGCGGGAGCCTTCGACGCGGACTTCTTCGGGATCTCCCCGCGCGAGGCCCTGGCCATGGACCCGCAGCAGCGGCTCCTCCTGGAGACCGCGTGGGAGCTGTTCGAGCGCGCCGGGATCGCGCCCCCGTCGCTGCACGGCAGCCGCACCGGTGTGTTCGCCGGCACCAACGGCCAGGACTACCTCGACCTCCTCAAGGACGCCCCCGAAGGCGCCGAGGGATACATCGGCACGGGCAACGCGGCCAGCGTCGTCTCCGGCCGCCTCTCCTACGCCTTCGGCTTCGAAGGCCCCGCCATGACCGTCGACACCGCGTGCTCCTCCGCCCTCGTCGCCCTGCACCTTGCGGCCCAGGCGCTGCGGCAGGGCGAGTGCGACCTCGCCCTCGCGGGCGGCGTCACCGTGATGTCCACGCCCAGCGCGTTCATCGAGTTCAGCCGCCAGCGGGGCCTCGCGGCGGACGGCCGCTGCAAGGCCTTCGCGGAGGCCGCCGACGGTACGGGCTGGGGCGAGGGGGCCGGACTGCTGCTCCTTGAGCGCCTGTCCGACGCGCGCCGCAACGGCCACCAGGTCCTGGCCGTGGTGCGTGGCTCGGCGATCAACCAGGACGGCGCGAGCAACGGCCTGACCGCCCCCAACGGCCCCTCGCAGCAGCGTGTCATCCGCGCCGCCCTGGCGAACGCGGGCCTGACGCCCGCCGACGTCGACGCGGTGGAAGCGCACGGCACGGGCACGACCCTCGGCGACCCCATCGAGGCCCAGGCCCTCCTCGCCACGTACGGCCAGGAGCGGGCCACCGAGGAGCCGCTGTGGCTGGGCTCGGTGAAGTCCAACATCGGGCACACCCAGGCCGCCGCCGGAGCCGCCGGTGTCATCAAGATGGTGATGGCCATGCGCCACGGCATGCTGCCGCCCACGCTGCACGTGGACGAGCCGAGCACGCACGTGGACTGGTCGGCGGGTTCGGTGGAGCTCCTGACCGAGGCCCGGGAGTGGGCGGAGCGGGACGGCGGTGCGCCCCGTCGTGCGGGAGTGTCGTCGTTCGGCGTGAGCGGCACGAACGCGCACGTGATCGTGGAGCAGGCACCGGCTGCGGAGCCCGTCGAGCCCGCCGGTGAGGTCACTCCGGTGACGCCCGTGCCGTGGCTGGTCTCCGCCCGCAGCGCGGAGGCCCTGCGCGCCCAGGCCGGGCGGCTCGTCAACCACCTGAACGGCCGCCCGGAGGCGGAGCCCGCCGACGTGGCCTGGTCACTCCTCTCGGGCCGCGCCCTGCACGAGCACCGAGCCGTCGTACTCGGCCACGGCCGGGACGAACTCCTGGCCGGGCTCGACGCCGTCGCGTCGGGCGGCTCCGGGGCCGTGACGGGCTCCGTCACGGAAGGCCGTCTCGGGGTCGTCTTCACGGGTCAGGGCAGTCAGCGGGTCGGGATGGGGCGTGAGTTGTACGAGGCGTTCCCGGTGTTCGCTGATGCGTTGGACGAGGTGTGTGCGCACCTGGACGGGCTGCTTGAGCGTCCGTTGAAGGACGTGATGTTCGGCTCGGACGCGGATCTCTTGGAGCAGACGGGGTACGCGCAGCCCGCGCTGTTCGCCGTCGAGGTCGCCCTGTATCGCCTCGCCGAGTCCTTCGGGGTGCGGCCGGAGATCGTGGGCGGCCACTCGATCGGTGAGCTGACGGCCGCGTACGTGGCCGGACTCTGGTCGCTGGAGGACGCCGCTCAACTCGTCGCTGCGCGTGGTCGGTTGATGCAGTCGCTGCCGGAGGGTGGGGGCATGCTGGCGGTGCAGGCCGCCGAGGCCGATGTGCTGCCGCTGCTCGAAGGCCTTTCCGGCAGCGTGGGTGTGGCGGCCGTGAACGGGCCGTCGCAGGTGGTGCTCTCCGGTGACCGCACCGTCCTGGAGGGTCTGGAGGAGAGGCTGCGTGGTGAGGGCCGTAAGGTGCGGTGGCTGAAGGTGTCGCATGCCTTCCACTCGCCGCTCATGGACCCGGTTCTGGAGGACTTCCGCAAGGTTGCGAAGGGGCTGACGTATCAGGTTCCGAAGCTGTCGGTGGTCTCCAATGTGACGGGGGAGCTGGCGGATTCGGCTCGGCTTCGGGAGCCGGAGTACTGGGTGCGCCACATCCGCGAGGCCGTCCGCTTCCACGACGGACTCGCCACCCTCACCGGCCAGGGCGTCTCCACGCTCCTCGAACTGGGCCCGGATGCCGTCCTGACGGCGATGGCGCACGACACGATCACCGACCCGGCCGCCCAGGCGGGCCTGATCGGCGGACTGCGCAAGGACCGGCCCGAGCCCGACACCTTCCTCGCCGCCCTCGCCAAGGCGCACGTGCGCGGAGTCGAGGTCGACTGGACGCCGCTGTACGCGCGGGCCGAGGCGCGCCGCCGCGTGGACCTGCCCACGTACGCCTTCCAGCACCGGACCTATTGGCCGGAGCCGAAGGGCTCGGGCACGTCAGCCGCGGACCGGAGCGACGGCGTGGACGCCGAGTTCTGGGAGGTCGTCCAGCGCGAGGACCTGGAAGGGCTCGCCGAGACGCTGGACCTCGACCAGGAGGCCTCGCTGAAGTCCGTCCTGCCCGCGCTCGCGACCTGGCGACGGCGACAGCAGGAACAGCACCAGGTGGAGGCCCTGCGCTACCGGGTCACCTGGAAGCCGCTCCCCGGCGACCGCTCCCCGGCCGCCGGACCGGCGTTCGGCGGGACGTGGGCGCTGGTCGTACCGGCCGGTGCGGTCGGACACCCCTGGAGCACGGCCGCCGAGGAGGCGCTGGCCGCCGCGGGCGCGGACGTACGGCGCGTCGTCGTGCGTGACGAGGTCGTCGAGCGTACGGCGATGGCGCGGCTGCTGCGGGAGCCCGGTGCGGGGGAAGCCGCGTCCGACGGCGACGCCGCCCTCGCCGGAGTCCTGTCGCTGCTCGCCCTGGACGAGCGGCCGTACGGGCACGCCGCGTCCGGCGCCGAGGACGCAGTCGACGGCCCGGGACCGGACGCCCCCGCCCTGACCTGGGGCATGGCCGCGACCCTCGCGCTCACGCAGGCCGTCGTCGACGCCGAGGTCGGCGGGCGGCTGTGGATCGCGACGTGCGGCGCCGTGTCCGTCGGTGACGCCGATCCCGTACGCAGTGTCACGCAGGGGCAGGCGTGGGGATTCGGCCGGGTCGTGGGCCTTGAGCACCCTGACGTGTGGGGCGGCCTCATCGACCTCACGGAGACGACGGGGAGCACCGGCACCACGGGCGGCGTGGAGACGGCGGACGCCACGAACGGCTCCGAAGTCTCCGTGAGCACAGTCCCGGCCCGCGCCCGCGACCTCCTCACCACCCTCCTCACCCGCACCGCGGCGCCCGGATTCACCGAGGACCAACTCGCCGTCCGGACCTCGGGCGTGCACGTCCGCCGCCTCGTCCGGGCACCCCGCGGCACCGCCCCGGCCACCCCCTGGCAGCCCCGCGGCACCGTCCTCGTCACCGGCGGCACCGGCGCCCTCGGCGCCCACGTCGCACGGTGGTGCGCGAGCGGCGGCGCCCAGCACCTCGTCCTGACCAGCAGGCGCGGCCCGGACGCGCCCGGCGCCGCCGAACTCCGCGCCGAACTCGAGGACCTGGGCGCCAAGGTCACCGTCGCGGCCTGCGACGTCGCCGACCGCGACGCCCTCGCCCGGCTCCTCGCCGCGATCCCCGCCGACGCGCCGCTCAGTGCCGTCGTGCACGCGGCCGGCCTCGGCCAGGACCTGACGATCGACGAGACCGGACCCGAGGACTTCGCGGAGATCGTCGCCGCGAAGACCGCGGGCGCGGCGCACCTGGACGACCTGCTCGGCGACACGCCGCTCGACGCCTTCGTGCTGTTCTCGTCCATCGCCGGCGTGTGGGGCAGCGGCGGCCAGGCCGCCTACGCCGCCGCCAACGCCTTCCTCGACGGCCTCGCCGAGCGCCGCCGGGCCCAGGGCCGGGCCGTGACATCGGTGGCGTGGGGACCGTGGGGCGGTTCGGGCATGGCGGGCGACGACGCCGCGGCGGCGCACCTGCGCAAGCGCGGACTGCCCGTCCTGCGGCCCGAGTCGGCGATCGCGGCCCTGCGGCACGCGCTCGACCGGCGCGAGACGCTCGTCACCGTCGCCGACGTCGACTGGGAGCGGTTCGCCCCGGCCTTCACCGTGCGACGGCCGAGCCCGCTGCTCGACGACCTGCCGGAGGCCCGCCGCGCCCTCGACGCCGCGTCCGCCGACCAGGACGCGGGCACGGCCGGAGCCGCCGACGCGGCGGCCGCCCTGCGCGACCGGCTCGCCGACGCGACGCCCGCCGAGCGCGAGCGGACCGTCCTGAACCTGGTCCGCGCGGAAGTCGCCGCCGTACTCGGCCACACCGGCACCGAGGCCGTCCGGGAGGACCGCGCGTTCAAGGACTTCGGCTTCGACTCCCTGACCGCCGTGGAACTGCGCACCCGCCTCAACGCCGCGACCGGCCTGAGCCTGCCGAGCACCCTCGTCTTCGACCATCCCACCCCCGGCGAACTGGCCCTGCAGCTCCTCGCCGAACTCCTGCCCGACGCGGCCGCCGACGCCCTGGCCGCCGACGGCCCCGACGGCGACGGGTCGGGGGCCGACGACCCGGCCGACGCCGAGGTCCGCCGCGCCCTGGCGGCCGTCCCGATCGCCCGCCTCCGTGAGGCGGGCCTCGTGGACGCCCTCCTGAGCCTGGCCGCGGGGGACACGGGCGCGGGCGTGGGCACGGCCGATGACGACGACGCGGACGCCTCGATCGACGCCATGGACGTCGCCAACCTGATCCAGCTGGCCTTGGACAACAGTGACTCCTGACCCAGCACGAGACGCAGCACCAGACGCGGTACGAGGCGCGGTGCGACCCGCGGTACGCGCCGCGGTACGACACGCGGCCCGAGCCGCCGAACGACACACAGTGCGAGCCGCGGCGCGAGCCGACGCAGCACGAATGGACGCAGCACGGATGTGGAGCCGGACATGACGAGGCCTTCGGACACGGTCGTTGAAGCGCTGCGCGCGTCTCTGAAGGAGACCGAGCGGCTGCGACGGCAGAACCAGCAGCTCGCGGCGGCCTCCAGGGAGCCCCTCGCGATCGTCGGCATGAGCTGCCGCTTCCCCGGCGGCGTCGCGGGCCCCGAGGACCTGTGGCGGCTGGTCGCCGACGGCGCCGACGCCATCGGTGAACTCCCCGAAGGCCGCGGCTGGGACGTCGAATCCCTCTACGACCCCGACCCCGACAAGCAGGGCACCTTCTACGCCCGCCACGGCGGGTTCCTGCACGACGCGGGCGAGTTCGACGCCTCCTTCTTCGGGATCTCCCCGCGCGAGGCGCTGGCCATGGACCCGCAGCAGCGACTCCTCCTGGAGACCGCCTGGGAGGCCGTCGAACGCGCCGGGATCGACCCGGCCACCCTGCGCGGCACCCGCGCGGGCGTGTTCGTCGGCGCCGGCTACCAGGGCTACGGCGAGGGCGTCCGCCACGCACCCGAAGGCGTCGAGGGCCACCTCCTCACCGGCAACACCACCAGCGTCATGTCCGGCCGTCTCTCCTACGTCCTCGGCCTCCAGGGCCCCGCCGTCACCGTCGACACCGCCTGCTCGTCCTCGCTGGTCGCCCTGCACCTGGCCGCGCAGGCGCTGCGTCAGGGCGAGTGCACCATGGCCCTCGCGGGCGGCGTGACCGTCATGTCGTCGCCCGAGACCTTCGTCGAGTTCAGCCGCCAGCGCGGCCTCGCCGCGGACGGGCGCTGCAAGGCGTTCGCCGACGCGGCCGACGGCACCGGCTGGGGCGAAGGCGTCGGCATACTCCTCGTCGAGCGCTTGTCCGACGCCCGCCGCAACGGCCACCAAGTCCTCGCGGTCATCCGCGGCTCCGCCGTGAACCAGGACGGTGCCAGCAACGGCCTGACCGCCCCCAACGGCCCCTCCCAGCGCCGCGTCATCCGCGCGGCCCTCGCGAACGCGGGCCTCACCGCCGGTGACGTGGACGCCGTCGAGGCCCACGGCACGGGCACCACCCTCGGCGACCCCATCGAGGCGCAGGCGCTCCTCGCCACGTACGGCAAGGAGCACTCCGAAGAACAGCCCTTGTGGCTCGGCTCGTTGAAGTCGAACATCGGGCACACCCAGGCCGCCGCCGGTGTCGCCGGTGTCATCAAGATGGTCATGGCGCTGCGCGCGGGCGTCCTGCCCAAGACCCTGCACGTCGACGCCCCGACCTCCGAGGTCGACTGGTCGGCGGGCACGGTCGAGCTGCTGACCGAGGCCCGCGCCTGGCCCGAGCGGGACGGTGGCGCGCCCCGCCGTGCCGGTGTCTCCTCCTTCGGCATGAGCGGTACGAACGCCCACGTCATCGTGGAGCAGGCGCCGGTCGCGGAGCCCTCGCCCGACGAGTCCGAGGAGGGCGGCGCGCCTTCGTCTTCGTCCCCGGCGGTCGTGGCGGGTGTCGTGCCGTTCGCTCTCTCGGGCAAGACCCAGGGGGCGCTGCGGGCGCAGGCCGCGCGGGTGCGGGAGCTGCTGCTCGCCGATGCTTCTCTTGAACCGGGCGATGTGGCGTGGTCGTTGGTGGTGGCGCGGTCGCGGTTCGACCAGCGGGGCGTCGTCCTCGGCCGGGACCGGGACGAGCTGCTCGCCGGGCTCGACGCGCTGGCCCAGGGCGACAGCGCGAACGGCGCCGTGGTCACCGGACGAGCAGTGGGCGCCAAGGGCAAGGTCCGTCCGGTGTTCGTGTTCCCGGGGCAGGGGTCGCAGTGGGCCGGGATGGCCCGCCAACTCCTGGACGAGTCACCGGTGTTCGCGGAGCGGATGCGGGAGTGCGGGGACGCGCTCTCGGAGTTCGTGGACTGGGACCTGTTCGAGGAGCTGAGCGGGGACAACTTCGATCAGGTGGACGTGGTCCAGCCGGTCCTGTTCGCCGTGATGGTGTCCCTGGCGGCGACTTGGCAGGCAGCCGGTGTGCAGCCCGCCGCCGTGATCGGTCACAGCCAGGGCGAGATCGCCGCCGCGTGTGTGGCGGGTGCGCTGTCGTTGCGGGATGCCGCCCGTGTGGTGGCGCTGCGCAGCCTGGCCATCCGGGAGCTGTCGGGCAAGGGCGGGATGGTGTCCGTGCCGCTGCCCGAGGCCGAGGTGCGCGAGCTGATCACCGCGTGGGGCGACCGCATCTCGGTCGCGGCCGTGAACGGCCCCGCTCAGGTGGTCGTCTCCGGTGAGGCGGAGGCACTGGAGGAGTTGGTCGCCCAGTGTGTGGCGCAGGATGTCCGCGCGCGGACGATCCCGGTGGACTACGCCTCGCATTCCTCGTACGTGGAGCAGATCGAGGAGCGGATAGCCGAGGCCCTGGCCGGGCTCGCCCCGCAGGGCGCCGACATTCCGCTGTACTCGACCCTCACGGGGGAGTGGCTGGATGCCGACACCCCGATGGACGCGGGCTATTGGTACCGCAACCTGCGCCAGACGGTGCTGTTCGAGCACGCCACCCGCGGCCTGCTGGCCGAGGGCCATGGCCTGTTCCTGGAGATGAGCCCGCACCCGGTCCTGACCGTGCCGGTGCAGGCGACGATCGACGCGACCGACAGTCAGGCCGTCACGCTCGGCTCCCTGCGCCGTGACGAGGGCGGCGCCGACCGCCTCGCCACCTCCCTCGCCGAAGCCCACGTACACGGCGCCGAACTCGACTGGAAGGACCTCCTCCCCGGCGCCCGCACCACCGTCGACCTCCCCACCTACCCCTTCCAGCACCAGCACTACTGGCTGCACGCCGACCTCACGGCGGGCGATGTCACCGCTGCGGGGCTCGGTGACACGCGGCACCCGTTGCTGGGGGCCGCGGTGCCGCTGGCGGGCGGGGGCGGGCACCTGCTCACGGGGCGGCTGTCGCTGCGCACGCACCCGTGGCTGGCCGATCACGCCGTGGCGGGGGTCGTGCTGCTCCCCGCGACCGCGTTCGTGGAGCTGGCGACGCGCGCGGGCGACCAGGTGGGTTGTGACCTGGTCGAAGAGTTGACCATGGAGGCGCCGTTGGTCGTCCCGGAGACGGGTGGCGTACAGCTTCAGCTGACCGTGGGAGACGCCGACGCCGCCGGACGGCGGTCGCTCAGCTTCCACTCCCGGCCGGAGACCGGCCCCGACGAGGACGGCGGGGAGCCGGAGCCGTGGACCCGGCACGCGACCGGTGTCCTCGCCCTCGGCGCCACCTCCGGCGAGGACGCCGAGTTCGACCTCGCGCAGTGGCCGCCGCACGGCGCCGACGCGGTCGC
Organism: Streptomyces flavofungini; assembly: GCF_030388665.1. Classification (NCBI taxonomy): domain Bacteria; kingdom Bacillati; phylum Actinomycetota; class Actinomycetes; order Kitasatosporales; family Streptomycetaceae; genus Streptomyces; species Streptomyces flavofungini. The sequence continues at coordinate 1,179,857 of NZ_CP128846.1, read as the reverse complement.
GATCGACGGCCTGTACGAGGAGTTCGCCGCGGCGGACGTCCAGTACGGCCCGGCGTTCCAGGGCCTGCGCGGCGTCTGGCGGCTCGGCGACGAGGTGTTCGCCGAGGTGAGCGTCCCCGAGGAGCGGCGTGACGAGGCCGGGCGGTTCGGCCTGCACCCCGTGCTCCTCGACGCCGCGCTCCAGGCGGCACACCTCGCCCAGGACCCCTCCGACGGCGACGAGGGCGGCGCGCCCAGGCTGCCGTTCTCGTGGAGCGACGTGGCGCTGTACGCCGACGGGGCGAAGTCCCTGCGCGTACGCCTGACCCGCTCCGGCAGCGGCGGCGACACCGTCTCCGTGCTGCTCGCCGACGACACGGGCGCCCCGGTCGCCCGCATCGGCTCCCTGGTGTCCCGCGCCGTCGACGTCCGGCAGGGCCTCGCCGCCCGCCGGACCCGGGTGGCACACCTCTACCGCGTCGACTGGGTGCGGACCCCGGCCGTCGACCCGGCCCGGACGGCCGCCGCCACGGCCGCCCCCTGGGCCGTGCTCGGCGCCGACGGCACCGACGCCGACGAGCTGGCCCGCCTCCTGGGCGCGGACGGCGTCGACGCCACCTCGTACCCGACACTCGCCGACCTCACCGCGGCGGTCGCCGCGGGCACCGCGACCGTGCCCGGCGTCGTCGTCGCCGCCCCGGCCACCACGGGCACCGCGGCCGACGCCGACACGGACGCCGACGCCGTGCACGCCGCCGCCCGTGACGCCCTCGCCCTCGCCCAGGAGTGGCTCGCCGCGGCCGACGGCGACACCTTCGCCGACGCCCGCCTCGTCGTCCTGACCCGCGGCGCCGCCGCCGTCACCGACGCCGAGCCGCTGCCCGGCCTCGCCCACTCCGCCGTCATCGGCCTGCTGCGTTCGGCGCAGTCCGAGGAGCCCGGCCGGTTCGTCCTCGCCGACGTGGACGGCGCCCCCGAGTCGCTGCGCGCGCTGCCCGCCGCGTACGCGCACGGCGAGCCCGAGTGCGCGATCCGCGCCGGATCCGTCCTCGTACCCCGCCTCACCCGCGACCTCGACGAGCGAACGTCTGATGCGAAGGACCCGATGACCCGGACAGAACCTGTCCTGGATCCGGACGGCACCGCCCTGGTCACTGGTGCCCCCGGCGGCCTCGGCGGCCTCGTCGCCCGGCACCTCGTCGCCGCGCACGGCATCCGGCACCTGCTGTTCCTCGGCCGCCGCGGCCCCGACGCGCCGGGCGCGGCCGAACTCGCCGCGCACATGGAGGAGTCCGGCGCCACCATCGACGTCGTCGCCTGTGACGCGGCCGACCGTGACGCCCTCGCCGAGGCGCTGGCCCGGGTCCCCGCCGAGCACCCCCTCACCGCGGTCGTGCACACCGCCGGAGTCTTCGACGACGGCATCACCTCCTCCCTGACCGGCGACCAACTGGACCGCGTCCTGCGGCCCAAGGCCGACGCGGCCCTCAACCTGCGCGCCCTCACCCGGGACGCCGACCTCGCCGCCCTCGTCCTGTTCTCCTCCGTCGCGGGCGTACTCGGCGGCGCCGGACAGGGCAACTACGCGGCCGGCAACACCTTCCTCGACGCCTACGCGCGGCACCTGCGAGGCCAGGGCGTGCCCGCCACCTCCCTCGCCTGGGGCCTGTGGGCCGAACGCGGCGGCATGGCGGGCCAGATCACCGCCGACGACCTCGACCGGATGACCCGCTCCGGCGTCGCTCCCCTCACCACCGAACAGGGCCTCGGCCTGCTCGACACCGCACTCGGCCTGGGCGCCGCCGCCCTCGTGCCGGTGCGCCTCGACACCACGGCCCTGCGCACCGCGCACGGCCGCAACCTGCCGCCGCTGCTCGGCGGCCTCGTCCAGGGCCCCGCCCGGCGCGCCGCCGCGGGCCAGGACACGTCCGGCGGCGACGCCCCGGCGCTCGTGCGGCGCCTGCGCGGGCTGCCCGACAGCGAGCGGGAGCGGGCGCTCCTCGACCACGTGCGCGGCCAGGCCGCCGCCGTCCTCGGCTACGCCTCCGGCGACCAGGTCGACACCGAGCGGGCCTTCCGTGACCTCGGCTTCGACTCCCTGACCGCCGTCGAACTCCGCAACCGCCTGAACGAGGCGACCGGCCTGCGCCTGCCCGCCACCCTCGTCTTCGACTACGCGAGCCCGCTCGCCCTCGCGCGCCACCTCAAGTCCGAACTGACCGGCACCGACACGGACACCACCGCCGCGCCGGCCGCCCCGGTCGCGTCGGTCACCGACGAGCCCATCGCCATCGTCGCGATGAGCTGCCGCTTCCCCGGCGGCGTCGCCAGCCCCGAGGACCTGTGGCGGCTCGTCGGCGAAGGCGGCGACGCGACCTCCGGGCTGCCCGAGGGCCGTGGCTGGGACACCGCGTCGCTCTACGACCCCGACCCCGACCACCAGGGCACCACGTACTCGCGCGGCGGCGGGTTCCTGCACGACGCGGGCGAGTTCGACGCCTCCTTCTTCGGGATCTCCCCGCGCGAGGCGCTGGCCATGGACCCGCAGCAGCGGCTCCTCCTGGAGACCTCCTGGGAGGCCTTCGAGCGCGCCGGGATCGACCCGGCCACGCTGCGCGGCAGCGCGGGCGGCGTCTTCGTCGGCGCCTCGTCCCAGGGCTACGGCGAGAGCGTCCGCGTCATCCCCGACGGCCTCGAGGGCCACCTGATGACCGGAAACTCCACCAGCGTCATCTCCGGTCGCATCTCGTACTCCTTCGGCCTCGAAGGCCCGGCCGTCACCGTCGACACGGCCTGCTCGTCCTCCCTGGTCGCCCTGCACTTGGCCGCGCAGTCCCTGCGCCAGGGCGAGTGCGACCTCGCCCTCGCGGGCGGCGCCACCGTCATGGCCAACGCCGACACGCTCGTCGCCTTCAGCCGCCAGCGCGGCCTCGCCGCCGACGGCCGCTGCAAGCCCTTCGCCGAAGGCGCCGACGGCTTCGGCGTCGGTGAGGGCGTCGGCATGCTCGTCCTTGAGCGTCTGTCCGACGCCCGGCGCAACGGCCACCAGGTCCTCGCGGTCGTCCGGGGCTCGGCCATCAACCAGGACGGCGCCTCCAATGGCCTCACGGCCCCCAACGGCCCGTCCCAGCAGCGCGTCATCCGTGCCGCCCTCACCGGCGCCGGACTCACCGGCGCCGACGTGGACGCCGTCGAGGCCCACGGCACCGGCACCTCGCTCGGCGACCCCATCGAGGCCCAGGCCCTCATCGCCACCTACGGCAAGGACCGCCCCGCCGACCAGGAACCCCTCTGGCTCGGCTCCGTCAAGTCCAACATCGGGCACGCCCAGGCGGCCGCGGGCGTCGCGGGCGTCATGAAGATGGTCATGGCGATGCGGCACGGCGTCCTGCCCAGGACGCTGCACGCCGAGACGCCGACGACCGAGGTCGACTGGTCCGCGGGGACCGTCGAGCTGTTGACCGAGGCGCGCGAATGGACCGCCCGAGAGGCGGAACGGCCGCGCCGCGCGGGCGTCTCCTCCTTCGGCATGAGCGGCACCAACGCGCACGTGATCGTGGAGCAGGCACCGGTGGAGCAACGACTGCCCGCCGACCCCGGCGACCGTCCCGCCCCGACCGGCACGCCGTCGGTCGTCCCAGGCGTGGTCCCGCTGGCCCTGTCGGCGAAGAACGAAGGCGCCCTGCGGGCGCAGGCGGAACGGCTGCGTGGGCGACTCCTCGCCGACGACGGCATCGCCCTGACCGACCTCGGCTGGTCGCTGACCGTCGCACGGTCCCGTTTCGAACACCGGGGCGTCGTCCTCGGCCGCGACCGCGACGAACTCGTCGCCGGACTCGCCGAACTCGCCGCCGGTGAAACGACCACCACGCACGTCGTGGCAGGGCGGGCGCGGAGCGGCTCGGCGCGCGCGGTGTTCGTGTTCCCGGGGCAGGGCTCGCAGTGGGCCGGTATGGCCCGTGAACTCCTCGACTCCAGTCCGGTGTTCGCGGAGCGGATGCGGGAGTGTGGCGAGGCGCTTGCGGAGTTCGTCGAGTGGGATCTTTTCGATGAGCTGAGTGGGGAGAACTTCGATCGGGTGGATGTGGTCCAGCCGGTGTTGTTCGCGGTGATGGTGTCGCTGGCGGCGACGTGGCAGGCGGCGGGTGTGCAGCCTGCGGCTGTGGTGGGTCACAGTCAGGGTGAGATCGCCGCGGCCTGCGTGGCGGGTGCCCTCAGCCTGCGGGATGCGGCTCGTGTGGTGGCGCTGCGCAGTCTGGCGATCCGGGAGCTGTCGGGCAAGGGCGGGATGGTGTCCGTGCCGCTGCCCGAGGCCGAGGTGCGTGAGCTGATCACCGCGTGGGGCGACCGCATCTCGGTCGCGGCCGTGAACGGCCCCGCTCAGGTGGTGGTCTCCGGTGAGCCGGAGGCGCTGGAGGAGCTGGTCGCCCGGTGCGTCGGGCAGGACATCCGCGCGCGGACGATCCCCGTGGACTACGCCTCGCACTCCGCGTACGTCGAGCAGATCGAAGAGCGGATAGCCGAGGCCTTGTCCGGGGTTGCCCCGCAGGCGGCTGAGGTTCCGCTGTTCTCGACGCTCACGGGGGCCTGGCTGGATGCCGACACCCCGATGGACGCGGGCTATTGGTATCGCAACCTGCGCCAGACGGTCCTCTTCGAGCACGCCACCCGCGGCCTGCTCGCCGAAGGGCACAGCCTGTTCGTCGAGATGAGCCCGCACCCCGTCCTCACGGTCCCGGTGCAGGCGACGATCGACGCGACCGACAGCCCCGCTGTCACGCTCGGTTCCCTGCGCCGTGACGAGGGCGGCGCCGACCGCCTCGCCGCCTCCCTCGCCGAAGCCCACGTGCACGGCGCCGAGTTGGACTGGAAGGCGCTCTTCCCGGGTGCCGGAACCATCGTCGACCTGCCCACCTACGCCTTCCAACGGCAGCACTACTGGCTGACGGACGACGGGGTGGCCGACGGCACGCCGCTGTCCGCCGTGGCCGACGTGGAGGCGAAGTTCTGGGAGGCCGTCGAGCGGGAGGACCTGGAGGAGCTGGCGGCCGAGCTGGAGATGGCGGACGAGAACGCCGCCGAGCTCGGCGCGATCCTGCCCGTCCTGTCGTCCTGGCGGCGGCAGCGGCGCGAGCGGTCGACGCTCGACGGCTGGCGCTACCGCGTTACCTGGAAGCCTCTCGCCGGCGGCGCCCTGTCGGCCACCGGGCTCTCCGGCAACTGGCTCGTCGTACGGTCGCAGGGCGCTGAGCGGCACCCATGGGCGGCAGGCGTACACGACGCGCTGGCGCTCGCCGGTGCGGACGTCGTCGAACTTGAGCTTTCTGCCGATGAGCTGACGCGCGAGACGCTGGCCGAGCGGCTGCGAGGCGCTGCCGGGGCGCACCTGGCCGGTGTGGTGTCGCTGCTCGGGCTCGACGAGTCCCCGCAGGACGGGCGCGAGGCCGTGTCCGTCGGGCTCGCGGGCACCGTCGCCCTCGCGCAGGCCCTCGGCGACGCCGGAATCGGCGCGCGAATGTGGGCGGTGACCAGCGGAGCGGTCAGCACCGGGCGCGGCGACCGGGACGTGAGCCCGGTCGCGGCACAGCTGTGGGGTCTCGGCCGGGTCGTGGCCCTGGAGCACCCGGACCGCTGGGGCGGTCTGCTCGACCTCCCGCAGGCGTACGACACGCGGGCCGCTGCGCGGTTCGCCGCGATCTTGGCGGGCGCGGGTGAGGAGGACCAGCTCGCGGTGCGGGACACGGGTGTCTTCGTACGCCGTTTCGCGCACGCCCCCTTGGAGACGGCGCCCGGCGCTGACGCGGACCCGGAGTGGTCGCCGCGTGGCACGGCTCTCGTGACGGGTGGTACGGGTGCGATCGGTGGGCATGTGGCGCGCTGGCTGGCCCGTGAGGGTGTCGAGCACCTGGTGCTCACCAGCCGTCGTGGCCCGGACGCGCCCGGCGCCGCCGAACTCCGGGCGGAACTGGAGGAGTTGGGTGCCGAGGTCACCGTCGCCGCCTGCGACATCGCCGACTGGGACGCCGTCTCGGGGCTCCTTGAGGATCTGGCCGCCCAAGGGCGCACCCTGCGTTCCGTGTTCCACGCGGCAGGTGTCGGCCAGGAGCAGCCGCTCGGGGAGATGACCGCCGCCGACATCGCCGACGTCCTGGCGGCGAAGGTCGCGGGCGCCGCCCACCTCGACGCGCTCCTCGACACCGGATCCCTCGACGCGTTCGTGCTGTTCTCGTCCAACGCGGGCGTGTGGGGCAGCGGCAGCCAGGGCGCCTACGCCGCCGCCAACGCCCACCTCGACGCCCTCGCCGAGGCCCGGCGCGCCCGCGGCCTCACCGCCACCTCCGTGGCGTGGGGCCTGTGGGGCGGCGGCAGCGGCATGGCGGGCGAGGACGCCGAAGAAGCGCTGCGCCGACTCGGCGTGAGGGCGATGGCGCCCGAGCGCGCGGTCGCGGCGCTCGCCGAGGCCGTCGCGTACGACGAGACGTTCGTCGCCGTGGCGGACGTGGACTGGGAGCGTTTCGCGCCCGCCTTCACGTCGGTGCGCCCGAGCCCCTTCATCGGGGATCTGCCGGAGGCGCGGCGCGCCCTGGCCGGCCCCGCGACCACCACCGCGCCGGGGACGCAGGCCCCCGCGACCGGCTCCGAGTGGGCGCAGCGGCTCGCTGCCCTGCCCGCCCCCGAACAGGAGCGCTCGGTCCTCGACCTGGTCCGCGCGCAGGCGGCGTCGGTGCTCGGCTACGCGGGCGCGGAAGCCGTCGAACCCACCCGCGCGTTCCGTGAGTTGGGCTTCGACTCCCTGACGGCCGTCGAGGTGCGCAACCGCCTCGCGTCCGCGACCGGCCTGAAGCTGCCCACCACCCTCGTCTTCGACTACCCCAACGCCCACATCCTCGCCGCCCACCTGCGCCGCGAGGCCGTCGGCGACGGCGACCCCGCCGGCACCCCGGCCACGGCGGCCGCCCCCGCGCCCGCCGACGACCCCATCGCCATCGTGTCGATGAGCTGCCGCTACCCCGGCGGCGCCACCAGCCCCGACGCCCTCTGGCGCCTGGTCTCCGAAGGCACCGACGCCATCTCCGTCTTCCCCGCCGACCGAGGCTGGGAGAACTCGGGTGCGGCCGCGTACAAGGCCGAGGGCGGATTCCTCTACGACGCCGCCGAGTTCGACGCCGCGTTCTTCGGGATCTCGCCGCGCGAGGCCCTGTCGATCGACCCGCAGCAGCGCCTCCTCCTGGAGACGTCCTGGGAACTCTTCGAGCGCGCGGGCATCGCACCCACCTCCGTCAAGGGCGGCCAGACCGGCGTGTTCATCGGCTCCGGCTACCAGGGGTACGGCGACGGCGTGGAGGAGCCCCCGGAGGGCGTCGAGGGCTACCTCCTCACCGGCAACGCCGGAGCTGTCGTCTCCGGCCGCCTGTCGTACTCCTTCGGTCTGGAGGGCCCGGCCGTCACGGTCGACACGGCCTGCTCCTCGTCCCTGGTCGCCCTGCACCTGGCCGCGCAGGCCCTGCGGCAGGGCGAGTGCGACATGGCGCTCGCGGGTGGCGTGACCGTCATGTCGACGCCCACCGCCTTCGACGAGTTCAGCAAGCAGCAGGGACTCGCCGCCGACGGTCGCTGCAAGCCCTTCGCGGAGGCCGCCGACGGCACCGGCTGGGGCGAGGGCGTGGGCCTGGTGCTCCTGGAGCGCCTTTCCGACGCCCGCCGCAACGGCCACGAAGTCCTCGCCGTCATGCGGGGCTCGGCCGTGAACCAGGACGGCGCCAGCAACGGCCTCACGGCCCCCAACGGCCCGTCGCAGCAGCGCGTCATCCGTGCCGCGCTGGCCAACGCGGGTCTCACGCCCGCCGACGTGGACGCCGTCGAGGCGCACGGCACGGGCACGACGCTCGGTGACCCCATCGAGGCGCAGGCGCTGCTCGCCACGTACGGTCAGGACCGCCCCGCCGAGCAGCCGCTGTGGCTCGGCTCCATCAAGTCCAACATCGGCCACACACAGGCCGCTTCGGGCGTCGCCGGTGTCATCAAGATGGTCATGGCGATGCGCGAGGGCGTCCTGCCCCGCACCCTGCACGTGGACGAGCGCAGCTCCCATGTGGACTGGTCGGCGGGGTCGGTGGAGCTGCTTACGGAGGCTCGTGAGTGGGCTGAGCGGGACGGTGGCGTGCCGCGTCGTGCGGGTGTGTCGTCCTTCGGCGTGAGCGGCACGAACGCGCATGTGATCGTGGAGCAGGCGCCGGTCGCCGAGCCTGTCGGTGTGGTCGAGCCGGTGCTCGACGCTCCGGTGACGGGGGTTGTGCCGTGGGTGGTGTCGGCGCGCAGTGCTGAGGCGCTGCGGGCCCAGGCCCAGCGGCTGCGCGAGCACGTCGACGCGCATGAGGACCTTGAGCCCGTGGGCGTGGGCTGGTCGCTCCTGTCCGGTCGGGCGGCGCTCGAACATCGGGCGATTGTGCTCGGTGAGGGGCGCGAGGAGCTTCTGGCGGGGCTGGGCGCGGTTGCCGCTGGTGGTCCGGGTGTCGTCACCGGTGCGGTGGTTGAGGGCCGTCTCGGGGTCGTGTTCACCGGTCAGGGCAGTCAGCGGGTCGGGATGGGGCGTGAGTTGTATGAGGCGTTCCCGGTGTTCGCTGATGCGTTGGACGAGGTGTGCGCGCATCTGGACGGGCTGCTTGAGCGTCCGTTGAAGGACGTGATGTTCGGCTCGGACGCGGATCTCTTGGAGCAGACGGGGTACGCGCAGCCCGCGCTGTTCGCGGTGGAAGTCGCCCTGTTCCGTCTGGCCGAGTCCTTCGGGGTGCGGCCCGAGATCGTGGGCGGGCACTCCATTGGTGAGCTGACGGCTGCGTATGTGGCCGGACTCTGGTCGCTGGAGGACGCGGCTCGACTGGTGGCTGCGCGTGGTCGGTTGATGCAGTTGCTGCCGGAGGGTGGGGGCATGCTGGCGGTGCAGGCCGCCGAGGCCGATGTGCTGCCGCTGCTCGAAGGCCTTTCCGGCAGCGTGGGTGTGGCGGCCGTGAACGGGCCGTCGCAGGTGGTGCTCTCCGGTGACCGCACCGTCCTGGAGGGTCTGGAGGAGAGGCTGCGTGGTGAGGGCCGCAAGGTGCGGTGGCTGAAGGTGTCGCATGCCTTCCACTCGCCGCTCATGGATCCGGTCCTGGAGGACTTCCGCAAGGTCGCCGAGAAGCTGACGTACCAGGACACCGTCCTGCCGGTCGTGTCGAACCTGACCGGTCAGCTCGCCACTCCGGACGAGCTGAAGGACCCCGACTACTGGGTGCGGCACATCCGTGAGGCCGTGCGCTTCCACGACGGACTCGCCACTCTCACCGGCCAGGGCGTCTCCACGCTCCTCGAGTTGGGCCCGGATGCCGTCCTCACGGCGATGGCGCACGACACGATCACCGACCCGGCCGCCCAGGCGGGCCTCATCGGCGGACTGCGCAAGGACCGCCCCGAGCCCGACACCTTCCTCGCCGCCCTCGCGCACCTGCACGTGCGCGGCGTCGAGGTCGACTGGACGCCGCTGTACGCGCGGGCCGAGGCGCGCCGCCGCGTCGACCTGCCCACGTACGCCTTCCAGCGCGAGCGCTACTGGCTGGAGGCGACCCCGACGACCGGGACCGGTGGCACCGGGGCCGGTGTCGACGAGGTCGAGGCGCGCTTCTGGGAAGCCGTGGAGCGGGAGGACCTGGAGTCGCTCAGCGCCGAACTCGGCGCGGAGGGCGAGAGCAGTGGCGTGGCCGCGCTGGGGGAGGTCCTTCCGGTGCTCTCGTCCTGGCGGCGGCAGCGGCGCGAGACCTCCGCGCTCGACGCCTGGCGCTACCGCGTCACATGGAAGCCGCTGGGCCAGGCCGCCACGTCGAGGCTGGACGGCACCTGGCTGCTCGTCGTGCCGGACCGCGGCGCGGACACCACCTGGACGACGGCTGTCGAGGACACGCTCGGCGGGCACGGAGCCGACGTACGGACCGTCGTCGTCGACACCGGACGGGCCGACGACCGCGAGGAGTTCGCGGAGCGGCTGCGCAAGGAAGCGGACGCGGCGGGCGGTCACGTCGCCGGTGTCCTCTCCCTGCTGGCCGTCGACGAGGCGGAGCACGCCGTACGCGCAGGGGTCAGCCGCGGCCTTGCCGCGACCCTCACCCTGGTGCAGGCCCTGCACGCCGCCGATCTGGGCGCGCCGCTCTGGCTCGGCAGCCGGGCCGCGCTCGGCGTGAGCGGCGCCGACGCGGTGCCCGGCCACGCGCAGGCCTCGCTGTGGGGCCTCGGGCGCGTGGTGGCCGTGGAGTACCCGAAGCTGTGGGGCGGCCTGGTCGACCTGCCCGAGGCCGCCGACGCGCGGGAACTCGGCGGGCTCACCGGCGCCCTCGGGGGCGCGTGGGCCGGTGAGGACCAGCTGGCCGTGCGCGGCACCGGGGTGTTCGCACGCCGTCTCGTGCGCGGCCCGCAGGCCGGGGACACCGCGGACGGGCGGCCCGCGTGGACGCCGCACGGCACCGCGCTGGTCACCGGTGGTACCGGAGCCGTCGGCGGGCACATCGCACGCTGGCTCGCCGCCCACGGCGCCCAGCACCTCGTCCTCACCAGCAGGCGCGGCCCGGACGCGCCCGGCGCCGCCGAACTCCGCGCCGAACTGGAGGAGCTGGGCGCCGAGGTCACCGTCGTCGCCTGCGACGCGGCCGACCGGGACGCCCTCGCCCGCGTCCTCGCCGACATCCCCGCGCACGCCCCGCTCACCGCGGTGTTCCACACGGCGGGCGTGCTCGACGACGGCGTGCTCGACGGGATGGACGCACAGCGCCTCGCCACCGTCTTCCGGGCGAAGGTGCGGTCCGCGTGGCACCTGCACGAACTGACCGCCGGACTCGACCTGTCGGCGTTCGTGCTCTTCTCCTCCTTCGCCGGGCTCTCCGGCGGTACCGGACAGGGCGGCTACGCCGCGGCCAACGCCGCCCTCGACGCGCTCGCCGAACACCGCGGGGCGCAGGGCCTCACGGCGACCTCCGTCGCCTGGGGCGCCTGGGCCGGAGGCGGCATGGCCGCCGACGCGGTGGCCGCCGAGCGGCTGCGGGGCGGCGCCGTGCCGCCCATGGAGCCCCGGCTCGCCGTCGCGGCGCTGCGCCAGGCCCTCGGCGACGGGGCGACCGGCGCGGTCATCGCCGACATCGACTGGGACCAGTACCTCGCGGGCGGCCCCGGCCTCACCCCCAACCCGCTCTTCGCCGACCTGCCCGAGGCCCGCGCCCTGCGGGACCGCACGGCCGGAACCGGCGGCGACGGCACCGAAGGCACCGGCACGGACCTCGCCCGGCAGCTCGCCGCGCTGTCCGAGCCGGAGCGGGACCGGTTCCTGGAGGACCTGGTACGCACCCACGCGGCGGCCGTACTCGGCTACCCGGGCCCCGAGCAGGTCGAACCCGCCCGCGCCTTCCGCGAGCTGGGCTTCGACTCCCTCACCGCCGTCGAACTGCGCAACGCGCTCGGCACGGCCACCGGCCTGCCCCTGCCCACCACCCTCGTCTTCGACCACCCCACGCCCGTCGCGCTCGCCGGCCACCTCAAGGCCGAACTGCGCACCGACGGGGCCGACCCGGCGGCCCTCCTGTCCCAGCTCGACACGCTGGAGCTGGGCCTCGCCGAGAGCACGCCGTCGGACACCGACCTCGCCGCCATCGCCGAACGGCTGCGGGTGCTGCTCGACCGGTGCACCCGGGGCCAGGACGGCGAGGAGGACGCCGAGGTCGCGAGCGAGCTGGAGTCCGCGACGGACGACGAGATGTTCGACTTCATCAGCAAGGAGTTCGGGATCCAATGACGTGCCGCCCGCGCCGGGGCTCGTAGGGGCGAGCCGCCCCCGCGCGCCCCGGGACTCACCCCCTCCGCGCCCCGGGGCCCGCCCCGCCCCGCCCCTCACGCCCCGACTTCTCCCCTCTCCGAACTGTCTCTAGGAGCTAGGCCAGATGGTGAACGACGACAAAATCCGCCGCCTTCTCAAGCAGGTGACGGCGGATCTGCACACGACTCGTCGGAGAGTGCGCGAACTCGAGTCCAAGGACGCGGAGCCGGTCGCGATCATCGCGATGAGCTGCCGCTTCCCCGGCGGCGCGAACACCCCCGAGGAGCTGTGGCGGATCGTCAGGGACGGCGTGGACACGGTGTCCGCGTTCCCCACGAACCGCGGCTGGGACGTGGCCGGGCTCTACCACCCCGACCCCGACCACCAGGGCACCACGTACGCCCGCGAGGGCGGCTTCGTGTACACCGCCGACGAGTTCGACGCGGGCTTCTTCGGCATCTCGCCGCGCGAGGCCCGCGCCATGGACCCCCAGCAGCGCCTCCTCCTGGAGACCGCCTGGGAGGCCGTCGAGCGGGCGGGCATCGACCCGCTGAGCCTGCGCGGCAGCCGCACCGGCGTGTTCACCGGCACCAACGGCCAGGACTACACGGCCGTCGTCGCCGAGGCCGCCGACAGCACCGAGGGCTACTCGGGCACCGGCAACACCGCCGCCGTCGTCTCCGGCCGCCTCTCCTACAGCCTGGGTCTCGAAGGCCCCGCCGTCACCGTCGACACGGCCTGCTCGTCGTCCCTGGTCGCCCTGCACCTCGCGGCCCAGGCGCTGCGCCAGGGCGAGTGCGGGCTCGCCCTCGCGGGCGGCGTGTCGCTCATGTCGACGCCCACCGCCTTCGTGGAGTTCAGCCGCCAGCGAGGCATGGCTGCCGACGGCCGCTGCAAGGCGTTCGCGGAGGCGGCGGACGGCACGGGCTGGGGCGAGGGCGTCGGCCTGCTGCTCCTGGAGCGCCTGTCCGACGCGCGCCGCAACGGGCACGAGGTCCTGGCCGTCGTCCGCGGCTCCGCGGTCAACCAGGACGGCGCGAGCAACGGCCTGACCGCCCCCAACGGCCCCGCCCAGCAGCGCGTCATCCGCGCCGCCCTCGCCAGCGCGGGCCTCACCGCCGGAGACGTCGACGCCGTCGAGGCGCACGGCACCGGCACCACGCTCGGCGACCCCATCGAGGCCCAGGCCCTCCTCGCCACCTACGGGCAGGGGCGGCCGCGCACCCGGCCGCTGTGGCTCGGCTCCGTCAAGTCCAACGTCGGGCACACCCAGGCCGCCGCGGGTGCCGCCGGTGTCATCAAGATGGTCATGGCGATGCGCCACGGGCTGCTTCCGCGGACCCTGCACGTCGACCAGCCGTCGACGCACGTGGACTGGACCGCAGGAGCGGTCGAGCTCCTCACCGAGCCCCGCGACTGGCCCGGCCGCGAGGACGCGCCGCGCCGCGCCGGCGTCTCCTCGTTCGGCGTCAGCGGCACCAACGCCCACGTCATCGTCGAGGAAGCCCCCGCCGACGTACCGCAGGAACAGGCGCAGGACGCTCCCGACCAGCCCCAGGCCGCCGCCGAACAGGGCGTGACCCCGGAGTCCGGCACCGGACCGCGGCCCGCCGTCGGCCCCACGCCCTGGCCCCTGTCCGGCCGCACCGCGAAGGCACTGCGCGCCCAGGCCGCACGCCTGCGCGAACACCTCCTCGACCACACGGCCCTCGCCGAGGACCGCGCCGGGCGCGCCGACATCGGCTGGACCCTCGCCACCGGCCGCTCCGCCTTCGAACACCGCGCCGTGCTCCTCGGCGAGGACCGCGACCAGCTGCTGCACGCCCTGGAAGCCCTCGCCTCCGAAGGCCCCGCCGCCCCCGGCACGGTGACCGGCGCGGTCGCCGAGGGCCGTCTCGGGGTCGTCTTCACCGGGCAGGGCAGTCAGCGGGTCGGCATGGGGCGCGAGTTGTACGAGGCGTTCCCCGCCTTCGCCACGGCGTTGGACGAGGTGTGCGCGCACCTGGATCCGCTCCTGGACCGGCCGCTGAAGGACGTCATGTTCGGCACCGACGCCGAACTCCTCGAACAGACCGGGTACACCCAGCCCGCCCTGTTCGCCGTCGAGGTCGCCCTGTACCGCCTCGCCGAGTCCTTCGGGGTGCGGCCGGAGATCGTCGGCGGCCACTCCATCGGCGAACTCGCCGCCGCGCACGTCGCCGGGCTCTGGTCCCTCGCGGACGCCGCCCGACTGGTCGCCGCGCGCGGCCGGTTGATGCAGGCCCTGCCCCGGGGCGGCGCCATGCTCGCCGTGCAGGCGTCCGAGGCCGACGTCGCGCCGCTGCTCGCGGAGGTCGCCGAGTGGGTGGGCCTCGCCGCCGTCAACGGCCCCGCCCAGGTGGTGCTCTCCGGCGACCGCGGCGTCCTGGAGGACCTCGCGGGACAACTGCGCGCCGAGGGCCGCAAGACCCGCTGGCTCAAGGTCAGCCACGCCTTCCACTCGCCGCTGATGGCGCCGATGCTCGACGAGTTCCGCCGGATCGCACGGTCACTCGCCTACCAGGACCCGGCGCTCCCGGTCGTGTCGAACGTGACCGGGCGACTCGCCGCGGCCGCCGAGCTGAAGGACCCCGAGTACTGGGTGCGGCACGTGCGCGAGGCCGTCCGCTTCCACGACGGACTCGGCGCCCTCACCGACTTCGGCGTCACCACCCTGCTCGAACTCGGCCCCGACGCCGTCCTCACGGCGATGGCCCACGACACCCTCACCGACCCCGCCGCCCAGGCGGGCCTCGTGGCGGCGCTGCGCCGCGACAGGACCGAACCCGACACGTTCCTGACCGCCCTCGCCCGGCTGCACGTGCGCGGAACAGACGTCGACTGGACCCCGCAGTACGCCCCGACGCGCGCCCGGAGCCGCGTCGACCTGCCCACGTACGCCTTCCAGCACCAGCGGTACTGGCTGGACACCACCGCGCCCGCCGCCTCGGCCGCCACCCCCGGCACCGCCCTGTCCGACGACGCCGACGCCCGCTTCTGGGCCGCCGTCGAGAACGAGGACATCACGGAGCTCACCGGCGCCCTGGACGTACCCGACGACGCCCCGCTGACCGAGGTCCTGCCCGCCCTCACCGCGTGGCGCCGCCGCAGGCACACCACGTCCACGCTGGACAGCTGGCGCTACCGCGTGACCTGGAACCCGCTGCCGCCCCAGCAGCCGGGCGACACCCCCGCCCTCACCGGCACCTGGGCCCTGCTCGTCCCCGACGAGCACGCCGACCACCCCTGGTGCGGCGCGGCCGGGCGGGCCGTCGCCGCGGACGGCGCCCGGGTCGCGGTGGTGCGCGTCCCCGCCACCGCCGCCACCGACCGGGCGGCCCTCACCGCGCTCCTGACGCAGCACGGGGCGACCGCGTGGGACGGGGTCCTGTCGCTCCTCGCCCTCGGCGCCGGGTCCGGATCCGGGACGGGTTCGGCCACCGGCGCGGAGGCCGCACCGGGCGCGGGACCGGCCGCCGAGACCGCCTCGACCCTCGACGGCGAAGCGGCGCCGGCCGCCGCCCTGCGCACGGCCGTGCTGCTCCAGGCGCTCGGCGACAGCGGCAGCACCGCCACCGTCTGGGCCGCGACCCGCGGCGCGGTGGCGACGACGCCGTCCGAGCCCGCCGCCGACCCCGCGCAGGCGACCGTCTGGGGCCTCGGCCGCGTCGCCGCCCTCGAATTCCCGCAGTCCTGGGGCGGCCTCGTCGACCTCCCCGAGGCCGCCGACCCCACGGCGGTCACCCACCTCACCCGGACACTCGCCGCCGCGTCGGGCCCGGCGGGGGCGTCGGACCGGTCCGGTGAGGACCAGGTCGCGGTGCGCGCCTCCGGCGTCTTCGCGCGCCGCCTGGTGCGCGCGCCCCTCGGCGACGCGACGCCGGGCGCGGCCCCCGCCGGTGCCACGGAAGCGCAGTGGTCCGCCGACGGCGGCACGGTGCTCGTCACCGGCGGCACCGGCGCCCTGGGCGCCCACGTGGCCCGCTGGCTGGCCCGTGCGGGCGGCGCCGGCCATGTGCTCCTGACGAGCCGGCGCGGCCTCGACGCGCCGGGCGCGCCCGAACTCCGCAGCGAACTGGAGGAGTCGGGCGTACGCGTGACGGTCGCGGCCTGCGACGTCGCCGACCGCGCGGCGCTACAGGCCCTGCTCGCCGACATACCCGACGACGCGCCGCTGACCGGCGTGTTCCACACGGCGGGGGTCCTCGACGACGGTGTCCTCGAAGGCCTCACCGAGGAGCGGATGGCCTCGGTGTTCCGCGCGAAGGTGGCGTCGGCCCGGCACCTGGACGAGCTGACCCGCGACGCGGACCTGTCGGCGTTCGTCCTCTTCTCCTCCCTCGCCGGCGTCGTCGGCGGCGCGGGACAGGGCAGTTACGCCGCCGCCAACGCGGCCCTCGACGCCCTCGCCGAGGCCCGGCGCGCCGCCGGGCACGCGGCGACCTCCGTCGCCTGGGGCCCCTGGGACGGCAGCGGCATGGCCGCCGAGGGAGCCGCCGCCGAGCGGCTGCGGCACGGCGTGATGCCGCCCATGGACCCCGGCCTCGCCATCACCGCCCTGCACCAGGCGCTCGACGGCCACCAGGCGCTGGCCGTCGTCGCGGACGTCGACTGGGCCCAGTACGCGCCCGGCATCACCGCCGCCCGCCCCAGCCGCCTCTTCGCGGACATCCCCGAGGCCCGCGCGGCCCTCACGGACGCGCCCGCCGCCCCCGGCACGGCCGCCGCCCCCGCGAACGCGCTGGCCGACCGCCTCGCCGCCCTGGCCCCCGCGGACCGCGAGGCCGCCCTCCTGGACCTGGTGCGCCGGCAGGCCGCCGACGTCCTCGGCCACGCGAGCGCGGACGACGTGCACGTCACCCGCGCCTTCCGCGAACTCGGCTTCGACTCGCTCACGGCCGTCGAGCTGCGCAACCTCATCGGCGCCGCCACCGGCCTGCGGCTGCCCACGACGCTGGTGTTCGACTACCCGACGGCGACCGCGCTCGCCGCCCACCTGCACACCGAACTCTTCGGTGACGAGAGCGCGACCCCGCTGCCCGCCGCCACCGGCGCGGCGGCGGACGACGAACCCCTCGCCATCATCGGCATGAGCTGCCGCTTCCCCGGCGGCGTCCGCAGCCCCGAGGACCTGTGGCGGCTCGTCGCCGACGGCGTCGACGCCATCGCCGACTTCCCCGCCGACCGCGGCTGGGACACCGAGGGACTGTTCCACTCCGACGCCGAGCGCGCCGGGACCTCGTACGTCCGCGAGGGCGGATTCCTCTACGACGCCGGGCAGTTCGACGCCAAGTTCTTCGGCATCAACCCGCGCGAGGCGCTGGCCATGGACCCGCAGCAGCGGCTCCTCCTGGAGACCTCCTGGGAGGCCTTCGAGCGCGCCGGGATCGACCCGGCGAGCCTCGGCGGCAGCCAGATCGGCGTGTTCGCGGGCACCAACGGCCAGGACTACACCGCCGGGGTTGACCACGTCCCCGACGAGGTCGAGGGCTACCTCGGCATCGGCAACGCCGCGAGCGTCGCCTCCGGGCGCATCTCGTACACCTTCGGCCTCGAAGGCCCCGCGGTGACCGTCGACACGGCCTGCTCGTCGTCGCTGGTCGCCCTGCACCTGGCCGCGCAGGCCCTGCGGCAGGGCGAGTGCACCATGGCCCTCGCGGGCGGCGTGTCGGTGATGTCGACCCCGGCGACCTTCGTGGAGTTCAGCCGTCAGCGCGGCCTCGCCGCGGACGGGCGCTGCAAGGCGTTCGCCGACGCGGCCGACGGCACCGGCTGGGGCGAGGGCGTGGGCATGCTCCTCGTCGAGCGTCTTTCCGACGCCCGCCGCAACGGTCACCGCGTGCTCGCTGTCGTCCGCGGTTCCGCCGTGAACCAGGACGGTGCCAGCAACGGCCTGACCGCCCCCAACGGCCCCTCCCAGCGCCGCGTCATCCACGCGGCCCTCGCGAACGCGGGCCTCACGCCCGCCGACGTCGACGCCGTCGAGGCGCACGGCACCGGCACCACGCTCGGCGACCCCATCGAGGCGCAGGCGCTCCTCGCCACGTACGGCAAGGAGCGGTCCGCCGACCGGCCCCTGTGGCTGGGCTCCATCAAGTCCAACATCGGGCACACCCAGGCAGCCGCCGGTGTCGCCGGTGTCATGAAGATGGTCATGGCGATGCGGCACGGTGTGCTGCCCAAGACCCTGCACGTGGACGCCCCCTCCGCCGAGGTGGACTGGTCGGCGGGCGCCGTGGAGCTCCTGACGGGAGCACGCGACTGGCCCCGGCACGCCGACAGCGCGCCCCGGCGCGCGGGCGTCTCGGCCTTCGGCGTCAGCGGCACCAACGCCCACGTGATCGTGGAGCAGGCACCGGCGGACGTGCCGGCCGCGCCGGACGAGTCCTCCGCCGACGCCGAACCGCCCACCTGCGTGACCCCCTTCGTCCTCTCGGCGAAGACCCCGGAAGCACTGCGGGAGCAGGCAGGACGGCTCCATGAACACCTCCTGTCCCAAGCTGGGACGGGCGGCGGGCAGACCGCCGGGATCGGAGAGGTCGGCTGGTCCTTGGCCGTCGCGCGGTCGCGGTTCGAGCACCGGGGCGTCGTTCTCGGGCGGGACCGGGACGAACTGCTCGCCGGGCTCGACCGGCTGGCGCGCGGCGACGACCGTACGACCCCGCGGGGCGACGGCACGGCCGACGACGTGAGCGCCGGGCGCGTCGTGGTCGGACAGGCGCAGGGCGGCACGGCCCGCCCGGTGTTCGTGTTCCCGGGACAGGGGGCGCAGTGGGCCCCAACGGCACGCCGACTCCTCGACGAGTCACCGGTCTTCGCGCAGCGCATGCGGGAGTGCGGGGACGCGCTGTCGCCGTTCGTCGAGTGGGATCTCTTCGACCAGCTGAGCGGGGAGAACGTCGACCGGGTGGACGTGGCCCAGCCGCTGCTGTTCGCTGTGACGGTGTCCCTCGCGGCCGTGTGGCAGGCGTCCGGCGTGGAGCCCGCCGCCGTCGTCGGCCACGGCCCCGGTGAGATCGCGGCCGCGTGCGTCGCGGGTGTGCTGTCACTGGACGACGCGGCTCGTGTCGTGGCCCTGCGGAGCCTGGCGCTCCGTGAGCTGTCGGGCCGGGGCGGGACGGTGTCCGTGCCGCTGCCCGAGGCCGAGGTGCTGGAGCTGATCGCCGCCCGGGACGGCCTGATCGAACTCGCGGCCGTCAACGGCCCCGCCGAGTGCGTCGTCTCGGGTGCGACCGAGGCCCTGGACGAACTGGTCGCCCAGTGCGCCGCCCGCGGCGTCCGGGCCGACGTCCTCGCGGCGGGCCACGGCGCGCACACCGCGCGGGTGGAGGCCGTCGAGGCCCACCTGGCGCAGGCGCTCGCCCCGGTGGTGTCCCGCCCGGCGGACGTACCGGTGTTCTCCTCGCTGACGGGGGAGAGGCTGGACGCGGGCACCCCGATGGACGCGGGCCACTGGTACCGCAACCTGCGGCACACCGTCCGCTTCGAGCAGTCCGTCCGCGCGCTGCTCGCCGAGGGCCACGGCCTGTTCGCGGAGATGAGCCCGCACCCGGTGCTCACGACCGCGGTCCGGGCCACCGCCGACGCCGCTGGCACCCCGGCCGTCGCGCTCGGCTCCCTCACCCGGGACGAGGGCGGCGCCCACCGCCTCATGACCGCCGTCGCCCAGGCCCACGCGCACGGCGCGGAGCTGGACTGGCAGGCGCTCTTCCCGGGCGCCCGCACCCTCGTCGACCTGCCCACCTACGCCTTCCAGCACGAGCACTTCTGGCTCGTCGACGGGCGCACGCCGACCGGCACGCCGGGCATCGCGACCGACGAGGTGGAGGCGCGGTTCTGGGAGGCCGTGGAGCGCGAGGATCTGGAGGGGCTCGCGGCGGAGCTGGAGGTGGCGGACGGTTCCGCCGCCGAGCTGGGCGCGGTCCTGCCGGTCCTGTCGTCGTGGCGGCGGCAGCGGCGTGAGCGGTCGACTGTGGACGGGTGGCGCTATCGCGTCATGTGGAAGCCCCTGGCGGGCGGCGTTCTGCCTGGTCCGGTGCTGACGGGCCGGTGGTTGGTCGTCGTACCGGAGGAGGCTGCCGCGCACCCGTGGACCGCGGGTGTCACCGAGGCGCTGGCGGCCGCCGGTGCGGAGGTCGCCGAAGTCCGCGTGAATGCAGATGAGTTGACGCGTGAGGCACTGGCCTCGCGGCTGCGCGAGCACGTGCCCGGGACTTCCGAGGCCGCTGACGCCCCCGGCGCCGGCGACACGTCGGCCCGGCTCGCCGGTGTCGTCTCCCTCCTCGCCCTCGTCGAGGACCCGCATCCGGCGCACCCCGAGCTGCCCCTCGGCCTCGCGGGCACCCTGGCGCTGGTCCAGGCCCTCGGTGACGCCGAGGCCGACGCGAAGCTGTGGGCGGTCTCCAGCGGAGCCGTCTCCACCGGCCGCAGCGACCGGCTCGCCGGTGCGAAGCAGGCCCAACTGTGGGGACTGGGACGCGTCGTGGCCCTGGAGCACCCGGAGCGCTGGGGCGGTCTCGTCGACCTGCCGCCGACCCCGGACGGCCGCGCGGGCACCCGGCTCGCCACAGCCCTGGCGGGCATCCCCGCCGAAGGGTCGGCGGACGGCGGCGGCAACGGGTACGAGGACCAGGTCGCCGTGCGCGGCTCGGGCATCTTCGTACGCCGACTCGCCCACGCCCCGTCGGCCGACCGCCCGGCACGGGACTGGACGCCGCGCGGCACCACGCTCATCACGGGCGGCACGGGCGCGCTCGGCGCGCACGTGGCCCGCTGGCTCGCCCGCGAGGGCGCCGACCACCTCGTCCTGACCAGCAGGCGCGGCATCGACGCGCCCGGCGCCGCCGAACTCGCGGCGGAACTGCGGGAGTCGGGAGCCGAGGTCACCGTCGCGGCCTGCGACGTCGCCGACCGGGACGCCGTCGCCGCGCTCCTCGACGAACTCGCGGCCGCCGGACGCACCCCGCGTGCCGTCTTCCACGCCGCCGGGGTGAGCCCCGCCGTCGCCCTCGCCGACACCGCGCCCGCGGACCTCGCCCACGCGCTGGCCGCCAAGGCCGCGGGCGCCGCCCACCTCGACGAACTCCTCGCCGACACGGACCTCGACGCCTTCGTCCTGTTCTCCTCCATCGCCGCCGTCTGGGGCAGCGGCGGCCAGGCCGGATACGCCGCCGCCAACGCCTTCCTCGACGCGGTCGCCGAACGCCGCCGCGCCCGCGGCCAGAGCGCGACCTCCGTCGCCTGGGGCGCCTGGGGCGGCAGCGGCATGGCAGCCACCGCCGAGGCCGAGGAGCACCTGCGCCGCCGCGGTGTCGCGCTGCTCGCACCCGAACTGGCCGTCGGCGCGCTCGCCCAGGCGCTCGCGTCCGACGAGACGTGCCTGACCGTGGCCGACGTCGACTGGGAGCGGTTCGCGCCCACCTTCACCGCCGCCCGCCCGAGCGCCTTCCTCGGTGGCCTGCCCGCGCTGCGCCCGAAGCCGCAGCGCGCGAAGGACGCCCCGGCGGGCGACAGCGGTCCGGTCTCGGAGTGGGCCGCCCGCCTCACCGGACTCCCCGAGCCCGAGCGGCAGCGCCTGGTCCTCGACCTCGTGCGCGCCGAGGCGGCCGCCGCCCTCGGCTACGGCGGCGCCGAGGCCGTCGAACCCACCCGCGCCTTCCGCGAGCTGGGCTTCGACTCCCTCACCGCCGTCGAACTGCGCAACCGCCTCACCGCCGCCACCGACGTCCAGCTGCCCGCGACGGCCGTCTTCGACCACCCGTCGCCCGAGGTCCTGGCCCGCCACCTGCTGGCGGAGCTGTCCGGCGGAGCCACCGCCGCGACGACGGCCCCCGTCCCGGCGGCGCCGACCGCCGACGTGTCCGACGACCCGATCGCCATCGTGTCCATGAGCTGCCGCTTCCCCGGCGGCGCCACCACCCCCGAGGGCCTGTGGCAACTGCTCGTCGACGGCACCGACGCCATCTCCGTCTTCCCCGCCGACCGAGGCTGGGACCTCGACGGTGGCGCCCGGTACAAGCCCGAGGGCGGCTTCGTCTACGACGCCGCCGAGTTCGACGCCGGACTCTTCGGGATCTCCCCGCGCGAGGCCCTGGCCATGGACCCGCAGCAGCGGCTCCTCCTGGAGACCTCCTGGGAACTCTTCGAACGCATCGGCATCGCCCCCAAGTCCCTGCGCTCCACCTCCACCGGCGTCTTCGTCGGCTCCGGCTTCCAGGGGTACGCGACCGGGCTCGACAGCGTCCCCGAAGGCGTCGAGGGACACCTCATGACCGGCACGTCCGGCAGCGTCATCTCCGGCCGCCTCGCCTACGCCTTCGGCCTCGAAGGCCCCGCGGTGACGGTCGACACGGCGTGCTCCTCGTCCCTGGTCGCCCTGCACCTGGCCGCGCAGGCCCTGCGTCAGGGCGAGTGCGACCTCGCCCTCGCGGGCGGCGTCACCGTGATGGCGACAGCGGGCGCCTTCGACGAGTTCAGCCGCCAGGGCGGCCTCGCCGGCGACGGCCGCTGCAAGCCCTACGCGGAAGCCGCCGACGGCACCGGCTGGGGCGAGGGCGCGGGCCTGCTGCTCCTGGAGCGCCTGTCCGACGCCCGCCGCAACGGCCACGAAGTACTGGCGGTCGTGCGTGGCTCGGCTGTGAACCAGGACGGCGCGTCCAACGGCCTGACCGCCCCCAACGGCCCGTCCCAGCAGCGCGTCATCACCCAGGCCCTCGCCAACGCGCGCCTCGCGCCCGAGCAGATCGACGCCGTCGAGGGCCACGGCACCGGCACGACCCTCGGCGACCCGATCGAGGCCCAGGCCCTCATCGCCACCTACGGCCAGGACCGGCCCGCCGACCGGCCGCTGCTCCTCGGCTCCGTGAAGTCCAACATCGGCCACACGCAGGCCGCCGCCGGTGTCGCGGGCATCATCAAGATGGTCATGGCGATGCGCCACGGCATGCTCCCGCAGACCCTCCACATCGACCGGCCGAGCACCCACGTCGACTGGTCCGCCGGGACCGTGGAACTGCTCGACCGCGCCCGCGAGTGGCCCGACCGGGACGGCGCGCCGCGCCGCGCGGGCGTCTCCTCGTTCGGCGTGAGCGGCACGAACGCCCACGTCGTCGTGGAACAGGCCCCCCGCCGCAGGCCCACCACCCCCCAGGGCCCCGACGAGGTGCACACCACCGCCACCGCCGTCCCCTGGCAGCTCTCGGCCCGCACCGCCGACGCCCTCCGCGCCCAGGCCGCCCGCCTGCGCGAACGGCTCCTCGCCGACCCCACCCTCACCGCCGACCGCGCCGCACTCGCCGACGCGGGCTGGTCCCTGGCCACGGGCCGCTCGCCCCTCGAACACCGAGCCGTGGTCTTCGGCCGCGAGCGGGACGACTTCCTGTCCGGCCTGGACGCGCTGGTGTCCGGCGGCCACGCGCCGAGCGTGGTGTCCGGTGCGGTGGTCGAGGGCCGTCTCGGGGTCGTCTTCACCGGGCAGGGCAGTCAGCGGGTCGGCATGGGGCGTGAGCTGTACGAGACGTTCCCGGTGTTCGCCGATGCGCTGGACGAGGTGTGCGCGCACCTGGACGGGCTGTTGGACCAGCCGCTGAAGGACGTCATGTTCGGCACCGACGCCGAGCTGTTGGAGCAGACGGGGTACGCGCAGCCCGCGTTGTTCGCCGTCGAGGTGGCTCTGTTCCGTTTGGCGGAGTCCTTCGGGGTGCGGCCGGAGGTTGTCGGTGGTCACTCGATCGGTGAGCTGACGGCCGCGTATGTGGCCGGACTCTGGTCCCTGGAGGACGCGGCTCGACTGGTCGCCGCACGTGGCCGGTTGATGCAGGCTCTCCCGGCGGGCGGGGCGATGCTGGCGGTGCAGGCCGCCGAGGCGGATGTGCTGCCGCTGCTTGAGGGCGTGTCCGACCAGGTCGGTCTGGCGGCCGTGAACGGGCCGTCGCAGGTGGTGCTCTCCGGTGACCTCACCGTCCTGGAGGGCTTGGAGGAGAGGCTGCGGGGTGAGGGCCGCAAGGTGCGGTGGCTGAAGGTGTCGCATGCCTTCCACTCGCCGCTCATGGACCCGGTCCTGGAGGACTTCCGCAAGGTCGCGGGAGGGCTGGCGTACCAGGACCCGAAGCTGCCCGTCGTCTCCAACGTCACCGGCGAGCTCGCGGAACCGGACGAGCTGAAGGACCCGGAGTACTGGGTGCGGCACATCCGTGAGGCCGTCCGCTTCCACGACGGACTCGCCACTCTCACCGGCCAGGGCGTCTCCACGCTCCTCGAGTTGGGCCCGGATGCCGTCCTGACGGCGATGGCGCACGACACCGTCACCGACCCGGCCGCCCAGGCGGGCCTGATCGGCGGACTGCGCAAGGACCGACCCGAGCCCGACACCTTCCTCGCCGCCCTCGCCAAGGTCCAGGTGCGCGGCGCGGAGGCCGACTGGGCGCCGCTGTACGCACCGGCCGAGGCACGGCGGCGCGTCGACCTGCCCACGTACGCCTTCCAGCACGAGCACTACTGGCTGGAGGCGGCGTCGGACACGGCGGGCATGGCCGGTACCGGTGCGGTGGACGAGGTGGAGTCGCGGTTCTGGGAGACCGTGGAGAGCGCGGACGCGGCCGAGCTGGCCAAGACCCTGGAGGTGTCGGACGACGCCCCGCTCGCCGAGGTCCTGCCCGCGCTGACCGCCTGGCGGAAGCAGCGGCGCGAGACCTTCACCCTCGACAAGTGGAACTACCGCGAGTCCTGGACGCCGCTCACCGAGTCGGCGGCCGGGAAGCTGACGGGCAGCTGGCTCGTCGTCGTACCGGAAGAGCGGAGGGACGCCCGGACGGAGGGCCACGCCGACGGTCACATCGACGTCACCGCGTCGTGGCACGCGGCCGTGGCCGCCCTCATGGCCGAGCACGAGGTGCGGCTCGTGACCGTGGCGGTGCCCGCGGACGCCACCGCACGGGACGCGTTCGCCGGACCCCTGCGCGCCGCGCTCGGCGAGGCCGCCGAGGGGACTGCCTTCGACGGCGTGCTCTCGCTGCTCGCAGTCGACGAACCGGCAGCCGCCCTGGAGGCCGACGCGGACGCCCCCGGTGACGGCGGCGCCGTACCGGCGGAAGTCACCCGCACGCTGGCGCTGATCCAGGCCCTCGGTGACACCGGCGTCGACGCCCCCCTGTGGTGCGCCACTCGGGACGCCGTCGCCGTCGGCCACGGCGACGCGCGGACCGCGCCCGCCCGCACCGCCCTGTGGGGTCTCGGCCGGGTCGCCGCCCTGGAGTACCCGGAGCGCTGGGGTGGTCTCGTCGACCTGCCCGACAGCGCCGACACGGCCGCGCTGTCCCGGCTCGGCCGCGTGCTCGGCGGGGCCTGGGCCGGTGAGGACCAGGTGGCGGTGCGCGGCTCCGGCGCGTTCGGGCGCCGCGTGGTGCGTGCCCCGTACGACGGCGAACCGGCCGCCGCGTGGGCGCCGCACGGCACCGTGCTCGTCACCGGCGGCACCGGCGCCCTGGGCGGCCACGTGGCCCGCTGGCTCGCCCGTGAGGGCGCCGACCACCTCGTCCTGACCAGCAGGCGCGGCCCCGACGCGCCCGGCGCCGCCGAACTCCGCGCGGAACTGGAGGAGTCCGGCGTCCGCGTGACCGTCGCGGCCTGCGACGCCGCCGACCGGGACGCCCTTGCCGCCCTCCTCGCGGAGATCCCCGCCGACGCGCCGCTGACCGGCGTGTTCCACGCGGCCGGTGTCCTCGACGACGGCGTGCTCGACGCGATGACGCCCGAGCGGCTCGCGACCGTCTTCCGCGCGAAGACGGAGTCGGCCCGCAACCTGGACGAGCTGACGGCCGATCTGGACCTGTCGGCGTTCGTCCTGTTCTCCTCCTTCGCCGGTGTGGCCGGCGGCGCCGGACAGGGAAGCTACGCCGCCGCCAACGCCTACCTCGACGGGCTCGCCCACGCCCGCAGGGCCCGCGGCCTGACCGCCACCGCGGTGGCCTGGGGCCCGTGGGCGGGCAGCGGCATGGCCGCCGAGGGAGTGGCCGCGGAACGACTGCGCGGCGGGGCACTGCCGCCCCTGGAGCCGGAGCGCGCCGTCGTCGCCCTCCAGCGGCTCCTCGGCCAGGACCGCACTGCCGTCCTCGTCGCCGACGTCGACTGGCAGCAGTACGCACCGGCGTTCACCGCGGTCCGGCCCAGCAGGCTCTACGCCGAACTGCCGGAAGCACAAGCGGCACGCCTGTCCGGCACCGGCGTGGCCGACGGCGGCACCGGCGTCGGCGGTCCCGCCGCCGGGCAGGGCGGCCCGGACCTCGCGGCACGCCTCGCGTCGCTGCCGCGGCCCGAACAGGACCGGCTGCTCCTGGACCTCGTCTGCGAACAGGTCGCCGCCGTCCTCGGCTACAGCGGCGCGGCAGCCGTCGAACCCACCCGCGCCTTCCGCGAGCTGGGCTTCGACTCCCTGACCGCCGTCGAACTCCGCAACCGCGTCAACGCCCTCACCGGCCTCGTCCTGCCCGCCACCGTGGTCTTCGACCACCCGACCCCCACGGCCCTCGCCGACTGCCTGCGCACCGAACTCGCCCCGGACGCCGCCGACCCCGCCCTGCTGCTGCTCGGCGACCTCGACCGGCTCGAAGGCAGCCTCGCCGCCGCCGGATCCGCGGGAGCCGCCGACGAGATCACCCGCACCAAGGTCGCCGTGCGCCTCCAGGCGGCCCTCGACCGCTGGAAGAACACCGCCACGGGCACGGGCACGGGCGCGCAGGCGGGCGCAGCAGGAACAGCCACCACCGACGCCCCCGACGTCGGCGAACAACTCGCCGCAGCCAGCGACGACGAGATGCTCGAATTCATCAAGAAGCAACTCGGAAGGGGCTGACAACCCCCCAGTGATAAACCGCGTCTTCGTCGATGGATGGACAAGGAGCGCTCGTCAAGGTAATTAATTGAACCGACAGCCCCTACCCACCCCCTTTGCGCACGCACTCGCCCCCGGCCTCATTTCGAGGCAATCCCGTAGGGGCGAGTAGGGGGAGGGTAGGGGTTGTTGGTCGTATGGGGCCCCCATAGCGTCATCGAGAAAACGGCTGCGGACAGGTCCGTTGTATGCCAGAGGGTGCGGCACACGTCCTGAACAGGTGACATTTGATGGCGAATGAAGAGACGCTGCGCGACTATCTCAAGTGGGTTTCGGCGGACCTGCATCAGACGCAGCAACGTCTGAAGGACATCGAGGCCGCTGCTCAGGAGCCCATCGCGATCACAGCGATGAGCTGCCGCTTCCCCGGCGGCGTGAGCGGCCCCGAAGATCTGTGGCGACTCCTTTCTGAAGGCCGGGACGCCATTTCAGGGCTTCCCACGGACCGTAACTGGGACCTCGAATCCCTCTACGACCCGGACGCCGCAGGAAAGCAGGGAACGACTTCCACGGCGCACGGCGGCTTCCTGGACGGCGTCGCCGAATTCGACGCCGCTTTCTTCGGCATCTCCCCGCGCGAAGCCCTCGCGATGGACCCGCAGCAGCGGCTCCTCCTGGAAACCGCGTGGGAGGCCCTGGAGCGCGCCGGCATCGACCCGGCGTCGGTGCGCGGCAGCCGCACCGGCGTATTCGTCGGAACCAACGGCCAGGACTACGCCCCGCTCCTCTTCGAAGCCGAGGAGGACGTCGAGGGCTATGTGAGCACCGGCAACGCCGCCGCCGTCGAGTCCGGCCGCATCGCCTACACCCTCGGCCTCGAAGGCCCCGCCCTCACCGTCGACACGGCCTGCTCGTCCTCGCTGGTCGCCCTGCACCTCGCCGTGCAGGCGCTGCGCCAGGGCGAATGCGGCATGGCCCTCGTCGCGGGTGTCACCGTCATCTCCACGCCCGGCGTCTTCACCGAGTTCAGCCGCCAGCAGGGCCTCGCCGCGGACGGGCGCTGCAAGGCGTTCGCCGACGCGGCCGACGGCACCGGCTGGGGCGAGGGCGTCGGCATGCTCCTCGTCGAGCGCCTGTCCGACGCCCGTCGCGCGGGCCGCCAGGTCCTCGCCGTCGTCCGCGGCTCGGCGGTCAACCAGGACGGTGCCAGCAACGGCCTGACCGCCCCCAACGGCCCCTCCCAGCAGCGCGTCATCATGCAGGCCCTCGCCAACGCCCGCCTCACCGCGGCCGACATCGACGCCGTCGAGGCGCACGGCACGGGCACCACGCTGGGCGACCCCATCGAGGCCCAGGCCCTCATCGCCACCTACGGCCAGGAGCGCCCCGAGGCCCCCACGGGCGGCCGCGAGCCCCTGTGGCTCGGCTCCATCAAGTCCAACATCGGCCACACCCAGGCCGCCGCCGGTGTCGCGGGCATCATCAAGATGGTCATGGCGATGCGCGCCGGAGTGCTCCCGCAGACCCTCCACGTCGACGCGCCCACGTCCCAGGTCAACTGGACCTCCGGCTCCGTCGCCCTCCTGACCGAGGCCCGCGAGTGGGCCGAGCGGGAGGGCGGTGCGCCGCGTCGCGCGGGCGTGTCGTCCTTCGGCGTCAGCGGTACGAACGCGCACGTCATCGTGGAACAGGCGCCGGTCGCGGAGCCCGCAGCGGACGAGCCCGGCGCGCCCGAGGAGGCTGCCGCGCCTTCTGCGTCGGCGGTCGTGGCGGGTGTCGTGCCGTTCGCTCTCTCGGGCAAGACCGAGGGTGCCTTGCGGGCGCAGGCCGCGCGGGTGCGGGAGCTGTTGCTCGCCGATGCTTCTCTGGAACCGGGCGATGTGGCGTGGTCGTTGGTGGTGGCGCGGTCGCGGTTCGACCAGCGGGGCGTCGTCCTCGGCCGGGACCGGGACGAGCTGCTTGCCGGGCTCGACGCGCTGGCGCTGGATGGCGCGGGCGCGCAGAACGTGGTCACTGGGCGGGCGCTGGGCGGGTCGGTCCGTCCGGTGTTCGTGTTCCCGGGTCAGGGCTCGCAGTGGGCCGGGATGGCCCGTGAACTTCTCGACTCCAGTCCGGTGTTCGCGGAGCGGATGCGGGAGTGTGGTGAGGCGCTTGCGGAGTTCGTCGAGTGGGATCTTTTCGATGAGCTGAGTGGGGAGAACTTCGATCGGGTGGATGTGGTCCAGCCGGTGTTGTTCGCGGTGATGGTGTCGCTGGCGGCGACGTGGCAGGCGGCGGGTGTGCAGCCTGCGGCCGTCGTCGGGCACAGCCAGGGTGAGATCGCCGCCGCGTGTGTGGCGGGTGCGCTGTCGTTGCGGGATGCCGCTCGTGTGGTGGCGCTGCGCAGCCTGGCGATCCGGGAGTTGTCGGGCAAGGGCGGGATGGTGTCCGTGCCGCTGCCCGAGCAGGAAGTGCGTGAGCTGATCGGGGCCTGGGACGGTCGGATCGAGCTGGCCGCCGTGAACGGCCCCGCCCAGGTCGTGGTCTCCGGTGAGCCGGAGGCGCTGGAGGAGCTGGTCGCCCAGTGCGTCGGCCAGGACATCCGCGCCCGCACGATCCCCGTGGACTACGCCTCGCATTCCTCTTACGTGGAGCAGATCGAGGAGCGGATAGCCGAGGCCCTGGCCGGGCTCGCCCCGCAGGGCGCCGACATTCCGCTGTACTCGACGCTCACGGGGGAGTGGCTGGATGCCGACACCCCGATGGACGCGGGCTATTGGTATCGCAACCTGCGTCAGACGGTCCTGTTCGAGCACGCCACCCGCGGCCTGCTCGCCGAAGGGCACAGCCTGTTCGTCGAGATGAGCCCGCACCCGGTGCTCACGGTCCCGGTGCAGGCGACGATCGACGCGACCGACAGTCAGGCTGTCACGCTCGGTTCTCTGCGCCGTGACGAGGGCGGCGTCGACCGCCTCGCCGCCTCCCTCGCCGAAGCCCACGCGCACGGCGCCGAACTCGACTGGCAGGCCCTCCTCCCCGGCGCCCGCACCACCGTCGACCTGCCCACCTACCCCTTCCAGCGCGAGCACTACTGGCCGAAGGCCGCGCCCGCCGGAGCCGGTGACGTGGTGTTCGCGGGGCTGCGTGCCGCCGGGCACCCACTGCTCGGGGCCGCCGTGGCGCTCGCGGACGCGGACGGGTACCTGTTCACCGGACGGCTCTCGACGCAGACGCACCCGTGGCTCGCGGACCACGCGGTCGACGGCGCGATCCTGCTGCCCGGGACGGCCTACGTCGAACTCGCCCTGCGCGCGGGCGACGAGGTCGGCTGCGGCCACCTCGAAGAGCTGACCCTGGAAGCGCCCCTCGTCGTCCCCGCGCAGGGCGGCATCCAGCTGCAGATCTCCGTGGGTGGCCCGGACGACACCGGGCGGCGCGAGCTGAGCCTGTTCGCGCGTCCGCAGGACGACGCCGACGACACCCCCTGGACGCGCCACTTCACCGGCAGCCTCCTCCCGACCGCCCCCGCGGCCGGGACCGCCGAGGCCGCCGACCTGTCCGTGTGGCCGCCCGCCGGGGCCGAGCGCGTCGACGTGTCCGACCTGTACGAGCGCCTGACGGCCAACGGGCACGGCTACGGCCCCCTCTTCCAGGGCCTGCGCGCCGCCTGGCGGCAGGGTGGCGACGTGTACGCGGAGATCGACCTGCCGCAGGAGGCGCACGCCGACACGGAGTCCTTCGGGCTGCACCCGGCTCTCTTCGACGCCGCCCTGCACGCCATCGGGCTCGGCGACTTCATCTCCCGCACCGACCGCGCGCACCTGCCGTTCGTCTGGTCCGGCGTCACCCTGCACGCCACCGGCGCCACCACGCTCCGCGTGCGCGTCGCCGCCGCCGGGGCGGACACCGTCACCCTGCTGGCCGCCGACGCCACCGGGCAGCCGGTCGTCTCCGTCGGGTCGCTCGCGCTGCGCGCCCTCTCCGAGGACCAGCTGACCGGTTCGGCGGCGCGCGACGCGCTGTTCCAGGTGGAGTGGACGACCCTCGACACCCCGGCGGAAGCGACCGGGCAGCTCGCCGCGGCAGCGCTCATCGGCTCCCCGGACGTGGTCGACGCCCTGCCCTTCGTACGCCACACGCACGCGGACCTGGAGTCCCTGACCGCCGCACTCGACGACGGTGCCGAGCCGCCCGCGACGCTGTTCCTGCCGCTCCTGACGGCGGCCGGAGCCACTGCCGAGAGCGACCGACAGGTCGAACTCGGCGCCGTACGGCCCCAGTTGGAGCGTGCCCTTGAGGTTCTGCAGGGCTGGCTCGGCGAGGAGCGGTTCGAGGAGTCCCGGCTCGTCGTGGTGACGCGCGGCGCGGTCGCCGCCGACCCCGACCCCGTGGCCGCGGCCGTGTGGGGGCTGCTGCGTTCGGCGCAGTCCGAGCACCCTGACCGCTTCGTCCTCTTGGACCTCGACCCGGACGCCGCCACCGGTGCGGACGAGAGCGTGGAGGCGCTGGTCGCCGCCGCCCTCGCGACGGACGAGCCCGAGGTGGCGCTTCACGACGGAGTCCTGCGCGCGCCGCGCCTGACCCGCGTGCCGCCGGCCGAGACCATCGGGACCGCGCCCCGGACCGACTCGGCACCCACTGCCGAAGCCGACGCCGAAGCCGACGCCGAGGCCACCGACGGGGCCGACTCCACCCCCGGCCCCTGGGGCGCGGGCACCGTCCTGATCACCGGCGGCACCGGCACCCTCGGCGGCCTCGTCGCCCGCCACCTGGTGGCCCGCCACGGCGTCCGCGACCTGCTCCTCGTCTCCCGCAGGGGCGATGCCGCCCCCGGCGCCGCCGAACTCCGCGCGGACCTGGCGGAGTCGGGCGCCCGTGTGCGCCTCGCCGCCTGCGACACCGCCGACCGGGCCGCACTCGCGGCCCTCCTGGACGAGGTCGGCGCCGACCTCTCCGCCGTCGTGCACGTCGCCGGAGCCCTCGACGACGGCGTCGTCACCGCCCTGACACCCGAGCGCCTGGACACCGTCCTGCGCCCCAAGGTGGACGCGGCCCTGAACCTGCACGAGCTGACGGCCGACCTGGACCTGTCCGCGTTCGTCCTGTTCTCCTCCGCCGCCGGAGTCTTCGGCACCCCCGGCCAGGCCAACTACGCGGCCGCCAACGCCTACCTCGACGCGCTCGCCCGGCACCGCCGCGCCCACGGCCTGCCCGCGACCTCCCTCGCCTGGGGCCTGTGGGCCCAGGCCAGCGAGATGACGGCCCACCTCGGCGCGGGCGAACTCGACCGCAGGACGCGCGCCGGAGCGGCCCCCCTCACCTCCGCCGAAGGCCTGGAACTCTTCGACGCCGCGCACGCCGCGAACCACCCCCTGACCGTCCCGGTCCGCCTCGACCTCGCGGGCCTGCGCGCCCAGGCCGCCGCCGGGAACGGCGTCCCGCCGCTCCTGCGCACCCTGGTTCGCGCACCCCAGCGGCGCACCGCCGCCGGCGCGGACCGACAGGAAGGCTCCGCCCTCGCCCAGCGCCTGGCCGCACTGCCGGAAGCGGACCGAGAGCAGGAAGTCCTCGCGCTCGTACGCGGCCACGCGGCCGCCGTCCTCGGCTACCCGTCGGCCGATGCCATCGCGCCCGACCGCGCCTTCCGCGAGGTCGGCTTCGACTCGCTCACCGCCGTCGAACTGCGCAACCGCCTCACCGCCGCGACCGGCCTGCGGCTGCCCGCCACCCTCGCCTTCGACTACCCGGCCGCCACCGTCCTGGCCCGCCACATCCTCGAAGAGGTCCTGGGCGGCGACGCCACGGCGCCCGCCCCGGGCGCGCCACGGCCGACAGCTTCCTCGGCGGCGGCCGACGACGACCCGATCGTGATCGTGTCGATGAGCTGCCGCTACCCCGGCGGCGTCAGCACCCCCGAGGACCTGTGGCGCCTCACCGCCGACGGCGTCGACGCCATCGGCGACCTGCCCGGCGACCGCGGCTGGGACGTCGACGCGCTCTACGACCCCGACCCGGACAGTGCGGGCTCCTTCTACACGCGCGAAGGCGGCTTCCTCTACGACGCCGCCGACTTCGACCCGGCCTTCTTCGGCATCTCCCCGCGCGAGGGCCTGTCCATCGACCCCCAGCAGCGCCTCCTCCTGGAGACCACCTGGGAGGCGTTCGAGCGCGCGGGCATCGACCCGGCCTCCGCGCGCGGCAGCTCCACCGGTGTCTTCGTCGGCGTCATGTACAACGACTACGCCACGCACCTCCTGAGCGCCCCCGGCGGCCTCGACGACCTGGAGGGGTACGTCGGCAACGGCAGCGCCGCGAGCGTCGCGTCCGGCCGCATCTCGTACTCCTTCGGCCTCGAAGGCCCGGCCGTCACCGTCGACACCGCCTGCTCCTCCTCCCTGGTCGCCCTGCACCTCGCGGCCCAGGCGCTGCGGCAGGGCGAGTGCGACATGGCGCTCGCGGGCGGCGTCGCCGTCATGTCGACACCCGGCACGTTCATCGAGTTCAGCCGTCAGCGCGGCCTCGCCGCCGACGGCCGCTGCAAGTCCTTCGCGGCCGCCGCCGACGGCACCGGCTGGGGCGAGGGCGTCGGTGTGCTCCTCCTGGAGCGCCTGTCCGACGCCC
The DNA here is from genome assembly GCF_030388665.1 of Streptomyces flavofungini. Classification (NCBI taxonomy): domain Bacteria; kingdom Bacillati; phylum Actinomycetota; class Actinomycetes; order Kitasatosporales; family Streptomycetaceae; genus Streptomyces; species Streptomyces flavofungini. The sequence continues at coordinate 1,146,603 of NZ_CP128846.1, read as the reverse complement.
GCCGCAAGGGCCACCGCGTCCTCGCGGTCGTCCGCGGCTCCGCCGTGAACCAGGACGGCGCCAGCAACGGCCTCACCGCCCCCAACGGCCCGGCCCAGCAGCGCGTCATCCGCGCCGCCCTCGCCAACGCCCGCCTCACCCCCGACGACGTGGACGCCGTCGAGGCCCACGGCACCGGCACGACCCTCGGTGACCCCATCGAGGCGCAGGCGCTGCTCGCCACGTACGGCAAGGGGCGCGATGCCGACCGTCCGCTGTGGCTCGGCTCGCTCAAGTCGAACATCGGTCACACGCAGGCCGCCGCCGGAGTCGCCGGTGTCATCAAGATGGTCATGGCCATGCGTGCGGGCGTCCTCCCGCAAACCCTGCACGTCGACGAACCCACCCCCGAGGTCGACTGGTCGGCGGGCGCCGTCGAACTCCTGACGGAGGCCCGTGAGTGGGCCGAGCGGGACGGCGGCGCGCCGCGTCGCGCCGGTGTCTCCTCCTTCGGCGTCAGCGGCACGAACGCCCACGTCATCGTGGAGCAGGCCCCGACCGACGCCGAGCCGGTCCGCCCGGCCCGGACGTCCGACGGCGCCGCGCCGCTGCTCACCGCGGTGCCCCTGGCCCTGTCGGCGAAGACCCCCGAGGCGCTGCGCGCCCAGGCCGCCCGACTGCGTGAGCGGCTTCTGACGGACACCGACCTCCAAGTCGGCGACGTCGTCTGGTCGTTGGCGGTGGCACGGTCCCGGTTCGAGCACCGGGGCGCCGTCGTCGGCCGCGACCGGCAGGACTTCCTCGACGGCCTTGAGCGACTCGCCGAGGGCGACCTCACGGCCTCCGGCGTCGTCGCCGGGCGCGCCGAGAGCGCCGGGCGCGCGGTGTTCGTGTTCCCGGGTCAGGGCTCGCAGTGGGCCGGTATGGCTCGCGAACTTCTCGACTCCAGTCCGGTGTTCGCGGAGCGGATGCGGGAGTGTGGCGAGGCGCTGTCGGAGTTCGTCGAGTGGGAGCTTTTCGATGAGCTGAGTGGGGAGAACTTCGATCGGGTGGATGTGGTCCAGCCGGTGTTGTTCGCGGTGATGGTGTCGCTGGCGGCGACGTGGCAGGCGGCGGGTGTGCAGCCTGCGGCTGTGGTGGGTCACAGTCAGGGTGAGATCGCTGCCGCGTGTGTGGCGGGTGCGCTGTCGTTGCGGGATGCCGCCCGTGTGGTGGCGCTGCGCAGCCTGGCGATCCGGGAGTTGTCGGGTAAGGGCGGGATGGTGTCCGTGCCGCTGCCCGAGGCCGAGGTGCGCGAGCTGATCACCGCGTGGGGCGACCGCATCTCGGTCGCGGCCGTGAACGGCCCCGCTCAGGTGGTGGTCTCCGGTGAGCCGGAGGCGCTGGAGGAGCTGGTCGCCCGGTGCGTTGCCCAGGACATCCGCGCGCGGACGATCCCGGTGGACTACGCCTCGCACTCCGCGTACGTCGAGCAGATCGAGGAGCAGATCGCCGAGGCGCTGGCGGAGGTCTCGCCCCGGTCCGCCGAAGTTCCGCTGTTCTCGACGCTCACGGGGGAGTGGTTGGATGCCGACACCCCGATGGATGCTGGGTATTGGTATCGCAACCTGCGTCAGACGGTGCTGTTCGAGCACGCCACTCGTGGCCTGCTGGCTGAGGGGCACGGTCTGTTCGTGGAGATGAGCCCGCACCCGGTGCTCACGGTCCCGGTGCAGGCGACCATCGACGCGACCGACAGCCCCGCTGTCACGCTCGGTTCCCTGCGCCGTGACGAGGGCGGCGCCGACCGCCTCGCCGCCTCCCTCGCCGAAGCCCACGTACACGGCGCCGAACTCGACTGGCAGGCTCTCGTGCCCGGCGCCCGCGTCCTCGCGGACCTGCCCACGTACGCCTTCCAGCGCCAGCACTACTGGCCCGACTTCGCCGCCCCCGACGAGGAGGCGGCGGCGCCGACCGCGGACGAGGTGGAGTCCCGGTTCTGGGACGCGGTGGAACGCGAGGACCTGGAAGGGCTCGCGGCCGAGCTGGAGGTGGCGGACGGCTCCGCCGCCGGGCTCGGCGAGGTCCTTCCCGTCCTGTCGTCCTGGCGGCGGCAGCGCCGCGAGCGCTCCACCGTCGACGGCTGGCGCTACCAGGTCACCTGGAAGCCGCTGACCGGCGGCGCCCTGCCGACGTCCGGGCTCTCCGGGCGCTGGCTGGTCGTGCTGCCGGAGAGCGCGGCGGACCAGGCGTGGGCCGCGGGCACCGCCGAGGCCCTGCAGCGCGCCGGTGCGCAGGCGGTCGAACTGCGGTTGTCGGCAGCCGAGCTGACGCGCGAGTCGCTGGTCGCCCGCCTCACGGACGCCGGTGAACTCGCCGGTGTGGTGTCGCTCCTCGGCCTCGACGAGACCGCGCACGCCGAGCACTCCGGCGTACCGGCCGGCCTCGCCGGGACCGTGGCGCTCGTCCAGGCCCTCGGGGACGCGGGTGTGGGCGCGCGGCTCTGGGCGGTCACCCGGGGCGCGGTGTCGACCGGACGCAGCGACCGGGTCGAGAACCCGACGCAGGCGCAACTGTGGGGCCTGGGCCGGGTCGTGGCCCTGGAGTACCCGGACCGCTGGGGCGGTCTGATCGACGTCCCGTCGGCGTACGACACCCGCACGGGCGCCCGCCTCACGGCGGCCCTCGCCGGGCGGGACGAGGACCAGCTCGCGGTACGCGGCTCCGGAGTCTTCGTACGCCGCCTGGCGCGGACCGGATCGGCCGAGACGCCGAAGAAGTGGTCGCCGCGCGGGACGGCGCTGGTCACCGGTGGTACGGGTGCGATCGGTGGGCATGTGGCGCGCTGGCTGGCCCGTGAGGGTGTCGAGCACCTGGTGCTCACCAGCCGTCGCGGGCCGGACGCTCCGGGTGCCGCGGAACTCCGGGCGGAGCTGGAGGAGTTGGGTGCCGAGGTCACTGTGGCGGCTTGCGACATTGCCGACCGGGACGCGGTCGCCGGGCTCCTGGAGACCCTGGCCGCCGAGGGTCGCACGCTGCGTTCCGTCTTCCACGCGGCGGGCGTCGGCCAGACGCAGCCCCTGGACGGGATGACCGCGACGGACATCGCGGAGGTGTTCGGGGCGAAGACGGCCGGTGCCGCGCACCTGGACGAACTCCTCGACGGCGACTCGCTGGACGCGTTCGTGCTGTTCTCCTCCAACTCCGGTGTGTGGGGCGGTGGCGGGCAGGGCGCGTACGCGGCGGCCAACGCCTACCTCGACGCGCTCGCCGAGGCCCGCCGCACCCGCGGCCTGGCCGCGACCTCCGTGGCGTGGGGCCTGTGGGCCGGGGGCGGCATGGCCGGCGACGACGGCACTGAGCACCTGCAGCGACGCGGCCTGACGGCGATGGCGCCGGAGCGTGCCGTGGCGGCGCTCGCGCAGGCCGTCGCCTGCGACGAGACGTTCCTGGCCGTCGCCGACATGGACTGGGCGCGGTTCGCACCCTCGTTCACCTCGGTACGGCCGAGCCCTCTCCTCGGGGACCTGCCGGAGGTGCGGCGGGCCCTCGCCGAACCCGAAGCCGCGTCGGCGGCCGAGAAGAAGGGCGCCACCGGCTCCGAGTGGGCCGACCGGCTCGCCGACCTGTCGACGGCGGAGCAGGAGCGGCTGCTGCTCGACCTGGTGCGTGGGCAGGCGGCGTCGGTGCTCGGCTACGCGGGTGCGGAAGCCGTCGAACCGACCCGCGCCTTCCGTGAGTTGGGCTTCGACTCGCTCACGGCCGTCGAGGTGCGCAACCGCCTCGCGTCCGCGACCGGCCTGAAGCTGCCCACCACCCTCGTCTTCGACTACCCGACGTCAGCCGTCCTCGCCGCCCACCTGCGCACGCAGCTCGTCGGCGAGCAGGATGCCGGGCGGGCCGCCACCGGCGCGGCCGTGACCTCGGCCGGTGCGACGGGAGCCGAGGACGACCCGATCGTCATCGTGTCGATGAGCTGCCGCTACCCCGGCGGCGCCACCAGCCCCGACGCCCTCTGGCGTCTCCTCGCGGAGGGCGCGGACGCGATGTCCGACTTCCCGGGCGGCCGCGGCTGGGACCTGGACGGCCTCTACGACGCCGACCCCGAGCAGCGCGGCACCAGCTACGCCCGCCAGGGCGGATTCCTCTACGAGGCCGACCAGTTCGACCCGGTCTTCTTCGGGATCTCCCCGCGCGAGGCCCTGGCCATGGACCCGCAGCAGCGCCTCCTCCTGGAGACGTCCTGGGAACTCTTCGAGCGCGCGGGCATCAACCCGGCCACCCTGCACGGCAGCCAGGCCGGTGTGTTCGTCGGCGCGTCCTCGCAGGGCTACGGCTCGGGCCTGGCCCAGACCCCCGAAGGCGTCGAGGGCTACCTCCTCGCGGGCGGCGCGACCAGCGTCATCTCCGGCCGCCTGTCGTACGCTTTCGGCCTCGAAGGCCCGGCCGTCACCGTCGACACGGCCTGCTCGTCCTCTCTGGTCGCCCTGCACCTGGCCGCGCAGGCGCTGCGGCAGGGCGAGTGCGACCTCGCCCTCGCGGGCGGCGTCACGGTCATGTCCAACCCCGGCGCGTTCATCGAGTTCAGCCGCCAGCGCGGCCTCGCCGCCGACGGCCGCTGCAAGCCCTTCGCGGAGGCCGCCGACGGCACGGGCTGGGGCGAGGGCGTGGGCCTGCTGCTCCTGGAGCGGTTGTCGGACGCCCAGCGCCACGGTCATGAGGTACTGGCGGTCGTGCGTGGCTCGGCGGTCAACCAGGACGGCGCGTCCAACGGCCTGACCGCCCCCAACGGCCCCTCCCAGCAGCGCGTCATCCGTGCCGCCCTGGCCAACGCGGGCCTCACGCCCGCCGACGTCGACGCCGTCGAGGCGCACGGCACGGGCACCACGCTCGGCGACCCCATCGAGGCGCAGGCGCTGCTCGCCACGTACGGTCAGGACCGCCCCGCCGAGCAGCCGCTGTGGCTCGGCTCGGTGAAGTCCAACATCGGCCACACCCAGTCGGCCGCCGGTGTCGCGGGCATCATCAAGATGGTCATGGCCATGCGCCACGGGGTGCTGCCGCAGACCCTGCACGTGGACGAGCCGAGCACGCACGTGGACTGGTCGGCGGGGTCGGTGGAGCTGCTTACGGAGGCTCGTGAGTGGGCTGAGCGGGACGGGGGCGTGCCGCGTCGTGCGGGTGTGTCGTCCTTCGGCGTGAGCGGCACGAACGCGCATGTGATCGTGGAGCAGGCGCCGGTCGCTGAGCCTGTCGGGGTGGTCGAGCCGGTGCTCGACGCTCCGGTGACGGGGGTTGTGCCGTGGGTGGTGTCGGCGCGCAGTGCTGAGGCGCTGCGGGCCCAGGCCCAGCGGCTGCGCGAGCACGTCGGCGAGCGCGAGGACCTCGAACCTGCGAACGTGGGCTGGTCGCTGCTCTCGGGGCGTGCGCTGCACGAGCACCGGGCCGTCGTGCTCGGTGAGGGGCGCGAGGAGTTCCTGGCGGGGCTGGGCGCGGTTGCCGCCGGTGGTCCGGGTGTCGTCACCGGTTCGGTGGTTGAGGGCCGTCTCGGGGTGGTCTTCACGGGGCAGGGCAGTCAGCGGGTCGGGATGGGGCGTGAGTTGTACGAGGCGTTCCCGGTGTTCGCCGATGCGCTGGACGAGGTGTGCGCGCACCTGGATCCGCTCCTGGACCGTCCGTTGAAGGACGTGATGTTCGGTGCGGATGCCGAGGTGTTGGAGCAGACGGGGTACGCGCAGCCCGCGTTGTTCGCCGTCGAGGTCGCCCTGTATCGCCTCGCTGAGTCCTTCGGGGTGCGGCCGGAGATCGTGGGCGGGCATTCGATCGGTGAGCTGACGGCCGCCTACGTGGCCGGACTCTGGTCGCTGGGTGACGCTGCCCGGCTGGTGGCTGCGCGTGGTCGGTTGATGCAGTCGTTGCCGGAGGGTGGGGGCATGCTGGCGGTGCAGGCCGCCGAGGCCGATGTGCTGCCGCTTCTCGAAGGTCTCGCGGAGAGCGTGGGTGTGGCGGCCGTGAACGGGCCGTCGCAGGTGGTGCTCTCCGGTGACCTCCAGGCCCTGGAGGGCCTGGAGGAGCGGCTGCGCGGTGAGGGCCGCAAGGTCCGACGGCTGAAGGTCTCCCACGCCTTCCACTCACCCCTCATGGCCCCGGTCCTGGAGGACTTCCGCAAGGTCGCCGAGAGCCTGGCGTACCAGGATGCCGTCCTGCCGGTCGTGTCGAACCTGACCGGTCAGCTCGCCACTCCGGACGAGCTGAAGGACCCCGACTACTGGGTGCGGCACATCCGCGAGGCCGTGCGCTTCCACGACGGACTCGCCACTCTCACCGGCCAGGGCGTCTCCACGCTCCTCGAACTGGGCCCGGATGCCGTCCTGACGGCGATGGCGCACGACACCGTCACCGACCCGGCCGCCCAGGCGGGCCTGATCGGCGGACTGCGCAAGGACCGCCCCGAGCCCGACACCTTCCTCGCCGCCCTCGCCAAGGCGCACGTGCGCGGAGTCGAGGTCGACTGGACGCCGCTGTACGCGCGGGTCGAGGCCCGTGTCCGCGTCGAGCTGCCCACGTACGCCTTCCAGCACCAGGGCTACTGGCTCCGGCAGACCGCAGGCGCGGCCGATGTCGAGTCGGCGGGCCTTGCCTCGGCGGAGCACCCGCTCCTGGGGGCCGGGATGCCGCTGGCCGACACCGACGGCCATGTCTTCACCGGGCGGCTGTCGCTGGCCACGCACCCGTGGCTCGCGGACCACGCCGTCGCCGGACGCGTGCTGCTTCCGGGCACCGCGTTCGTCGAGCTGGCCGTGCACGCGGGCGGACAGGTCGGCTGCGGGACGCTCGAAGAGCTGACGCTCGGGGCGCCGCTCGTGCTGCCCGAACAGGGCAGCGTGCAGGTCCAGTTGCGCGTCGAGGCGCCCGACGCGACCGGGCGCAGGCAGCTGAGCCTGCACTCCCGGCCGGAAGCGGGCGCCGCCGCCGACACACTCGCGGCCGACACCTGGACCAAGAACGCCACCGGCACCCTGACCGAGTCCGCACCGGACGCCGCCACGAGCGCTGCGGCCGCCGCGTCCGGCGACCTGACCGCCTGGCCGCCGCGCGACGCCGAGCCGCTGGCCGTCGACGGGCTCTACGGCGAGCTCGCCGAGGCGGGCTTCGACTACGGGCCCGTGTTCCAGGGGCTGCGCGCGGCCTGGCGGCGCGGCGACGAGGTGTTCGCCGAGGTCGCCCTGGAGCAGGACGAGCACACGACGGCCGACTCCTTCGGCCTCCACCCGGCGATCCTCGACGCCGCCCTGCACGCCCGCGCCGCGAGCGCGGCCACGCGCAGCGAGGCCGACCGGCCCGCGCCCGGTGGCCTGCCCTTCACCTGGACCGGCGTCACCCTGCACGCCGCCGGGGCCGCCACCGTCCGCGTACGGCTGCGGCCGAACGGCACGGACGGCGTCTCCCTGGAGGTCGCGGACACCACCGGCATGCCGGTCGCCTCGGTCGACGCCCTCGTCTTCCGCCCCATGTCGAAGGAGCTCATCGAGCGGATGAGCGGGGCCGACCCGCACGCCGACTCGGTGTTCCGCGTCGAGTGGAAGCGACAGCCCGTCGCCGCCGTCGAGCCGGTGTCCCTGGCGCTGCTCGGCGACGCCGGAACGGCGCGGACGGCGACGTCGTACGCCGACCTGGCGGCACTGGGCGCGGCCGTCGACGCGGGTGAGGAACTGCCGGCGGCCGTGGTGTGGTCACCCGGCGCCTCGCGGGCCGCCGGGGGTGACGGCCTGGCCCGCCCCGAGGACGTTTCCGCGACGCTGGCCGACGCGCTGGGCGTGGTGCAGGGGTGGCTGGCCGACGAGCGGTTCGAGACGTCCCGCCTCGTCGTGCTGACACGAGGTGCGGTGGTGCTCGACACCGCCGACACCGCTCACGCCGCCGGTACCGCCGGTACCGCCGACAGTGCCGCCCGTGTCGACGACGGCGCGCCGGATCCGGTCGCCGCCGCCGTGGCGGGCCTGGTGCGCTCGGCGCAGTCCGAGCACCCGGGCCGCCTCGTCCTGGCCGACACCGACGACACCGCCGCCGACACGGTCGAGTACGCGCACGTGAACGCGGGCGCCGACGCCACCACCAGCACGGCCGCCGCACCCTCGCTCGCCGCCGCCCTGGCCTCCGGGGAGCCCGAAGTCGCCCTGCGCGACGGCGAGGTGTGGGTGCCGCGCCTCGCCCGCGTCGCCCTGGCCCCGGCCGGGGGCGCCCCCGCGCCCTGGTCCACGGGCACGGTCCTGGTCACCGGCGCCTTCGGCGGCCTGGGACGGGTGGTCGTGCGGCACCTCGCCGAACGGCACGGCGCCCAGGACCTGCTCCTGGTGTCGCGCCGCGGCCAAGACGCCGCCGGCGCCACGGAACTCCAGGCCGAACTCGGCGCGCTGGGCACCAAAGTCACCGTCGCCGCCTGCGACGTCGCCGACCGCGATGCCCTGGCCGCCCTCATCGAGGAGCGGGGCGCCGACCTGACGGCGGTGGTGCACGTGGCCGGAATCCTGGACGACGGGGTCGTCACCGCCCTGACCCCCGAGCGCCTGACGACGGTCCTGCGCCCCAAGGTGGACGCGGCCCTGAACCTGCACGAGCTGACGGCCGGCCTTGACCTGTCCGCGTTCGTCCTGTTCTCCTCGGCCTCCGGCGTGTTCGGCGGCCCCGGTCAGGCCAACTACGCGGCCGCCAACGCCTACCTCGACGCGCTCGCCCGGCACCGCCGCGCCCACGGCCTCCCGGCGACCTCCCTCGCCTGGGGACTGTGGGCCCAGGACAGCGACATGACGGGCGCCCTGGCCGACACGGACATCAAGCGCATGGCACGCGGAGGCGTCCTCGCGCTCGACACCGCACAGGCCCTCGCGCTGCTCGACCTCGCCCCGGCGAGCGAGCACCCGGCCCTCGTACCGATCCGCATCGACACCGCCGCGCTGCGCACCCAGCCGCCGGAGGCCGTGCCCGCGCTGCTCAGCGGACTCGTCAGGACCACGGTCCGGCGCGCACGCACCGGCACGGACACCACGTCCGCGGCCGCCCGCACCGAGACCCTCGCGGACCGCCTCGCGGGCCGCCCCGGGGCCGAGCGCGACCGGATCCTGCTCGACCTGGTCCGCACGCACGTGGCGGGAGTGCTCGGCTACGCGTCCCCGAACGCCGTCGAGCTCAGCCGGGGCTTCCTGGAGCTCGGCTTCGACTCCCTCACGGCCGTCGAACTGCGCAACCGCCTCACCGCGGAGACCGAACTCCGGCTGCCCAGCACCCTGATCTTCGACTACCCGAACCCGGCGGCCCTCGCCGAGCACCTGTCGGAGGAACTGCCCACCACCCTCGGCACACCCGCTGCGGGACCCGTCGACCCGGGCGACCTCGACGGCGAGCTGGACCGCCTGGAGAGCGTCCTCAAGGCCGTCGGCGACACCGCGGGCGGCACCGAGAGGGACCGCGTCGCCGACCGGCTCCGCTCCCTCCTCACGGCCTGGGACAGCTCCCGCCCCACCGCCCACGGCACCGCCGTGGACGACGACCGGGAGCGCGAAGAGCTCGAAGGCGCCACCGCCGACGAACTCTTCGACCTGCTCGACAACGAACTTCAGACCCCTTCGGAATCACATCCGAACAGCTCAGACACCGGCTCGGGCACCGAACGCCCCGGCCGCTTCGAGGAGGCGCTGTAAATGGCGGACGAGGAGAAGTACCTCGATTACCTGAAGCGGGCGACGGCTGACCTGCGCGACGCCCGCCGCCGGGTGCGCGAACTGGAGGACAACCGCCAGGAGCCCGTCGCCATCGTCGGCATGAGCTGCCGCTACCCGGGCGGCGTCACCACGCCGGAAGACCTGTGGCGCCTCGTGGCCGACGGCACCGACGCCATCTCCCCGTTCCCCACCGACCGCGGCTGGGACACGGAGGAGCTGTTCGACCCGGACCCGGACAACCAGGGCACGAGCACCACCGCCGAGGGCGGCTTCCTCTACGACGCCCCCAAGTTCGACGCCTCCTTCTTCGGTGTCTCGCCCCGCGAGGCCCTGGCCATGGACCCCCAGCAGCGGCTCCTCCTGGAGACCGCCTGGGAGGCCATCGAGCGCGCGGGCATCGACCCGGTCTCCCTGCGCCGCAGCCGCACCGGTGTCTTCGCCGGCGTCATGTACTACGACTACGCCACGCGCCTGCACGCCCTGCCGGAGGGCGTCGAGGGTTACATCGGCACCGGCAACGCGGGCTCCGTCGTCTCCGGCCGCGTCGCCTACACCCTCGGCCTCGAAGGCCCCGCGGTGACCGTCGACACGGCCTGCTCGTCCTCGCTGGTCGCCCTGCACCTGGCCGCCCAGGCGCTGCGGCAGGGCGAGTGCACCCTCGCCCTCGCGGGCGGCGTCACCGTCATGCCCACCGCGGGCACCTTCGTCGACTTCAGCCGCCAGCGCGGCCTGGCGACGGACGGCCGCTGCAAGTCCTTCGCCGCGTCCGCCGACGGCACCGGCTGGGGCGAGGGCGCGGGCCTCCTGCTCCTGGAACGCCTCTCCGACGCCCGCCGCAACGGCCACAAGATCCTCGCCGTCGTCCGCGGCTCCGCCGTCAACCAGGACGGCGCGAGCAGCGGCCTCACCGCCCCCAACGGCCCCTCTCAGCAGCGCGTCATCCGTGACGCCCTCACCAGCGCCGGTCTGAAGCCGGGCGACATCGACGCCGTCGAGGCCCACGGCACGGGTACGACTCTCGGCGACCCCATCGAGGCGCAGGCCCTCATCGCCACGTACGGCAAGGAGCGTCCCGAGCGACAGCCCCTGTGGCTCGGCTCGTTGAAGTCGAACATCGGCCACACCCAGGCCGCCGCCGGTGTCGGCGGCGTCATCAAGATGGTGATGGCCATGCGCGCGGGCGTCCTGCCCAAGACCCTGCACGTGGACGAGCCGACACCCCAGGTGGACTGGGAGGCCGGGGCCGTCGAGCTCCTCACCGAGGCCCGCGAGTGGCCGGGCCGCGAGGACTCCGGGCCGCGCCGCGCCGGCGTCTCCTCCTTCGGCGTCAGCGGTACGAACGCCCACGTCATCGTGGAGCAGGCGCCGGCCCAGGAGCCGGAGCCCGGCACGACCCCGGCCGGTGCCGCCCCTTCCGCCTCCTCCGTGGTGTCGAGCGTGGTGCCGGTGGCGCTGTCGGCCAAGTCGCCGGAGGCGCTGCGGGCGCAGGCCGCGCGGGTGCGGGAGCTGCTGCTCGCCGATGCTTCCCTTGAATTGGGGGACGTGGCCTGGTCGTTGGCAGTCGCCCGGTCGCGGTTCGAGCACCGGGGCGTCGTCCTCGGCCGGGGCCGGGACGAGGTCCTCGCCGGTCTCGCTGAGCTGGCAGAGGGCGCCGCGACCGCTCGGAACGTGGTCACTGGGCGGGCGCTGGGCGGGTCGGTCCGTCCGGTGTTCGTGTTCCCGGGTCAGGGCTCGCAGTGGGCCGGGATGGCCCGTGAACTTCTCGACTCCAGTCCGGTGTTCGCGGAGCGGATGCGGGAGTGTGGTGAGGCGCTTGCGGAGTTCGTCGAGTGGGATCTTTTCGATGAGCTGAGTGGGGAGAACTTCGATCGGGTGGATGTGGTCCAGCCGGTGTTGTTCGCGGTGATGGTGTCGCTGGCGGCGACGTGGCAGGCGGCGGGTGTGCAGCCTGCGGCCGTGGTCGGGCACAGCCAGGGTGAGATCGCCGCCGCGTGCGTCGCGGGCGTGCTCAGCCTGCGTGATGCCGCCCGTGTGGTGGCGCTGCGCAGTCTGGCGATCCGGGAGCTGTCGGGCAAGGGCGGGATGGTGTCCGTACCGCTGCCCGAGGCCGAGGTGCGCGAGCTGATCGGGTCCTGGGACGGCCGGATCGAGCTGGCCGCCGTGAACGGCCCCGCCCAGGTCGTGGTCTCCGGTGAGCCGGAGGCGCTGGAGGAGCTGGTCGCCCAGTGCGTCGGCCAGGACATCCGCGCCCGCACGATCCCCGTCGACTACGCCTCGCACTCCTCCTACGTCGAGCAGATCGAGGCCCGGATCGCCCAGACGCTGGCTTCCGTGTCTCCGCAGGCTGCTGAGGTTCCGCTGTACTCGACGCTCACGGGGGAGTGGCTGGATGCCAACACCCCGATGGACGCGGGCTATTGGTATCGCAACCTGCGCCAGACGGTCCTCTTCGAGCACGCCACCCGCGGCCTGCTCGCCGAAGGGTACAGCCTGTTCGTCGAGATGAGCCCGCACCCCGTCCTCACGGTCCCGGTGCAGGCGACCATCGACGCCACCGAAAGCCCCGCCGCGACCCTCGGCTCCCTGCGCCGTGACGAGGGCGGCGCCGACCGCCTCGCCGCCTCCCTCGCCGAAGCTCACGCCCGCGGCGCCGAACTCGACTGGCAGGCCCTCTTCCCCGGCGCCCGCACCACCGTCGACCTGCCCACCTACCCCTTCCAGCGCGACCACTACTGGATGCTCGCCCCGGACGACGACGCCGACGACGAGGCGGCCGCGCTGGGCGTGGACGAGGTCGAGTCGCGGTTCTGGGAGGCCGTGGAACGCGAGGACCTGGAGCAGCTGACGTCGACGCTCGTCGATGTGGACGAGCGCTCGCTGAGCGCGGTCCTTCCGGGCCTTGCGTCCTGGCGGCGGCAGCGGCGCGAGCGGTCCACCCTCGACGGCTGGCGCTACCGGGTCACCTGGAAGCCGCTGCCGAGCGGACCTGCGGCCACGGAGCTCCCGGGCCGTTGGCTCGTCGTCGTACCGGAGAGCGCCGTGGAGCGGGAGTGGGCGGCCGGTACCGTCGGCGCGCTCACGCGTGCCGGTGCGGAGGTCACGGAACTGACCCTGTCCGCAGCCGAGTTGACGCGTGAGGCGGTGGCCGAACGCCTGCGGCAGGCAGTCGTGGCGAACGGTGCGGAGCCCGCCGGTGTCGTGTCCCTCCTCGGGCTCGACGGAGCCGCGCACGCGGACCGCCCGGGCGTCCCCGTCGGCCTCGCGGGCACCGTCGCCCTGGTGCAGGCCCTCGGTGACGCCGGGATCTCGGCCCGCGTGTGGGCGGTGACCTCCGGCGCTGTGTCCATCGGACGCAGCGACCGCCTGGAGTGCCCGGCACAGGCGCAGGTGTGGGGTCTCGGCCGGGTCGTGGCCCTGGAGCACCCGGACCGCTGGGGCGGTCTGATCGACCTGCCGCAGGCGTACGGCGAGCGTGCCGCCGCGCGGTTCGCGGCCGCTCTGGCGGGCGCGAGCGCAGGCTCGGACGCGGATGCCGCCACGGGCCCGGGTGCGGATGCCGACTCCGGGCACGAGGACCAGCTCGCGGTGCGGGACACAGGTGTCTTCGTGCGCCGCTTCGTGCGGGCCCCGCTGGAGACCGGCACGGGTGCGGAGCCGCAGTGGTCGCCGCGCGGGACGGCGCTGGTCACCGGTGGTACGGGTGCGATCGGTGGGCATGTGGCGCGCTGGCTGGCCCGCGAGGGCGTCGAGCACCTGGTGCTCACCAGCCGTCGCGGCCCGGACGCTCCGGGTGCCGCCGAACTCCGGGCGGAGCTGGAGGAGTTGGGTGCCGAGGTCACCGTGGCGGCTTGCGACATCGCCGACCGGGACGCGGTCGCCGGGCTCCTGGAGACCCTGGCCGCCGAGGGTCGCACGCTGCGTTCCGTCTTCCACGCGGCGGGCGTCAGCCCGGCGCACACCATCGAGGACATGACGCCCGCCGACATCGCGGAGGTGTTCGGGGCGAAGACGGCCGGTGCCGCGCACCTGGACGAACTCCTCGACGGCGACTCGCTGGACGCGTTCGTGCTGTTCTCCTCCAACTCCGGTGTGTGGGGCGGTGGCGGGCAGGGCGCGTACGCGGCGGCCAACGCCTACCTCGACGCGCTCGCCGAGGCCCGCCGCGCCCGCGGCCTGACCGCGACCTCCGTCGCCTGGGGCGCCTGGGGCGGCAGCGGCATGGCGGCGGCCGAGGAAGCCGAGGAGCACCTGCGGCGCCGGGGTGTGACGGCGATGGCGCCGGAGCGCGCGGTGGCGGCGCTCGCGCAGGCCGTCGCGTACGACGAGACGTTCCTGGCCGTGGCGGACGTGGACTGGGCGCGGTTCGTGCCGTCGTTCACGTCGGTGCGGCCCAGCCCGTTCCTCGGGGACCTGCCGGAGGTGCGGCGGGCGCTCGCCGGGCCCGAGACGGCTGTCGCCGCGGGCGCGCGGAGCTCGGGCACGGGCTCGGAGTGGGCCGACCGGCTCACCGGTCTCGCGGAGCGCGAGCAGGAGCGGCTGCTGCTCGACTTGGTACGCGGGCAGGCGGCGTCGGTGCTCGGCTACGCGGGCGCGGAAGCCGTCGAACCCGGGCGCGCGTTCCGTGAGTTGGGCTTCGACTCGCTGACGGCCGTCGAGGTGCGCAACCGCCTCGCGTCCGCGACCGGCCTGAAGCTGCCCACCACCCTCGTCTTCGACTACCCGACGTCAGCCGCCCTCGCCGCCCACCTGCGCACGCAGCTGACGGGCGACGACAAGCCGGGCGCGACCCCGAGCGGGACGCTCCTCCCGGCTGGACCGGGTGCCGGGACCGAGGACGACCCGATCGTCATCGTGTCGATGAGCTGCCGCTACCCCGGCGGCGCCACCAGCCCCGACGCCCTCTGGCGCCTGGTCTCCGAAGGCACCGACGCCATCTCCGTCTTCCCCGCCGACCGAGGCTGGGGCCCCGACGGACTCTTCCAGCCGGAGGAGGGCCGCGCCGCCGACACGACCTTCGCCGCGCAGGGCGGATTCCTCTACGACGTCTCCGAGTTCGACGCCGGACTCTTCGGCATCTCGCCCCGCGAGGCCCTGGCCATGGACCCGCAGCAGCGCCTCCTCCTGGAGACGTCCTGGGAACTCTTCGAGCGTGCGGGCATCGCCCCGTCGGCCCTGCACGGCAGCAGCACCGGCGTCTTCGTCGGCGCCTGCGCGCAGGGCTGGTCCGCGGGCCTCGCCAACGCACCGGAAGGTGTCGAGGGCTACCTCATGACGGGCGACGCCACCAGCGTCATCTCCGGCCGCCTGTCGTACTCCTTCGGCCTCGAAGGCCCGGCCGTCACCGTCGACACCGCCTGCTCGTCCTCCCTGGTCGCCCTGCACCTGGCGGCCCAGGCGCTGCGGCAGGGCGAGTGCGACATGGCACTCGCGGGCGGCGTGACCGTCATGGTCAGCCCGGCCGCCTTCCACGAGTTCAGCCGTCAGCGCGGCCTCGCCGAGGACGGTCGCTGCAAGCCCTTCGCTGAGGCCGCCGACGGCACGGGCTGGGGCGAGGGCGTGGGCCTGCTCCTCCTGGAACGCCTGTCCGACGCCCAGCGCAACGGCCACGAAGTCCTCGCGGTCGTGCGCGGCTCCGCGATCAACCAGGACGGTGCGAGCAACGGCCTCACGGCCCCCAACGGCCCGTCGCAGCAGCGCGTCATCCGTGCCGCCCTCACCGGCGCCGGACTCACGCCCTCCGACGTCGACGCCGTCGAGGCCCACGGCACGGGCACCACGCTCGGCGACCCCATCGAGGCCCAGGCCCTGCTCGCCACGTACGGTCAGG
Organism: Streptomyces flavofungini; assembly: GCF_030388665.1. Classification (NCBI taxonomy): domain Bacteria; kingdom Bacillati; phylum Actinomycetota; class Actinomycetes; order Kitasatosporales; family Streptomycetaceae; genus Streptomyces; species Streptomyces flavofungini. The sequence goes on along the minus strand of NZ_CP128846.1, from coordinate 1,131,099 downwards.
ACCGCCCCGCCGAGCAGCCGCTGTGGCTCGGCTCCATCAAGTCCAACATCGGCCACACCCAGTCCGCCGCGGGCGTCGCCGGCGTCATCAAGATGGTCATGGCGATGCGCGAGGGCGTACTCCCGCAGTCCCTGCACGTCGACGAGCCGAGCACGCACGTCGACTGGTCGACCGGCGCCGTGGCCCTGCTCTCCGAGGCGCGTGCCTGGCCGGAGACCGGACACCCACGCCGCGCGGGCGTCTCGTCGTTCGGCGTGAGCGGCACCAACGCCCACGTGATCGTCGAACAGGCACCTGCGGCCGAGCCCACCGCCCTACCCGAGCCGGTCACCGGCACGCCCGCGACCGCCCTGCCCTGGCTGGTTTCGGCACGCGACGCCGAGGCCCTGCGCGCCCAGGCCGACCGCCTCCGCGAACACACGGTGACGCACACCGACGCCGACCCGGTCGCCGTCGGCTGGTCCCTCCTGTCCGGCCGCTCCGCGCTCGAACACCGCGCCGTCGTCCTCGGCCGCAGCCGCGAGCAGTACCTGACCGGCCTGGAGGCACTGGCCTCCGGCGGCCCGGGGGTCGTGTCGGGCTCGGTGGTCGAGGGCCGTCTCGGGGTCGTCTTCACCGGGCAGGGCAGTCAGCGGGTCGGGATGGGGCGTGAGCTGTACGAGGCGTTCCCCGTGTTCGCCGATGCGCTGGACGAGGTGTGCGCGCACCTGGACGGGCTGCTTGAGCGTCCGTTGAAGGACGTGATGTTCGGTGCGGATGCCGAGGTGTTGGAGCGCACGGGGTACGCGCAGCCCGCGCTGTTCGCCGTCGAGGTCGCCCTGTATCGCCTCGCTGAGTCCTTCGGGGTGCGGCCGGAGATCGTGGGCGGGCATTCGATCGGTGAGCTGACGGCCGCGTATGTGGCCGGACTGTGGTCGCTGGAGGACGCTGCCCGACTGGTGGCTGCGCGTGGTCGGTTGATGCAGTCGCTGCCGGAGGGTGGGGGCATGCTGGCGGTGCAGGCCGCCGAGGCGGATGTGCTGCCGCTGCTCGAAGGCCTTTCCGGCAGCGTGGGTGTGGCGGCCGTGAACGGGCCGTCGCAGGTGGTGCTCTCCGGTGACCTCAAGGCTCTGGAGGGCATGGAGGAGAAGCTGCGCGGCGAGGGCCGCAAGGTCCGTCGGCTGAAGGTCTCCCACGCCTTCCACTCGCCGCTCATGGATCCGGTCCTGGAGGACTTCCGCAAGGTCGCCGAGAGCCTGGCGTACCAGGACGCCGTCCTGCCGGTCGTGTCGAACCTGACCGGTCAGCTCGCCACGCCGGACGAGCTGAAGGACCCCGACTACTGGGTGCGGCACATCCGTGAGGCCGTCCGCTTCCACGACGGACTTGCCACCTTCACCGCGCAGGGTGTGTCCAGCCTCTTCGAGCTGGGCCCGGACGCGGTGCTCACGGCGATGGCGCACGACACCGTGACGGACCCGGGCGCGCAGGCCGGTCTGGTCGCGGCCGTGCGCAAGGACCGCGCCGAACCGGACACGTTCCTGACGGCTCTCGCGCAGCTGTACGTGCGCGGAGTCGAGGTCGACTGGACGCCGCTGTATGCCTCTGTGGAGTCCCGCGCCCGCGTCGACCTGCCCACGTACGCCTTCCAGCGGCGCCGCTACTGGCCGAGTGCGCCCGTCGGCGCGGTCGGCGACGTGTCGGGCACGGGGCTGACGTCGGCCGGGCACCCGCTGCTCGGGGCGGCCGTGCCGCTCGCGGGCACGGACGGGTACCTGTTCACGGGCCGCCTGTCGGTGGCGACGCATCCGTGGCTCGCGGATCACGCGGTGGGTGGTCGGGTGCTGCTGCCCGGTACCGCCTTCGTGGAACTGGCCGTGCGGGCCGGTGACGAGGTGGGCTGCGGGGTGCTCGAGGAGCTGACGCTGGCCGCCCCGCTGGTGCTGCCGGAGCGGGGCGCGGTGCAGTTGCAGGTCAGCGTCGGCGCCGCGGACGACGACGGGCGGCGGACCGTCACTCTGCACTCCCGCGAAGAGCGCGACGACCACGCGGACGACGGCGGGTGGACCGCCCACGCGAGCGGTGTCCTCGCCGGCGGCGCGCAGCCGAGGGCCGAGTTCCGGCTCGCCGAATGGCCGCCGCGCGACGCCGCCGCAGTGGACGTCGATGACCTGTACCGGCACCTGACCGAACTGGGCTTCGCGTACGGCGACGCCTTCCAGGGGCTGCGCGGTGCCTGGCGGCGCGGCGACGAGGTCTTCGCCGAAGTCGCCCTGCCGCAGGAACAGCACCAGAACGCCGAGTCCTTCCGGCTGCACCCCGCCCTCCTGGACGCGGCCCTGCACGTGCTCGGCCTCGGCGTGCTCCGCGACGACGCGGAGACGGACGACGAGAGCGGCGGCGCGCGGCTGCCGTTCGCCTGGACCGGCGTCTCGCTGCACGCGACCGGCGCATCGGCCCTGCGCGTACGGCTCACCCCGGCGGGCAACGGCGGCGTGGCGCTCGCCGTCGCCGACGGGCTCGGTGACCCGGTCGCCACCGTGGACTCCCTGGTCTTCCGGCCGGTCGAGGTGGACCGGCTCGGCGACGGCGCGGCCGACGACTCGCTGTTCCACGTCGCCTGGCAGCAGCAGACCGTTTCGTCCGCCGAACAGGTCCCGTGGGCCCAGCTCGGTACGGGCGAAACGGTGCCCGGGGCTCCGGCCTTCGCCGACCTCGCGGCGCTGCGTGCGGCGGTGGACGCGGGGGAGGAGGCTCCGGCGGCGGTCGTGTGGTCGGCCGGGGGTGTGCGGGGCTCTGTCGCCGATGCCGGTGACATCGGCGATACCCATGACGCCCGCGGCACTCATGACGCCCGCGACGCCCACAACGGCTTCGTACGACCGGAGTCCGTCTCCGCCGTGCTCGCCGAAACCCTCGCCGTGGTGCAGACCTGGCTCGCTGACGAGCGGTTCGCCGACGCGCGGCTCGCCGTGGTGACGCGGGGCGCGGTGGCGGCCGGGGACACGGTCGCCGACCCGCTGGGCGCCGCCCTGTGGGGCCTGGTGCGGTCCGCGCGGTCCGAGCACCCGGGACGGTTCGTGCTCGTCGACGCGGGCCCCGACGAGGGCGTGATCGACGATGCGACGCTCGCCGCCGTCCTGGCTTCGGGCGAGCCCGAGGTGGCGCTGCGGGACGGCGAGGTGTGGGTGCCCCGACTGACCCGTGTCGCCGCCCCCGCCGCCGACGTGACCGCCGATGTCGCCGCCCCGTTCGGTGCGGGCACTGTCCTGGTCACGGGTGCCTTCGGGGGCCTGGGGCGGGTCGTGGCGAAGCACCTTGCCGAGCAGCACGGTGTACGCGACCTGCTGCTGGTCTCGCGTCGTGGCGACGAGGCGCCCGGAGCGGCGGAACTCGTCGCCGAGCTGGCTGAGTCGGGCGTCGATGCCACTGTGGCGGCGTGTGACGTGGCCGACCGCGAGGCGCTGGGTGTCCTGCTGGAGCGGGTGGGGGGTGAGCTGTCGGCGGTGGTGCACGTCGCGGGCGTACTCGACGACGGTGTGATCACCTCGCTGACGCCGGAGCGCCTGGACACCGTCCTGCGCGCGAAGGTGGACGCGGCTCTGAACCTGCACGAGCTGACGGCCGGCCTGGACCTGTCGGCGTTCGTCCTGTTCTCCTCCGCCGCCGGAGTCCTCGGCGGCGCCGGACAGGCCAACTACGCGGCGGCGAACGCCTTCCTGGACGCCCTCGCCGCCGCCCGCCGGGCCCAGGGACTCCCGGCGACCTCCCTCGCCTGGGGCCTGTGGGCGCAAGGCAGCGACATGACCGACGGCCTGGCCGGCGCGGACCTGGAGCGCATGGCGCGCGGTGGCGTCGCCGCGCTGTCCACGCGGGAGGGCCTGGCCCTCCTGGACACGGCGGTGACCCTGACCTCGCCCCAGCACCCGGCGGCCCCGGCCACCCCCGCCGCCCTAGTCCCGCTCCGCCTGGACCTCGCGTCCCTGCGGGCCACCGCGGGCACGGACGCCGAGGCCTTGCCGGCGCTCCTGCGCGGCCTGGTCCGCGCCCCGCTCAGGCGGACCGCCGCCGGTGCCGCGACGAGCGCGCCCACCGGCCAGGCCACGCTCCTGGCCCAGCTCGCCGGGCTCGACGCGGCGGAGCGCGACAAGGTGCTCACCGAGCTGGTCTGCACCCACGTCGCGGCGGTCCTCGGCTACGAGTCCGCGGCGGCCGTGGAGGCCCACCGCGCCTTCCGAGAGCTCGGCTTCGACTCCCTCACCGCCGTCGAACTGCGCAACGCCGTGAACGGAGCCACCGGCCTGCGCCTGCCCGCCACCCTGATCTTCGACTACCCGAACCCGGCCGCCCTCGCGGCCCACCTGGCCACCGCCCTCCCTCTGGGCGAGGGACCCGGCGGCGGGCCCTCGGTGCTCGACGAACTGGACCGCCTGGAGTCGTCGCTCCTTGCGATGGAGGCGGACGGCGGCATCGTCCACTCGAAGATCACCATCCGGCTGCAGACCCTCCTCTCGCGGTGGAGCGCACCCCAGGGCCAGGGCCCCGCGGGCGCGGGCGCGCAGGACGACGACCTGGACCTGGACGCCGTATCCGACGAGGAGCTCTTCAACGCCCTCGACGACGAACTCGGAATCGACTGACGTGCCGGAAGCCCTCGAAGCCCCCGAAGCACCAGAAACATCAGAAGCCCCCGAAGTCCCTGAAGTCCCCGAAGCACCTGAAGTACCTGAAGCAATCGACCGCACGACCAGCGCCACCAGCGCGGCCTTCATCAACACCACGAGGAGCTGACGACCAGATGTCGAACGAGGAGAAGCTTCGGGATTACCTCAAGCGGACGACATCCGACTTGCGTCAAGCTCGTCGCCGTCTGCGCGAGGTGGAGGAGCGGGACCAGGAGCCCATCGCCATCGTCGCGATGAGCTGCCGCTACCCCGGCGGCGTCCGCACCCCGGAGGAGCTGTGGCAGCTCGTCTCCGAGGGCACCGACGCCCTGACACCGTTCCCCACCGACCGCGGCTGGGACGCGGACGCGCTGCACGACCCGGACGGCGGCGACACGCCCTACGCCCGCGTGGGCGGGTTCCTGCACGACGCCGACCGGTTCGACGCCCCGTTCTTCGGCATCTCGCCCCGCGAGGCACTGGCCACCGACCCGCAGCAGCGGCTGCTCCTGGAGACCTCCTGGGAGCTGTTCGAGCGCGCCGGGATCGACCCGGCCTCGCTGCGCGGCAGCCACACCGGCGTCTTCGCCGGTGTCATGTACCACGACTACGCATCACGGCTGCACTCCGTGCCGGAGGACGTCGAGGGCTACCTCGGCACCGGCGCGTCCAGCAGCATCGTGTCCGGCCGCGTCGCCTACACCTTCGGCCTCGAAGGCCCCGCGGTGACCGTCGACACGGCCTGCTCGTCGTCCCTGGTCGCCCTGCACCTGGCCATCCAGGCGCTGCGCCAGGGCGAGTGCTCCCTCGCCCTCGCGGGCGGTGTCACCGTGATGTTCACGCCCGGTACGTTCGTCGACTTCAGCAAGCAGCGCGGCCTCGCCTCCGACGGCCGCTGCAAGCCGTACGCCGACGCGGCGGACGGCACCGGCTGGGGCGAGGGCGCGGGCCTGCTGCTGCTGGAGCGTCTGTCCGACGCCCGCCGCAACGGCCACCAGGTCCTCGCCGTCGTGCGTGGCTCCGCCGTGAACCAGGACGGCGCGTCCAACGGCCTGACCGCCCCCAACGGCCCGTCCCAGCAGCGCGTCATCCTCCAGGCCCTCGCCAACGCCCACCTGGCCCCCGAGCAGATCGACGCCGTCGAGGGCCACGGCACCGGCACGACCCTCGGCGACCCCATCGAGGCCCAGGCCCTCATCGCCACCTACGGCCAGGACCGCCCCGCCGACCGGCCCCTGTGGCTGGGCTCCGTGAAGTCCAACCTCGGCCACACGCAGGCCGCCGCCGGCGTCGCGGGCATCATGAAGATGGTCATGGCGATGCGGGCGGGCGTCCTGCCCCGGACCCTGCACGTCGACGAGCCGAGCACCCACGTCGACTGGTCCGCCGGTGCCGTGGAACTCCTGACCGAGGCCCGCGCGTGGTCGGAGCGCGAGGACGGCGTGCCGCGCCGCGCCGGCGTCTCGTCCTTCGGCGTGAGCGGTACGAACGCCCACGTCATCGTGGAGCAGGCCCCGGTGGAGGAGCCCGCCGAAACCCCCGAGAGCCCCGCCGCACCCGCCCCGGCGACCGCCCTGCCGTGGCTCGTGTCCGCCCGCACCGCCGAGGCACTGGGCGCTCAGGCCGCGAAGCTGCGCGAGCACGTGGCCGACCGCCCCGGACTCGACCCCGTCGACGTCGGCTGGACCCTCCTGTCGGCCCGCGCCCTCCACGAGCACCGCGCGGTCGTGTTCGGCCAGGACAAGGAGCAGTTCCTCACCGGCCTCGACGCCTTGGCGGCCGACGGCCCCACCGTCGTCTCGGGCGCGGTCGTCGAGGGCCGTCTCGGCGTCGTGTTCACCGGGCAGGGCAGTCAGCGGGTCGGCATGGGGCGCGAGTTGTACGAGGCGTTCCCCGCCTTCGCTACGGCGCTGGACGAGGTGTGCGCGCACCTGGATCCGCTCCTGGACCGGCCGTTGAAGGACGTCATGTTCGGCGCCGACGCCGAACTCCTCGAACAGACCGGGTACACCCAGCCCGCGTTGTTCGCCGTCGAGGTCGCCCTGTACCGCCTCGCTGAGTCCTTCGGGGTGCGGCCGGAGATCGTCGGTGGTCACTCGATCGGTGAGCTGACGGCCGCGTATGTGGCCGGACTCTGGTCGCTGGAGGACGCGGCTCAACTCGTCGCCGCGCGTGGTCGGTTGATGCAGTCGCTGCCGGAGGGTGGGGGCATGCTGGCGGTGCAGGCCGCCGAGGCGGACGTGTTGCCGCTGCTTGAGGGAGTGTCCGACCAGGTCGGTCTGGCGGCCGTGAACGGGCCGTCGCAGGTGGTGCTCTCCGGTGACCTCAAGGTCCTGGAGGGCCTGGAGGAGAAGCTGCGTGGTGAGGGCCGCAAGGTCCGTCGGCTGAAGGTCTCCCACGCTTTCCACTCGCCGCTCATGGATCCGATCCTGGAGGAGTTCCGCGCCGTCGCGCAGGGCCTCGCCTACCAGGACCCGAAGCTGCCCGTCGTCTCCAATGTCACGGGCGAACTGGCGGAGCCCGCCCAGCTCAAGGACCCCGACTACTGGGTCCGCCACATCCGCGAGGCCGTCCGCTTCCACGACGGACTCACCACCCTCACCGCCTTCGAGGCGTCCACGCTCCTCGAACTCGGCCCGGACGCGGTGCTCACGGCGATGGCCCACGACACCCTCACCGACCCGGCCGCCCAGGCCGGTCTCGTCGCCGCAGCCCGCAAGGACCGCCCCGGACCCGACACCTTCCTCACCGCCCTCGCGCACCTCCACGTCCGCGGCATCACGGTCGACTGGACGCCGCTGTACGCCCCCGTGGAGTCCCGCGCCCGCGTCGACCTGCCCACGTACGCCTTCCAGCACCAGAGCTACTGGCTGCACGCCCCGGCCCTCACCGGCGACGTCACCTCGGCCGGACTCACCGACGCCGACCACCCGCTGCTCGGCGCGGCCGTCCAGGTCGCCGGGAGCGACGCCCGGCTCTTCACCAGCCTGCTCTCGGTCGACGCGCACCCCTGGCTCGCCGACCACGTCGTCGCCGACCGGACGCTCCTGCCAGGCACGGCCTTCGTCGAACTGGCCGTGCGCGCCGGTGACGAGGTCGGCTGCGACCTGCTCGAAGAGCTCATCCTCGAAGCCCCGCTCGTGCTGCCCGACGACGGCACCGGCGTCCAGCTCCAACTGTGGGTCGAGGAACCCGACACCACCGGGCGACGCCCCTTCACCCTGCACTCGCGGCGCCAGAACGACGTCCCCGACGAGCCGTGGACCCGGCACGCGGCCGGTGTGCTCGCCGCCGCCGACCCCTCGGACGCCCGGCCCGCAGACGCCGACAGCGACCTCGCCCAGTGGCCCCCGACCGGCGCCGTCGCCGTGGAGACCACCGAGCTGTACGCGGGCTTCGCCGCCGCGGGCCTCGGCTACGGCCCGGCCTTCCAGGGCGTACGAGCCGCCTGGCGCCGCGGCGACGAGGTGTTCGCGGAGGTCGCCCTCGCGGACGCGCAGAGCGACGACGCGTCCGCGTACGCGCTGCACCCGGCGCTCCTCGACGCGAGCCTGCACGGCCTCGCCCTGACCGCCGTCGGCGACGACGGGACGGCGGGCGCCCGGCTGCCGTTCTCCTGGACCGGCGTGACCCTCTACGCGACCGGCGCGTCCGCGCTCCGCGTCCGCCTCACGCCCGCCGCGTCCGGCGCCGTGGCCCTCACCCTCGCCGACGCCTCCGGCGCCACCGTCGCCACCGTCGACTCCCTCGTCCTGCGCGCACTCGCCGCCGAAGACCTCGACGCCGCGTCCGGCACCGACGACGACTCGCTGTTCCGCGTGGACTGGACCGTGGTGTCCGCACCCGCGCCCGCCACGAGCGGCCCGTACGCCGTCATCGGCACCGACGGACTGGGACTGCGCGCCGCGCTCGCCGCCACCGGCGCGACAGTCACCGCGTACGCCGACGTGGCCGCCCTGGCGGCCGCCGTGCGCGACGGGGCGACGCTGCCCGAGTCCGTCTTCGTCACCCGCGTCACCGACACGCACGACGGCAACACCACCGGATCCGTGCGCGCCTCCCTGTACGGCACGTTGGACGTCGTGGGGGAGTGGCTGGCGTTCGAGGAAGGCGCCGACGCGCGCCTCGTCGTCGTGACCTCCGGCGCCGTGGGCGTCGGCTCCGGCGACGTGGTGACGGCCACGGGCGTCGTCGACGCGCCGCTGTGGGGCCTCGTGCGGTCCGCCCAGTCGGAGAACCCGGGCCGACTGGCCCTGGTCGACATCGACGGCGGTGAACAGGCCGTGGCGCTCCTTCCGGGGGTGCTGGGTCTGGACGAGCCGCAGGTGGCGGTGCGCGGGGACGTGGTGTGGGTGCCGCGGCTCGCGCGCGCCGTCGGCGGCGCCCTCGACGTTCCCGCCGGTGAGTCCTGGCAGTTGGGCGTCACGGGCCGGGGCACTCTGGAGAACCTGGCGCTGCTGCCCGTCGCCGACGACGCCGACGAGTCCGGTGGCAGGACACTCGCGGAGGGCGAAGTGCGCGTCTCCGTACGCGCCGCCGGCGTGAACTTCCGCGACGCCCTCATCGCACTCGGCATCTACCCCGGCGACGCCCAGATGGGCACCGAAGGCGCGGGCGTCGTCGTCGAGGTCGGGCCCGGCGTGACGGACCTGGCCGTCGGCGACCGCGTCCTCGGCCTCATCGACGGCGGCTTCGGCCCGCTGGCCGTCGCCGACGCGCGCATGCTCGCGCCGATGCCGCAGGGCTGGACCTTCGCGCAGGCCGCCGCCGTGCCGACGGTGTTCCTCACCGCTTACTACGCGCTGCGTGATCTCGCCGGGCTCGAAGCGGGGGAGTCGGTCCTCGTGCACGCGGCCGCCGGTGGTGTGGGCATGGCCGCGGTGCAGCTCGCCCGGCACTTCGGCGCCGAGGTCTACGGAACGGCGAGCACCGGCAAGTGGGACGTGCTCCGCCGGTCCGGCATCGAGGACGCACGGATCGCCTCCTCCCGGACCCTCGACTTCGAGGCGTCCGTCCTCGCGGCGAGCGACGGACAGGGCGTGGATGTCGTCCTGAACTCCCTGGCGCGGGAGTTCGTGGACGCGTCGCTGCGGTTGCTGCCGCGTGGCGGCCGGTTCGTGGAGATGGGCAAGACCGACCTCCGCGACCCCCAGGCCGTGGCCGCCGCCCACCCGGGCGTGGAGTACCGGAACTTCGACCTCGCCGAACTGTCCCCGGACCGCGTCCGGGAGATGTTGGCGGAGGTTCTGGCGCTGTTCGAGCGGGGTGTGTTGTCGCCGTTGCCGGTGCGGGCGTGGGATGTGCGGCGGGCGCCGGAGGCGTTCCGTTATCTGTCCCAGGCGCGGCATGTGGGCAAGGTCGTGCTGACGCTGCCGCCTGTGTTCGACGTGCGGGGCACGGTGTTGGTGACTGGTGCGCTGGGTGGTCTGGGTCGTGTGGTGGCTCGGCATCTGGCGGAGCGGCATGGTGTGCGGGATCTGTTGTTGGTGTCGCGTCGGGGTGAGGATGCTCCGGGTGCGGGTGAGGTGCGTGCGGAGCTGGAGGAGTTGGGTGCGTCGGTCACCATCGCGGCGTGTGATGTCGCGGACCGTGCGGCGCTTGAGACGCTTCTTGAGTCCGTCCGTGATGGCCTGGGTGCGGTCGTGCATGTGGCGGGTGTGGTGGACGACGGTGTGCTCACCTCTTTGACGCCGGAGCGGTTGGACTCGGTGTTGCGTCCGAAGGTGGACGCGGCGGTCAATCTGCATGAGCTGACGGCGGGCTTGGACTTGTCGGCGTTCGTGCTGTTCTCGTCGGCTGCGGGTGTGCTGGGCAGTGCGGGTCAGGCCAACTATGCGGCTGCGAACGCGTTCCTGGACGCGCTGGCGCAGCACCGTCGTGCTCAGGGTCTGCCCGCGACGTCGCTTGCGTGGGGGTTGTGGGCGGATCAGGGTGGTATGGCGGGTGCGTTGGCGGAGGAGGACATCGACCGGATGAACCGGGCCGGTGTCGCCGCCCTGTCGGCCGAGGAAGGCCTGGCTCTCCTGGATGCCTCCCTCGCGCAGCCCGACGGCGCCCTAGTCCCCATGAAGCTGCACCTCGACACCCTGCGTCAGCAGTTCGGCGCGGACGTGCCCCCGCTGTTCCGGGGCCTCATCCGCGGCGGCAGCCGTACCCGCCGCGTGGTCGAGTCCGGACCCGCGGCGGCCGGGACGTCGCTCGCCGACCAGCTGGCCGCACTGGCCCCCGAGAACCGCGAGCGCGCCCTGATCGACCTCGTCCGCGCCCAGGTGGCCGCCGTGCTCGGCTACGCCTCCGGCGACGACGTGGCGCCCACCAAGGCGTTCAAGGAGCTCGGCTTCGACTCGCTGACCTCCGTCGAACTCCGCAACCGCCTCAACGCGGCCACCGAGCTGCGGCTGCCCGCCAGCCTCGTCTTCGACTACCCGACGCCCAAGATCCTCGCCCAGTACCTCGGCACCGAGATCCTCGGCGACCTCGCGGACGCCCCGGGCACCACCGGTGGCCGCAGCGCGCAGGTGGCCGTCGCGGCCCAGGACGAGCCCATCGCCATCGTCGCGATGAGCTGCCGCTTCCCCGGCGGCGTCCACACCCCCGAGGACCTGTGGCGGCTGCTCACCGACGGCGAGGAGGCCATTACCGAGTTCCCGGAGGGCCGCGGCTGGGACACGGCGTCCCTCTACGACCCCGACCCCGAGCGCGTCGGCACCAGCTACGCCCGCGAGGGCGGCTTCCTGCACGACGCGGGCGAGTTCGACGCCGCGTTCTTCGGCATCTCGCCCCGCGAGGCCCTGGCCATGGACCCGCAGCAGCGGCTCCTCCTGGAGACTTCCTGGGAGGCCATCGAGCGCGCCGGAATCGACCCGGCCACGCTGCACGGCAGCCCCACGGGCGTCTTCGCCGGACTCATCTACCACGAGTACGGCTCCCAGCTCGCGAGCGTCCCCGAGGACCTCGGCGGCTACCTCGGCACCGGCAGCTCCGGCGCCATCGCCTCGGGCCGCATCTCGTACTCCTTCGGCCTCGAAGGCCCCGCCGTCACCGTCGACACCGCCTGCTCGTCCTCTCTGGTCGCCCTGCACCTGGCCGCGCAGGCCCTGCGGCAGGGCGAGTGCTCCCTCGCGCTCGCGGGCGGTGTGACGGTCATGCCCACGGCGGGCACCTTCCTGGAATTCAGCCGCCAGCGCGGCCTGGCCCCCGACGGCCGCTGCAAGCCGTTCGCGGCCGCCGCCGACGGCACCAGCTGGGGTGAGGGCGTCGGCATGCTCGTCCTTGAGCGCCTGTCCGACGCCCGGCGCAACGGCCACCAGGTCCTCGCTGTCGTCCGTGGCTCGGCCATCAACCAGGACGGTGCCAGCAACGGCCTGACCGCCCCCAACGGCCCCTCCCAGCAGCGCGTCATCACCCAGGCCCTCGCCAACGCCCGCCTCACGACCACGGACGTCGACGCCGTCGAGGCCCACGGCACCGGCACGCCCCTCGGCGACCCCATCGAGGCCCAGGCCCTCATCGCCACCTACGGCAAGGACCGCCCGGCCGACCGGCCGCTGCTCCTCGGCTCCGTGAAGTCCAACATCGGCCACACGCAGGCCGCCGCCGGTGTCGCCGGTGTCATCAAGATGGTCATGGCGATGCGCCACGGCGTCCTGCCGCGCACGCTGAACATGGACGCCCCGACCCCCGAGGTCGACTGGTCGGCGGGCACCGTGGAACTCCTCGGCGAGACCCGCGCCTGGCCCGAGCGGGACGGCGGTGCGCCGCGCCGCGCGGGCGTGTCGTCGTTCGGCGTCAGCGGGACGAACGCGCACGTCATCCTGGAGCAGGGCCCGACGGCCGAGGAGCCGGAGGCCGACGCGAGCGTTGACGCGCCGGCGCCGGTGGTCGCGGGCGTCGTACCGCTGGCGCTCTCGGCGAAGACCGAGGGCGCGCTCCGCGACCAGGCCGCCCGCCTGCGGGAACACCTCCTGGCCCACGGCGACCTCGAACTCGGTGATGTCGCCTGGTCGTTGGCGGTCGCGCGGTCGCGGTTCGACCAGCGTGGCGTCGTCCTCGGCCGCGACCGCGACGAACTCCTCGCCGGGCTCGACGCGCTGGCCCAGGACGACGCGGGCGCGCAGAACGTGGTCACGGGACGCGCGCAGGGCGGCACGGTCCGTCCGGTGTTCGTGTTCCCGGGTCAGGGCTCGCAGTGGGCGGGCATGGCCCGTGAACTCCTCGACTCCAGCCCGGTGTTCGCCGAGCGGATGCGGGAGTGCGCCGACGCCCTTGCGGAGTTCGTCGAATGGGATCTCTTCGACGAGCTGAGCGGGGACAACTTCGATCAGGTGGACGTGGTCCAGCCGGTCCTGTTCGCCGTGATGGTGTCCCTGGCCGCGACCTGGCAGGCGGCGGGTGTGCAGCCCGCCGCCGTCGTCGGGCACAGTCAGGGCGAGATCGCCGCGGCTTGTGTCGCGGGCGTGCTCAGCCTGCGGGATGCCGCCCGTGTGGTGGCGCTGCGCAGCCTGGCCATCCGGGAGCTGTCGGGCAAGGGCGGGATGGTGTCCGTGCCGCTGCCCGAGGCCGAGGTGCGTGAGCTGATCACCGCGTGGGGCGACCGCATCTCGGTCGCGGCCGTGAACGGCCCCGCGCAGGTGGTGGTCTCCGGTGAGCCGGAGGCGCTGGAGGAGCTGGTCGCCCAGTGCGTCGGCCAGGACGTCCGCGCCCGCACGATCCCCGTCGACTACGCCTCGCACTCCGCGTACGTCGAGCAGATCGAGGAGCGGATAGCCGAAGCCCTGGCCGGGCTCGCGCCGCAGGACGCCGACATTCCGCTGTACTCGACCCTCACCGGGGCCTGGCTGGATGCCAACACCCCGATGGATGCCGGGTATTGGTACCGCAACCTCCGTCAGACGGTCCTGTTCGAGCACGCCACCCGCGGCCTGCTCACCGAAGGACACGGCCTGTTCCTGGAGATGAGCCCCCACCCGGTCCTCACCGTCCCCGTCCAGGCCACCATCGAGGCCGCAGGACGCGAGGGCGCGGTCGTGGCCCTCGGTTCCCTGCGCCGCGACGAGGGCGGCGCCGACCGTCTCGCGGCCTCCCTCGCCGAAGCCCACGCGCACGGCGCGGAGCTGGACTGGCAGGCGCTCTTCCCGGGCGCCCGCACCACCGTGGACCTGCCCACCTACGCCTTCCAGCGCCAGCACTACTGGCTCCTCTCGGCGGAGCAGGAGGCGGACGCCGAGCCCGCCCCGGCCGTGGACGAGGTGGAGGCGCGGTTCTGGGAGGCCGTGGAGCGCGAGGACCTGGAGGGGCTCGCGGCGGAGCTGGAGGTCGCGGATGGTTCCGCCGCCGAGCTGGGCGCGGTCCTGCCGGTCCTGTCGTCGTGGCGGCGGCAGCGGCGTGAGCGGTCGACTGTGGACGGGTGGCGCTATCGCGTCATGTGGAAGCCCTTGGCGGGTGGCGTTCTGCCCGGTCCGGTGCTGACGGGCCGGTGGCTGGTCGTCGTACCGGAGGAGGCTGCCGGGCACCTGTGGACCGCGGGTGTCACCGAGGCGCTGGCGGCCGCCGGTGCGGAGGTCGCCGAAGTCCGCGTGAACGCAGCTGAGTTGACGCGTGAGGCACTGGCCGCACGGCTGCGCGAGCAGATCGTCGGCACCCCCGACGCCCCGGCCGGGGCCGAGCCCGTCGGCGTGGTGTCGCTGCTGGCCCTCGCCGAGGAACCCCACCCCGAGCACCCCGTGCTGCCCGCCGGACTCGCGGGCACCGTCGCGCTCGTCCAGGCCCTGGGCGACACCGGGACGGACGCCAAGCTGTGGGTGATCTCCAGCGGCGCCGTCTCCACCGGCCGCAACGACCGGGTGGAAAGCCCCGCCCAGGCACAGACCTGGGGCCTCGGCCGCGTCGTGGCCCTGGAACACCCCGAGCGCTGGGGCGGCCTCGTCGACCTGCCGGCCGTCCCCGAAAGCCGCACCGCGGCCCGGCTCGCCGGGATCCTCGCGGGCGTCGGCGACGAGGACCAGCTCGCCGTGCGCGGCTCCGGAGTCTTCGTACGCCGCCTCGTCCGCGCCGAACCCGCCGCGTCCGCGAAGGCCGCGCCCGCGAAGGGCGACGCCACCGCGAACGACAGCGCCACCCCGTCCCCGTGGGCGCCGCGCGGCACCGTCCTCATCACCGGCGGCACCGGCGCCCTCGGCCCCCACATGGCGCGCTGGCTCGCCCGCGAGGGAGCCGAGCACCTCGTCCTGACCAGCCGCCGCGGCCCGGACGCGCCCGGCGCCGCCGAACTCCGCGCCGAACTGGAGGAGCTGGGCGTCCAGGTGACCATCGCGGCCTGCGACGTCGCCGACCGCGACGCCGTCGCCGCCCTGCTCGACGGGCTCGCCTCCGACGGGCACACGCTGCGCGCCGTCGTCCACGCGGCCGCGCTCATCGAGCTCGCGCCGATCGCCACCACCACGCTCGACGAGTTCGCCGAGATCGTCGCCGCGAAGGTCGCGGGCGCCGTCGTCCTCGACGAGCTCCTGGACGGCACGGACCTCGACGCGTTCGTGCTGTTCTCGTCCATCGCGGGTGTCTGGGGCAGCGGCGACCACGCCGCGTACGCCGCCGCCAACGCGCACCTCGACGCTCTCGCCGAGCACCGCAGGGCGCGCGGCCTGACCGCGACCTCCATCGCCTGGGGCGTGTGGAACGTCGTCAACCCGTACCTGAGCGGCAGCGCGCCGATCGACGTCGACCCGGAGCAACTGCGCCGCCAGGGACTGCCGTTCCTCGACCCGGACCTCGCGTTCGCGGGCATGCGGCAGACCCTCGACGACGACGAGACGTTCCTGGCACTCGCCGACGTGGACTGGGACCAGTTCGTGCCCGTGTTCACCTCGCGGCGCGCCCGTCCGCTCCTCGCCGACCTGCCCGACGCCCAGCGCGTCCTCGCCGCCCAGGGCGGGCCCGCCGTTGACGGGGCCGACGCGGACGGCGGGGACACGTCGGCCAAGGCGACCGCGCTGCGCGAGCGCCTGACCGGCCTCCCCGCACCCGAGCAGGACCGCGTCCTGGTCGACCTCGTCCTCACCCACGCGGCCGCCGTCCTCGGCTACGAGTCCGCGCAGGCACTCGACCCCGAGCGGGCCTTCCGCGAGTTCGGGTTCGACTCGCTCACCGCCGTCGACCTGCGCAACCGGCTCGGCACGGCGACCGGCCTGAAGCTGCCCACCACGGTCGTCTTCGACCACCCCAACGGCACCGCCCTGGCCGCGTACCTGCGCACCCAGGTCCTCGGCGCCGACAAGGCCACCACCGCGACCCCGCTCGCACCCGTCGCCGCGGCCACCGACGAGCCCATCGCCATCGTCGCGATGAGCTGCCGCTACCCCGGCGGCATCAGCAGCCCCGAGCGCATGTGGGAGGTCCTCGAAGGGCGCGCCGACGTCGTCGGCGGCTACCCGGCCAACCGAGGCTGGGACATCGCCCACCTCTACGACCCCGACCCGGAGACCCCCGGCACCACCACGACCAGGGGCGGCGGCTTCCTGCACGACGCGGGCGCCTTCGACCCGGCCTTCTTCGGCATCTCGCCCCGCGAGGCCCTGGCCATGGACCCGCAGCAGCGCCTCCTCCTCGAAACCTCCTGGGAGGCCTTCGAGCGCGCCGGGGTCGACCCGCGCGCGGTCCGCGGCGAGGCCGCCGGAGTGTTCGTCGGCACCAACTACCAGGACTACGGCACCGGCCCCGGCCAGGTGTCCGCCGGATCCGAGGGCCACATCCTCACCGGCAGCGCGCCCAGCGTCATCTCCGGGCGCATCGCCTACACCTTCGGCCTCGAAGGCCCCGCGGTGACGGTCGACACGGCCTGCTCGTCGTCGCTCGTCGCCATGCACCTGGCAGCACAGGCGCTGCGCCAGGGCGAGTGCTCCCTCGCGCTCGCCGGAGGCGTCGCCGTCATGTCGTCACCCGGCGCGCTCATCGCCTTCAGCCAGCAGCGCGGCCTCGCCGACGACGGCCGCTGCAAGGCCTTCGCCGCCTCCGCCGACGGCATGGGCATGGCCGAGGGCGTCGGCATGGTGCTCCTGGAGCGCCTGTCCGACGCCCGGCGCAACGGCCACAAGGTCCTCGCGGTCGTCCGTGGCTCCGCGATCAACCAGGACGGCGCGAGCAACGGCCTGACCGCCCCCAACGGCCCCTCCCAGCAGCGCGTCATCCGCGCCGCCCTCGCCAACGCCCGCCTCACCCCCGCCGACGTCGACGCGGTCGAGGCCCACGGCACCGGCACCACCCTCGGTGACCCCATCGAGGCCCAGGCGCTCCTCGCCACCTACGGCCAGGAGCGCCCGGAGACCGGCGAACCCCTGTGGCTGGGCTCCATCAAGTCCAACATCGGGCACAGCCAGGCCGCGTCCGGCGTCGCGGGCGTCATGAAGATGGTCCTCGCCATGCACCACGGCGTACTTCCCCAGACGCTGCACGTCGACGAGCCGACCCCCGAGGTCGACTGGACCGAAGGCGCCGTAGAGCTCCTGACCGAGGCCCGCGCCTGGCCCGAGCGGGACGGTGGCGCGCCCCGCCGTGCCGGTGTCTCCTCCTTCGGCATGAGCGGTACGAACGCCCACGTCATCCTGGAACAGCTCCCGGCCGCCGAGCAGCCGCAGCCCGCCGGGGCCGACACCGGGGACACCGGTGACGTGCCGGAGCCGGTGCTCGCGGGCGTCGTACCGCTGGCGCTCTCGGCGAAGACCGAGGGCGCGCTCCGCGACCAGGCCGCCCGCCTGCGGGAACACCTCCTGGCCCACGGCGACCTCGAACTCGGTGATGTCGCCTGGTCGTTGGCGGTCGCGCGGTCGCGGTTCGACCAGCGGGGCGTCGTCCTCGGTCGCGACCGCGACGAACTCCTCGCCGGGCTCGACGCGCTGGCCCGGGACGACGCGAGCGCGCAGAACGTGGTCGTGGGCCGCGCGCAGGGCGGCACGGTCCGTCCGGTGTTCGTGTTCCCGGGGCAGGGCTCGCAGTGGGCTGGGATGGCCCGTGAACTCCTCGACTCCAGTCCGGTGTTCGCGGAGCGCATGCGGGAGTGTGGCGAGGCGCTCTCCGAGTTCGTCGAGTGGAACCTGCTCGACGAGCTGAGCGGGGACAACTTCGATCAGGTGGATGTGGTCCAGCCGGTCCTGTTCGCCGTGATGGTGTCGCTGGCGGCGACGTGGCAGGCGGCGGGTGTGCAGCCCGCCGCCGTCGTCGGGCACAGCCAGGGTGAGATCGCCGCGGCGTGCGTCGCGGGTGCCCTCAGCCTGCGTGATGCCGCCCGTGTGGTGGCGCTGCGCAGCCTGGCGATTCGGGAGCTGTCGGGCAAGGGCGGGATGGTGTCCGTGCCGCTGCCCGAGCAGGAAGTGCGCGAGCTGATCGGGTCCTGGGATGGCCGGATCGAGCTGGCCGCCGTGAACGGCCCCGCCCAGGTCGTGGTCTCCGGTGAGGCGGAGGCGCTGGAGGAGCTGGTCGCCCAGTGCGTCGGGCAGGACATCCGCGCCCGCACGATCCCGGTGGACTACGCCTCGCATTCCTCCTATGTGGAGCAGATCGAGGCGCAGATAGCCAAGGCCCTGACGGATGTGTCTCCGCAGGCTGCTGAGGTTCCGCTGTTCTCGACCCTCACGGGGGAGTGGCTGGATGCCAACACCCCGATGGATGCCGGGTATTGGTACCGCAACCTGCGCCAGACGGTCCTGTTCGAGCACGCCACTCGTGGCCTGCTGGCTGAGGGGCACGGTCTGTTCGTGGAGATGAGCCCGCACCCGGTCCTGACCGTCCCGGTGCAGGCGACGATCGACGCGACCGACAGCCCCGCTGTCACGCTCGGTTCTCTGCGCCGTGACGAGGGCGGCGCCGACCGCCTCGCCACCTCCCTCGCCGAAGCCCACGCGCACGGCGCCGAACTCGACTGGAAGGCCCTCCTCCCCGGCGCCCGCACCACCGTCGACCTGCCCACCTACCCCTTCCAGCGCGAGCACTACTGGCTGCTCGCCCCGGAGGCGGAGCAGGAGCCCGAAGGCGCGCCGTCGGCCACGGACGAGGTCGAGTCGCGGTTCTGGGACGCCGTGGAGCGCGAGGACCTGGAGCAGCTGGCCAGTGAGCTGGACGTGGCGGACGGCTCCGCCGCCGAGCTGGGCGCGGTCCTTCCCGCGCTCTCGTCCTGGCGGCGGCAGCGGCGCGAGCGGTCGACGCTCGACAGCTGGCGCTACCAGGTCGCCTGGGAGCCCCTCGCGGGCGGTCTCCCGGCGGCCGGTCCGACGGGCCGCTGGCTGGTCGTCGTACCGGAGGAGCCTGAGGGGGCGGAGGCGGCGCACGCGGCGTGGACCGTCGCCGTCACCGAGGCCCTGGCACGGTCCGGAGCCCAGACGCACGAACTCCGCGTCGCAGCGGGCGAGATGACGCGCGAGGCCCTGGCCGAGCGGCTGCGCGAGCAGGCCGCCGGGACGGACGCGGACCTGTCCGGCGTGCTCAGCCTCCTCGCCCTCGACGAGGCCCCGGCCGCTGACGAGGCCGGAGTCTCCGCCGGTCTCGCCGGAACCGTCGCCCTCGTGCAGGCTCTCGGCGACGCCGGGATCGGCGCGCGGATGTGGGCCGTCACCAGCGGCGCCGTCGCCACCGGCCCCGCCGACCACGCCGCCCTGCCCGCGCAGGCGCAGGTGTGGGGGCTCGGCCGGGTCGCCGCACTCGAATGCCCCGACCGCTGGGGTGGCCTCGTCGACCTGCCGCAGGACCCCGACCAGCGGGCCGTGTCCCAGCTCGTCGGGATCCTCGCCGGCGCCGGGGACGAGGACCAGCTCGCGGTGCGGCAGGCGGGCGTGCTCGTCCGCCGGTTCGTGCGGGCGCCGATCGGCGCGGGCGCGACGCCGGAGTGGACGGCGCGCGGGACGGCGCTGGTCACCGGTGGTACGGGTGCGATCGGCGGGCATGTGGCGCGCTGGCTGGCCCGTGAGGGTGTCGAGCACCTGGTGCTCACCAGCCGTCGCGGCCCGGACGCGCCCGGCGCCGTCGAACTCCAGGCGGAACTGGAGGAGCTGGGCGCCAAGGTGACCGTCGCGGCCTGCGACGTGGCCGACCGGGACGCCGTCGCCGCGCTGCTCGGCCGCCTCGTCGAGGACGGGCACACGTTGCGCTCCGTGTTCCACGCGGCGGGCGTCGGCCAGGGCCAGCCGCTCGCGGAGACCACGGCCGCCGACATCGCGGGCGTCCTGGAGGCGAAGGTCGCGGGCGCCGCCCACCTCGACGCGCTCCTCGACACTGACGCGCTGGACGCGTTCGTGCTGTTCTCGTCCAACGCGGGCGTGTGGGGCAGCGGCAGCCAGGGCGCCTACGCCGCCGCCAACGCCCACCTCGACGCCCTCGCCGAGCGGCGCCGGGCGCGCGGTCTGACCGCCACCTCCGTGGCGTGGGGCCTGTGGGCCGGGGGCGGCATGGCCGGGGACGACGGCGAGGAGCAGTTCCGCCGCCGGGGCCTCAAGCCGATGGCGCCGGACCTCGCGGTCGCCGCGCTCGCCCAGGCCGTGGCGCGCGACGAGACGTTCGTCGCCGTCGCCGACCTGGACTGGGAGCGGTTCGCGCCCGCCTTCACCTCGGCGCGGACGAGCCCGTTCATCGGGGACCTGCCCGAGGTGCGCAGGTACGCGCGGTCGGTGGCCGCCGAACCGCAGGCCGACGCGGGCACCGGCGACGACGCGGCCGCAGGGCTCCGGCGCCGCCTCGCCCCGCTCACCGAGCCGGAGCGCGAGGTGATCCTGCTCGACATCGTGCGCACCCACGCGGCCGCCGTGCTCGGCTACACCGGAGCGGAGTCCGTCGACGCCCACCGCGCCTTCCGGGAGCTGGGCTTCGACTCCCTGACGGCCGTGGAGGTCCGCAACCGCCTCAACAAGGCCACGGGGCTCCGGCTGCCCGCCACCCTCGTGTTCGACTACCCGACGTCCGTCGTCCTGGCCCAGTACCTGCGCACGCAGCTGCTCGAGGACGACACCGCCGGGGTGGACTCCACCCTCCAGGAGCTGGACCGCCTGGAGGCGGGCCTCAGCTCCATCGCGCCCGACGACAGCGCCCGCATGCGCATCACGATGCGCCTGGAGGCACTGATGTCGAAGTGGAAGGGCGCGGACGCCGAGCCGCCGGCCGACGGCGAGGAAGTCTCCTCGCGCCTCGAGTCGGCGTCCGCCGATGAGGTCTTCGACTTCATCGACAAAGAACTCGGCATTTCCTGAATCAGTCCGACCGGGCCGGTCACACCGGCCCGGTCGGCCCGACCGGTGCGGTTTTTCTTGTGACTACGCGAACAGGTGAGTTTCCGATGGCGGACCAGCAAAAGCTCCTCGACTACCTCAAGCGGGTGACCGCCGACCTCCACGAGACGCGCCAGCGCCTGCGCGACGCCGAGGCGGAGGAGCCCGAGCCCATCGCCATCGTCGGAATGAGCTGCCGCTACCCCGGCGACGTCAGCAGCCCCGAGGACCTGTGGCGGCTCGTCGCCGAGGGAGGCGACGCGCTCTCCGCCTTCCCCACCGACCGGGGCTGGGACGTCGAGGCCTTGGGCGGCCGCACCGAGGAAGGACCCGAGGGCGACGACCCCGAGCGCCCCGAGCGCGGCGGCGGCTTCGTCTACGACGCCGGTGACTTCGACGCCGCCTTCTTCGGGATCTCACCCCGCGAAGCCATGGCCATGGACCCCCAGCAGCGGCTCCTCCTGGAAGCCGTCTGGGAGACCTTCGAGCGGGCCGCCATCCCGCCGACCTCCCTGCGCGGCAGCCGCACCGGCGTCTTCGTCGGCGCCACCGCGCAGGGCTACGGCCCCGCCCTCATGGCATCGCCCGACAACGTCGACGGCTACCTGCTCACCGGTGACGTCTCCAGCGTCATCTCCGGCCGCGTGTCGTACGTCTTCGGCCTCGAAGGCCCGGCCGTCACCGTCGACACCGCCTGCTCCTCGTCCCTGGTCGCCCTGCACCTGGCCGCCCAAGCCCTGCGCCAGGGCGAGTGCGACCTCGCCGTCGCCGGCGGTGTCGCCGTCATGGTCACCTCCGGCGCGTTCGCGGAGTTCAGCCGCCAGGGCGGTCTCGCCTCCGACGGCCGCTGCAAGCCCTTCGCCGAGGCCGCCGACGGCACCGGCTGGGGCGAGGGCGTCGGCGTCCTCGCCCTGGAACGCCTGTCCGACGCCCGCCGCAACGGCCACCAGGTCCTCGCCGTCGTGCGTGGCTCCGCCGTGAACCAGGACGGCGCGTCCAACGGCCTGACCGCCCCCAACGGCCCGTCCCAGCAGCGCGTCATCCGCCAGGCCCTCGCGGCCGCCCGCCTCGCCACCGACGACATCGACGCCGTCGAGGGCCACGGCACCGGCACGGTCCTCGGCGACCCCATCGAGGCCCAGGCCCTCATCGCCACGTACGGCCAGGACCGCCCTGCCGACCGCCCGCTGCTCCTCGGCTCCGTGAAGTCCAACATCGGCCACACCCAGGCCGCTTCGGGCGTCGCCGGAGTCATCAAGATGGTCATGGCGATGCGCCACGGCGTGCTGCCCGAGAACCTGCACACGGACCGCCCCAGCACCCACGTCGACTGGACGGCGGGCGCCGTCGAACTCCTCGACCGGGCCCGCGACTGGCCCGAGACCGGACGTCCGCGCCGCGCGGGCGTCTCCTCCTTCGGCGTCAGCGGTACGAACGCCCACGTCATCGTGGAACAGGCCCCCACGGACGACTCCGCCCCCGCCGCTTCGGAGCCGTCGGCGGCCGTGCCGTCCCCGACCGCCGCACCGTGGCTGGTGTCGGGCCGCAGCGCCCAGGCCCTGCGAGCCCAGGCCGCCCGGATACGCGACCACGTCACCGCCGACGAGCACCTCCGCCCCGTCGACATCGGCTGGTCCCTCCTGTCGGGCCGCTCCGCGCTCGAACACCGCGCCGTCCTCTTCGGCCAGGACCGGGACGCCTTCCTCTCCGGCCTGGAGACAGTCGCCTCCGGCGACGACGCCCCGGGAGTGGTGTCGGGCGCGGTCGTCGAGGGCCGTCTCGGCGTCGTGTTCACCGGGCAGGGCAGTCAGCGGGTGGGCATGGGAAGGGAGTTGTACGAGGCGTTCCCCGCCTTCGCCACGGCGCTGGACGAGGTGTGCGCGCACCTGGATCCGCTCCTGGACCGGCCGTTGAAGGACGTCATGTTCGGCACCGACGCCGAACTCCTCGAACAGACCGGGTACACCCAGCCCGCCCTGTTCGCCGTCGAGGTGGCTCTGTTCCGTCTGGCGGAGTCCTTCGGGGTGCGGCCGGAGATCGTGGGCGGGCATTCGATCGGTGAGCTGACGGCCGCGTATGTGGCCGGACTTTGGTCGCTGGAGGACGCGGCTCAACTGGTCGTCGCGCGTGGTCGGTTGATGCAGTCGCTGCCGGAGGGTGGGGGCATGCTGGCGGTGCAGGCCGCCGAGGCCGATGTGCTGCCGCTTCTCGAAGGTCTTTCCGGCAGCGTGGGTGTGGCGGCCGTGAACGGGCCGTCGCAGGTGGTGCTCTCGGGTGACCTCAAGGCTCTGGAGGGCCTGGAGGAGAAGCTGCGCGGTGAGGGCCGCAAGGTCCGTCGGCTGAAGGTGTCCCACGCCTTCCACTCGCCGCTCATGGACCCGGTCCTGGAGGACTTCCGCAAGGTCGCCGAGAAGCTGACGTACCAGGACACCGCCCTGCCGGTCGTCTCCAACGTCACCGGGCGCCTCGCCACCGCGAGCGAGCTCAAGGACCCCGACTACTGGGTCCGCCACATCCGCGAGGCCGTCCGCTTCCACGACGGAGTCGGCGCGCTCACCGGCTTCGGCGTGTCGACCCTCGTCGAGCTCGGACCGGACTCGGTCCTGACGGCCATGGCGCACGACACCCTCGCCGAGACGGCCGCCCAGGTCGGCCTCATCGGCGCCCTCCGCAAGGACCGCCCCGAGCCGGACACCTTCCTCACCGCCCTCGCCAAGGCCCACGTGCGCGGAGTGGACGTCGACTGGACGCCGCTGTACGCCCCCGTGGAGTCCCGCACCCGCGTCGACCTGCCCACGTACGCCTTCCAGCACGAGCGCTACTGGCCGCGTCCCGCCGTCGGCGGCGCCGGAGACGTGCACGCGACCGGCCTGAGCCCGGCGGAGCACCCGCTGTTCGGCGCGGCCGTCGCGCTCGCCGACATGGACGGCTACCTCTTCACGGGCAGACTCTCCCTGACGACCCACCCGTGGCTCGCGGGCCACGCCCTCGGCGGCACGGTCCTGCTCCCCGCCACGGCCTTCGTCGAACTGGCCCTGCACGCGGGGCACCGCGTCGGCTGCGCGCACCTGGAAGAGCTGACCCTGCAGGCGCCCCTCGTCCTGCCCCCGCGCGGCGCAGTACAGGTGCAGCTCGCCATCGGCGCCGCCGACGCCTTCGGGCGCCGCCCGGTGAACCTCTACTCGCGCCCCCAGCAGACCACCTCGGACGACCTCTGGTCCGACGAGCCCTGGCAGCGCCACGCCACCGGCACCCTCACCCCCGCCCCGGCCACCCGCCCCGCCGAAGCCGACCTCACCCAGTGGCCCCCCGCCGACGCCGAACAGGCCGACACCGACGCGCTGTACGACAGCCTCGCCGCCGCCGGATTCAGCTACGGCTCGGCGTTCCAGGGGCTCAGGTCGGTGTGGAGGCGCGGCGACGAACTCTTCGCCGAGGTCGCGCTCCCCGAGGGCGACCAGGACGAGGCCGCGGCGTACGGGCTGCACCCGGCGCTCCTCGACGCCGCCCTGCACCCGCTCGGCCTCGGCACCTTCGTGTCCGACACCGAGCAGGGCCGCATGCCCTTCTCCTGGACCGGCGTGACGCTGCACGCCACGGGCGCGTCCGCGCTGCGCGTACGGCTCACCGCGGCCGGGACCGACGGCGTTGCCCTCGTCGTCGCGGACGCCTCCGGCGAGCCGGTGGCGGCCGTGGACTCCCTCGTCCTGCGGCCCCTCGCGGTGCCGGAGGCGGGCGCCGGACAGGACGGACGCCACGAGTCGCTGTACCGCGTCGACTGGAGCGTGGTGACCGCCCCGGCAGCTATGGCCGACGCCACCTGCGCCGTCCTGGGCCCGGACACGCTCGGGCTGCGCGCGGCGCTGGAACGCGCCGGCGCGACCGTCACGGCGTACACGGACGTGGCCGCCCTCGCGGCGGCGGTCGACAGCGGTGCCGCCGTCCCGGAGTCCGTCTTCGTCGCCTGTGTCACGGCGACCGACCGTGCGCCCGGCGTCGCCGCGAACGTGCGTGCCTCCCTCAACGACGCCCTGCGCGCCGTGGGGGAGTGGCTGGCCTTCGAGCGCGGCGACGAGTCCCGTCTGGTCGTGGTGACCTCCGGCGCCGTGGGCGTCGGCTCCGGTGACGTGGTGACGGCCGCGGGCCTGGTGGACGCCCCGGTGTGGGGCCTGCTGCGGTCGGCGCAGTCGGAGAACCCCGGTCGTCTCGTCCTCGCGGACGTCGACGGCGGTGAGCAGGCGCTGGCGCTGCTCCCAGGGGTGCTGGGTCTGGACGAGCCGCAGGTGGCGGTGCGCGGGGACGTGGTGTGGGTGCCGCGGCTCGTGCGGGCCGGTGGCGGCGCCCTCGACGTTCCCGCCGGTGAGTCCTGGCAGTTGGGCGTCACGGGCCGGGGCACCTTGGAGAACCTGGCGCTGCTGCCCGTCGCCGACGACGCCGAGGTGTCCGGCGGCCGGGCCCTGGCCGCCGGAGAGGTGCGGGTCGCCGTGCGCGCGGCGGGCGTCAACTTCCGTGACCCGCTGATCGCACTCGGCATGTACCCGGGCGACGCGGTGATGGGCACCGAAGGTGCCGGCGTCGTCGTCGAGGTCGGCTCCGGTGTGACGGACCTGGCTGTCGGCGACCGCGTCCTCGGCCTGCTTGAGGGAGGCTTCGGCCCGCTGGCGGTCGCCGACGCGCGCATGCTCGCGCGCATGCCGCAGGGCTGGTCGTTCGCGCAGGCCGCGTCGGTGCCGACGGTGTTCCTCACGGCGTACTACGCGCTGCGGGATCTCGCCGGGATCGAAGCGGGGGAGTCGGTCCTCGTGCACGCGGCCGCCGGTGGTGTGGGCATGGCCGCGGTGCAGCTCGCCCGGCACTTCGGCGCCGAGGTGCACGCGACGGCGAGCACCGGCAAGTGGGACGTCCTGCGAGGCCTCGGCCTCGAAGACTCCCGCATCGCCTCCTCCCGGACCCTCGACTTCGAGACGTCGGTCCTCGCGGAGACCGAGGGCCGGGGTGTGGACGCGGTCCTGAACTCCCTGGCGCGGGAGTTCGTGGACGCGTCGCTGCGGTTGCTGCCGCGTGGCGGCCGGTTCGTGGAGATGGGCAAGACCGACCTCCGCGACCCGCACACCGTCGCCGAGGACCACTCCGGCGTCACCTACCAGAGCTTCGACCTGATCGACGCGGGGCACGACCGCGTCCGGGAGATGTTGGCGGAGGTTCTGGCGCTGTTCGAGCGGGGTGTGTTGTCGCCGTTGCCGGTGCGGGCGTGGGATGTGCGGCGGGCGCCGGAGGCGTTCCGTTATCTGTCCCAGGCGCGGCATGTGGGCAAGGTCGTGCTGACGCTGCCGCCTGTGTTCGACGTGCGGGGCACGGTGTTGGTGACTGGTGCGCTGGGTGGTCTGGGTCGTGTGGTGGCTCGGCATCTGGCGGAGCGGCATGGTGTGCGGGATCTGTTGTTGGTGTCGCGTCGGGGTGAAGATGCTCCGGGTGCGGGTGAGGTGCGTGCGGAGCTGGAGGAGTTGGGTGCGTCGGTCACCATCGCGGCGTGTGATGTCGCGGACCGTGCGGCGCTTGAGACGCTTCTTGAGTCCGTCCGTGATGGCCTGGGTGCGGTCGTGCATGTGGCGGGTGTGGTGGACGACGGTGTGCTCACCTCTTTGACGCCGGAGCGGTTGGACTCGGTGTTGCGTCCGAAGGTGGACGCGGCGGTCAATCTGCATGAGTTGACGGCGGGCTTGGACTTGTCGGCGTTCGTGCTGTTCTCGTCGGCTGCGGGTGTGCTGGGCAGTGCGGGTCAGGCCAACTATGCGGCTGCGAACGCGTTCCTGGACGCGCTGGCTCAGCACCGTCGTGCTCAGGGTCTGCCCGCGACGTCGCTTGCGTGGGGGTTGTGGGCGGATCAGGGTGGTATGGCGGGTGCGTTGGCGGAGGAGGACATCGACCGGATGAACCGGGCCGGTGTCGCCGCCCTGTCGGCCGAGGAAGGCCTGGCCCTCCTCGACGCCTCCCTCGCGCAGCCCGACGGCGCCCTCGTCCCCATGAAGCTCGACACCGACGTCCTGCGTCAGCAGTTCGGTGCCGATGTGCCCCCGCTGTTCCGGGGCCTCATCCGCGCCCAGGTCCGCAAGGCCGTCACCGCGCAAGCGGGAGGCTCGGCGGCCGACGGCCAGGAGTCCCTGGCCGAGCGCCTGGCCGGACTCGCGGCGGAGGACCGCGAACAGTTCCTCGTGGACGTCGTACGCGCCAACGTCGCCGCCGTCCTCGGCTACCCGTCGCCCGAATCCGTCGACGCCGCCAAGGCGTTCAAGGAGCTCGGCTTCGACTCGCTGACCTCCGTCGAGCTCCGCAACCGGCTCGGCGGCGCCACCGCCCTGCGGCTGCCCGCCAGCCTCGTCTTCGACTACCCGACGCCCGTCGCCCTCGCCGCCCACCTGCGTACGGAACTCCTCGGCTCGCTCCCCGAGTCCGCCACCCCGGGCGCCGCCCCCGCGGGCCGCGAGGACGCACCCCGGGACGCGGCCGACGAGCCCATCGCCATCGTCGCGATGAGCTGCCGCTACCCCGGTGGCGTGCGCTCCCCCGAGGACCTGTGGCGCATGGTGGCCGCGGGCGAGGACGGCCTGTCCGGGTTCCCCGTCAACCGTGGCTGGGACGTCGCCGCCCCCGCGGGCCTCGACGGCGCGGGCGCGGACGGCGACGACGGCCTGACGTACGTCACGACCGGTGCCTTCCTGCACGACGCCGACGAGTTCGACCCGGACTTCTTCGGCATCAACCATCGCGAGGCCCTGGCCATGGACCCGCAGCAGCGGCTCCTCCTGGAGACCTCCTGGGAGGCCGTCGAACGCGCGGGCATCGTCCCGGCGTCCGTGCGCGCCAGCGACACGGGCGTCTTCGTCGGCCTGTCGACCCAGGGGTACTCGACCACCCTGAACGGCGCCGAGGGCGTCGAGGGCTACGTCATGACCGGCGACGCGGCGAGCGTCGCCTCCGGCCGCCTCTCGTACTCCTTCGGCTTCGAGGGCCCGGCCGTCACCGTCGACACCGCCTGCTCCTCCTCGCTCGTCGCGCTGCACCTCGCCGTGCAGGCGCTGCGGCAGGGCGAGTGCGCGATGGCGCTCGCGGGCGGCGCGGCGGTCATGCCGACGCCCACCTCCTTCGCGGAGTTCAGCCGTCAGCGCGGCCTGGCCCCCGACGGCCGCTGCAAGTCCTTCGCCGCGGGTGCGGACGGCACCGGCTGGGGCGAGGGCGTCGGCATGCTCGTCCTTGAGCGCCTGTCCGACGCCCGGCGCAACGGCCACCAGGTCCTCGCGGTCGTGCGTGGCTCGGCCATCAACCAGGACGGCGCCTCCAATGGCCTCACGGCCCCCAACGGCCCGTCCCAGCAGCGCGTCATCCGCGCCGCCCTGGCCAACGCGGGCCTCACGCCCGCCGACGTCGACGCGGTGGAAGCCCACGGCACGGGCACGACCCTCGGCGACCCCATCGAGGCCCAGGCCCTCATCGCCACCTACGGCAAGGACCACTCCGAGGACCGGCCGCTCTGGCTCGGCTCGCTGAAGTCGAACATCGCCCACACCCAGGCAGCCGCCGGTGTCGGCGGTGTCATCAAGACGGTCATGGCGATGCGCCACGGCACCCTGCCGAAGACGCTGTACGTGGACGCCCCGACCCCCGAGGTCGACTGGTCCGGCGCGGGTGTCGAGCTCCTGACCGAGGCCCGCGACTGGCCCGGACGGGAGGACGGCGCGCCCCGTCGCGCGGGCGTGTCCTCGTTCGGCATCAGCGGGACGAACGCCCACGTCATCCTGGAGCAGGCCCCCGAAACCCCCGAGGCCCCCGAGGAAGCCGCCGCCGGGACCCCCGAGGAAGCCGCCACCGGGGCCACGGGAACCGCCGGTCCCACCGTCCCCGAACTGTCCCGGCCCGCCGTCGTCCCCCTCGCCCTCTCCGCCAAGACCCCCGAGTCGCTCCCGGGCCAGGCCGCCCGGCTGCGCGAACACCTCATGACCCACGCCGACCTCGAACTCGCCGACGTGGCATGGTCCTTGGCGACGGCGCGGTCCCGCTTCGAGCACCGGGGCGTCGTCCTCGGCCAGAACCGCGATGAACTGCTCGCCGGGCTCCAGGAGCTGGCGCAGGGCGACGCGAGCGCGCGGAACGTGGTCGTGGGCCGCGCGCAGGGCGGCACGGTCCGTCCGGTGTTCGTGTTCCCGGGGCAGGGCTCGCAGTGGGCGGGCATGGCCCGTGAACTCCTCGACTCCAGTCCGGTGTTCGCGGAGCGCATGCGGGAGTGTGGCGAGGCGCTCTCCGAGTTCGTCGAGTGGAACCTGCTCGACGAGCTGAGCGGGGACAACTTCGATCAGGTGGATGTGGTCCAGCCGGTCCTGTTCGCCGTGATGGTGTCCCTGGCCGCGACCTGGCAGGCAGCCGGTGTCGAGCCCGCCGCCGTGGTCGGGCACAGCCAGGGCGAGATCGCCGCCGCGTGCGTCGCGGGCGCCCTCGGCCTGCGGGATGCCGCTCGCGTCGTGGCCCTGCGCAGCCAGGCCATCCGCGAGCTGTCCGGCAAGGGCGGCATGGTCTCCCTCGTCCTGCCGCAGGACGAGGCCGGGGCGCTCCTGGCGGCCTGGGACGGCCGCATCGAGATCGCCGCCGTCAACGGGCCCTCCCAAGTGGTCGTCTCCGGAGACCCCGAGGCACTCCAGGAGCTGATCGCCGAGTGCGCCGCGCGGGAACTGCGCGCCCGGTCCATCCCCGTCGACTACGCCTCCCACTCCTCGTACGTGGAGCAGATCGAGGCCCGCATCGCCGAGGCCCTCGCCGAGATCGCGCCGACCGCCGCCCGGACCCCGCTGTACTCGACCCTCACCGGCACCTGGCTGGACGCCGACACGCCGATGGACGCGGGCTACTGGTACCGCAACCTGCGCCACACCGTCCTCTTCGAGCAGGCCACCCGCGGCCTGCTCGCCGAAGGGCACGGGCTGTTCCTGGAGATGAGCCCGCACCCGGTCCTCACCGTCCCGGTGCAGGAGACCATCGACGCCACCCCGCACACCGGCGCGGTCGCGCTCGGCTCGCTGCGCCGCGACGAGGGCGGCCCCGACCGGCTGTACGCCGCCCTCGCCGAGGCACACGTCCACGGCGCCGAACTCGACTGGCGGGCCCTCCTGCCCGGCGAGCGCACCGTCGTCGACCTGCCCACCTACGCCTTCCAGCGGCAGCGCTTCTGGCCCGCGCCCGCCGCAGCGGGCACCGGCGACGTCACCGCCGTCGGCATCGAGTCCGCCGGTCACCCGCTGCTCGGCGCCAGCGTGGAATTCGCCGACGCCGACCAGTACCTGCTCACCGGGCGGCTCACCCGCCGCACCCACCCCTGGCTCGCGGACCACGCGGTGGGGGACACCGTGCTGCTGCCCGGCACCGCCTACGTCGAGATGGCGCTGCGCGCCGGGGACGAGGTCGGCTGCGGCCTCGTCGAGGAGCTGACCCTCCAGGCGCCCCTCGTCGTCGCCGAGGACGACACCGTCACCCTCCAGGTGTGGGTCGGTGCCCCCGACACCACGGGCCGCCGCCCGCTCACCGTGTCCTCGCGCACCCAGGGCGCCACCGACGCCCCGTGGACGCGGCACGCCACCGGCACCCTCGCCGACACGTCGGCCGCGCCCGCGCACCCGCAGGACGACCAAGCGCTCGCCGTGTGGCCGCCCGAGGGCGCCGAAGCCGTCGCCGTCGACGGGTTCTACGAGCGCCTCGCCGCGGGCGGACTCGGCTACGGGCCGACGTTCCAGGGGCTGCGCGCCGCCTGGCGGGACCCCGCGGGCGACGCCGTGTACGCCGAGGTCCACCTGCCCGAGGAGGCACACCGGGACGCCCACGCGTTCGACGTGCACCCGGCGCTCCTCGACGCCGCCCTGCACACCGTCGCCCTCGCGCCCTTCGCGGAGACCGACGGGGTGCGGCTTCCGTTCGCCTGGAGCGGCGTCACCCTCGCCGCACAGGGCGCCACCGTCCTGCGCGTCCGGGTGCGCCCCGACGGCACCGGGGGAGTGGCCCTGCTGTTCGCCGACGACACCGGAGCGCCGGTCGCCCGCGCCGACTCCCTCGAACTGCGCCCCGTCGCCCCCGAGCAACTGCGCGCGGCCTCCGGCGCCGGACACCGCGACGCCCTCTTCCACGTGGAGTGGACGCCGCTGTCCGCGGGCACGGCCGACGTGACCGGCACGACCTGGGCGACGGTCGGCCCCGACCCGCTGCGGGTCGGCGCCGAACTCACGGCGTCCGGAGCGGACACGACGGTGTACGAGGACGTCGACGCGCTGTACGCGGCCCTCGACGACGGCGCCGACGCGCCGGACACGCTGCTCGTCTCCTTCACGGACGGGACGGGCACCGAAGGGCCGGGAGGGGCGGTGCGTTCCTCGACGGACCCCTCGGCCGCCCAAGGCACCGCCGAGCGTGCCCGCGCCGCCCTGGGCCGGGCCCTCGCCCTGCTCCAGACCTGGCAGACCGACCCGCGCCTGTCCGCCACCCGCCTCGTCCTGGTGACACGGGGCGCGGTCGCCGCCGACGGCGGCGACGTACCGGACCTGGCGCACGCCCCGCTGTGGGGCCTCGCGCGCTCGGCCCAGTCCGAGCAGGCGGGCGGCCCGGACGGGGCAGGGTGCGTGCTGTTCGACCTGGAGGCGGCGCACGGCGGCGACGCGAGCACGGAAGGCGGAGCCCACCCGGCCGGCCGGCCCTCCGGCGCCGCCCTGCTCCTCGCCGGACTCGCTCTCGACGAGCCGCAGTTGGCGGTGCGCGAAGGAGCGCTGCTCGCGCCCCGGCTCGTGCCCGCGGCGGCACCGGCGAAGGCTCCGGCCCCCGCTGCGGCCACCGAGGCCGACGTCACCGGGGCCGCGAACGCCGAGGGCGCCGCAGCCACCGCACCCCGCACCCCCGACCCCCACGGCACTGTCCTGATCACCGGCGCCACCGGCACCCTGGGCGCCCTCGTCGCCCGGCACCTGGTGGTCGAACACGGCGCCCGGCACCTGCTCCTGACCGGGCGTCGGGGCCCCGACGCGCCGGGCGCCGCCGAACTGGTCGCCGAACTCGAAGCACTCGGCGCCGAGGCCCGCGTGGTCGCCTGCGACGTCGCCGACCGCGACGCGCTGGCCGCCGTGCTCGCGGCGGTCCCGGCGGCGCACCCGCTGACCGCCGTCGTGCACACGGCCGGCGTGCTCGACGACGCCCTCGTGGGGTCCCTGACGCCCGAGCGCCTGGACGCGGTCCTGCGGCCCAAGCTGGACGCGGCCCTCAACCTGGCGGAGCTGACGGCAGGTCAGGACCTGGCGGAGTTCGTCCTGTTCTCCTCCGCGGCCGCCACCTTCGGCAGCCCCGGCCAGGGCAACTACGCGGCGGCCAACGCCTTCCTCGACGCCTTCGCGCACCACCTGCGGGCCCGGGGCGTACCCGCCACCGCGCTCGCCTGGGGCCTGTGGGCCGAGAGCAGCGAGATGACCGGTCACCTCGACGAGGCGCGCCGCACCCGCATCTCGCGCGGCGGAGTCCTGCCGCTGTCGTCGCGGGAGGGCATCGAACTCTTCGACGTGGCCCGTTCGTCCGGCGAGCCGCTGCTGCTGCCCGTACGGCTCGACACGGCCGCGCTGCGGGCGGGCGCGCGCCAGGGCGAGACCGTGCCGCCGCTGCTGCGGCGCCTGGTGCGGGCCCAGGCCCGAAGGGCCGCCGCCGGGGCCGCGGCGTCGGAGGCGGAGGCCTTCGCGCGCCGCCTGGCCGCCGCGTCCGCCGACGAGCGGGCGAAACTGCTCATCGCCCTGGTGCGGGACCAGGCGGCGGCCGTCCTCGGGCACGCCTCCGCCGACCGGGTCGAGGACGAACGCGGCTTCCTGGAGCTGGGCTTCGACTCCCTCACCGGCGTCGAACTGCGCAACCGCCTCATGGCCGCGACCGGCCTGCGGCTCCCGGCGACCCTGGTCTTCCAGAACCGCACCCCGAGGGCCCTGGCCGACCGCCTCGCCGCCGACCTCGACCAGGCCGCACCCGCGGGCCGGGGCGCGGCGGCCCCGGGCGAGGGGACCGCCGGACAGGAGCGGGGCACCCGGACGGCCCCGGCCGCCCGGCAGTCCGCGCGGGCACCGGAGACCACCGCCGCGGCGCAGGCCGCCCCGGCCCCGCTCCCCGTCGCGGCGCCCCGGCCCGCGACCGGCCTCGCCGAGCTGTACGACGAGGCCGCGCGGCAGGGCCGCGCCGACGACCTGATCCCGCTGCTGCGGACCATGGCGCAGTTCCGCGCCTCGTTCACGGGCGAGGCCGAACTCGACGCGCCGCGTGCCCCGTTCACGCTGTCGCGCGGTGACGAGCCGGTCGGCGTGATCCTGTTCACGTCGTACGTCGGACGCTCCAGCGCCTACGACTACGCCCGCTTCGGCGCGTACTTCCGCGACCGGCGCGACGTCAGCGTCATCACCCACCCCGGCTTCCTGGAGGGCGAGTTGCTGCCCGCCGACAAGGAGGCGCTGGTGCGACTGCACGCCGACACCGTGCAGCGGCACACCGGCGGCAAGCCGTACGTTCTCGCCGGGCACTCCTCCGGAGGGCTCGTCGCGCACGCCGTGGCACGCGAGCTGGAGGAGCGCGGCGCGGGGCCCGCAGGCGTCGTCCTCGTGGACACCTACGTCGAGGAGAAGGCGCTCGGCGACATGGCCGCAGCCATGGGCAAGCAGCTCAGCGACCGCTACGACTCCGCGCCGGACACGGGCGGCGCGGTCGCGACGGACGCCGACGGCGACGACTGGGGCGACGCCTGGGTCACCGCCATGGCCCGCTACATGTTCCTCGGCCTGCTGCCCGACGCCATCGAGGCGCCGACGCTCCTGGTCCGGGCGAGCGAGCCCCTCATGGAGTGGACGCGCGAGTACGACTGGCGTCCCTCCTGGAAGCTGGAGCACACCGCGGTGGACGTGCCCGGCACGCACTTCACGGTGATGGAGGAGCACTCGCACACCACGGCGCGCGCCGTCGAGGAGTGGCTGGGCCGCCTCTGACACAGCGGCACGACGGCCCCGCCCCCGCACTCCGGGGGCGGGGCCGTCGTCGTGCACCGGAGGGCGGTGCCGCCGACGTACACCGAGGAAGCTCCGGCGCCCTGCCGTCACCTCGGAGGCGACCCGCACCCGCCGCCCGGACACACGGCGAAGGCCCGCCCCCGCGTTCCTCCGCGGTGACGGGCCTTCGCCGTGCAGCGAACCTTCAGGACAAGTGGCCGTAGTCCGGCCAGATCTTGGACCAGGGCTTCGTGCGGCCCTCCAGGATCCACACCGGGACGCCGTCGACGAAGCTCTCGCCGGGGCCGCCCGCGGCCGTCGCGGCCTTGCGGACCTTGGTGAAGTACGGCTTGAGCTTCGCGACGTCGGAGCCCACGTACAGGACCGGGCCCGAGGAGTCGGACGGGGCGCCGAAGTACCAGTAGCCGCGGTGGCCGCTGTAGGCGGGCGGCAGATCGCGGTCGGGACCGAAGTGATCGACGGCGCCCGCCTCCTGGTAGTACTGCGTGACCACCACGGCGCGCTTCCGCTCGGCGGCGGGCAGTGCCTTGTTGGCCTTGTCGACCGCGTCGATGAGGTGCGGCCAGCGCAGGGTCTCGGCGGTCATGGGGTTGTTCTTCGGCTGCTCGGTCTTCGTCACCTGCGACACCGGATACACCGGTAGCGAGAGCGCCACGCACACCAGCGCCGTCAGGGCCACCACCGGCCACGCGGCGAGCCACCGCCACCAGCGGGCCCCACCCCCGCGCGCCAGCTCCACCGCGCCCGCGGCCCACAGCGGCGCGAAGGCGCCCACCACATACGCGGGCCGGCCGCCGGTGACCAGGAACACGGCGGTCAGGCCGAGGAACGTCCAGGCCAGGAAGCGGTAGGGGGCGAGCTGCGGCGAGCGCAGAAGACGGATCAGACCGTAGACCAGGACGACGGTGAACACACCGCCGGACAGCACGATCAGATACGGCAGGAAGCCCGCCCGGCCGCCGAGGATCCCCTCGTCGGCGAGGACCTGGGACATCTCCAGCTGCGGCCAGTCGTTCCGCGCCTGCCAGATCAGACCCGGCAGCGACGTCACGGCCGCGACGGCCGCGCCCAGCCACAGCGCCTTGCGGCGCAGCAGCTCGCGCGGGCCCACCACGAAGAGGCAGACGGCGAGGACGGCCCAGAAGCCGATGATCAGATACTTGCCCTGCAGCGCCAGGGCCGTCGCCAGGCCCGCGAACAGCAGCAGCCGGTCCTCACGGGTGCGCACCCAGCGGATCAGGAGCCAGTTCACGGCCGTCCACAGGAACAGGTCGAGCGCCATCGTCGACAGCGCGTGCCCGCTGATCAGGACGGCGGGCGCGAACCCGTACGCGGCGGCGGTGAGGACCTGCGCCCGGCGCTCCCCGCCGAACTCGCGGGCGGTGAGGGCGGCGACGAGCGCGCCCGCCACCGTGAGCAGCACCGGAAGCAGCCGCAGCGCGAACAGCGAGCCGCCCGTCACCGCGTCGATGCCGTGGGCGAGCAGCGGAAGCAGCACCGGCTGGTCCGCGTAGCCCCAGTCAAGGTGCTTTCCGGCGCCGAGGAAGTACAGCTCGTCGCCCTGGAATCCGTACCGCGTGCTGACCAGGAGCAGCGCGAGACCCGATGCGCCCGCGACCGCGCCCACCCAGCGTCCGGCGAACGGCGGCGGCGTGCGGGGGTCGGGGGCCTCTCCGTGCTGGTCCCGCCGTTCTCCGGGTGCGGTTATTTCCGCCTCGGGTTCCGATGACGTCTGCTGGTCTTTAATATCCTGTTCGTGTTCCTGTTCCGGTACTTGACCGGCCTGTGTCCGAACTCCCACCGGGACCTCCGCGGCTTATGCGGTACATAGCGTGAACACCGTCGAAGGTAGCGCTTGGCACGGCCCGTCAGCTTGCCCCTGCAACCGGCAAGTTGGCTGCTCAGGGGGGACTAGGGGGAAGATAGGGGTTCTGCTGCTCAGGCACGCTGAATAGCTTCTACCGTAGGTCCTCGGAGGGCTCGGCCGTGCGCGGAGCCGACCGGGGCGGGAGAAATGCTCGACCTTATCGTGCCTATCGAGCCCGATGATTCTCAAGTTTGGGAAAGGGGGCGGCTTTGATGACACCTCACATATTCACCGGGGATTCGGCGCGGACCTTCGCCGAATTCGAGCAGGAAACCTTGCGGGTCGCGATGGTCCTGCGCGCGGAGGGCGTCCGGCCGGGAGACCGGGTCCTGCTCAAGGCCGGCAACTCCGCGGCCTGGCTGAACGCGTTCTTCGCGCTGATGCACGTCGGCGCCTCCATCGTCCTCGTCGACCAGCAGGAGCACGCGCGCGAGACCGGACGCATCGTCGAGCGCACCCGCGCCCGGCTGTGTCTGTACGACGACGACGCCCCGGTGCCCGCCGAGACGCGCGATGCCGTCTACCTGTACAAGCTGCTCGTCGAGGCGTCCGGCCTGGTCCCCACTGAGCCGTCCCTCGACTTCGACGCCTGGTGCGCGCTGCCCGACGGCCTGATCATGTGGTCCTCCGGCTCCACCGGCACCCCCAAGGGCGTGGTGAAGAACGGCGGCCGCTTCCTGGAGAACCTTCGGCGCAACGCCGACCACGTCGGCCACCGCCCCGGCGACGTCCTCCTGCCGCTGCTGCCCTTCGCCCACCAGTACGGCCTGTCCATGGTCCTCATCGCCTGGCTCGCCAAGTGCTCCCTCGTCGTCGCGCCCCACCGGCGCCTGGACCGGTCCCTGCTCATGGCCGGGCAGTGCGGCGTCACCGTCATCGACGCCACCCCCGCCACGTACCGCAGCATGCTCAACCTCGCCGGGCGCCAGAGCGACGTGCGCGCGGCCCTCGGCGGCGTCCGCATGTTCTGCAGCGGCGCGGCGCCCCTCGACCCGGCCCTGTCCGACGCCTACGTCGACGCCTTCGGGCAGCCGCTGCTCGACAGCTACGGCAGCACCGAGCTCGGCAACATCGCCTTCGCCACCATCGACAACCCCGTCGCCTGCGGCCGTGTCATGAAGGGCCTGGAGATGAACGTCCAGGACGACGACGGCAACGTCCTGGCCCCGGGGGAGATGGGCGAACTCGTCGTCAACACCCCCGACATGATGTCCGGCTACCTCGCCGAGGACGGCACCCTCGACCCCGTCGACCAGGGCTGGTACCGCACCGGCGACCTCGGTCACCTCGACGCCGACGGCAACCTCTTCGTCGCGGGCCGCAAGCTCGCCGTGCACCGCATGGGCTACACCCTCTACCCGGAGATCATCGAGCGGAGGGCCGCCGCTGCGGGCTGCGCCGTCAAGGTGATCGCGCTGCCGGACGACGCGCGCGGCAGCGAACTCGTCTTCTTCGTCGAGGACGCCACCGGCAGGGACGCCGCCGAGTGGCGCACCCGCATCAAGGACGCCCTGCCCTCGTACGAACACCCCAACCGGGTCGTCGTCATCGACAGCTTCCCCCTCAACCGCAACGGCAAGCCCGACCGGCGCGCCCTGGAGCAGCGGGCGGCCGAGGGCAGGACGGCGGAACTCGCCACCTCGGCCTGAGCCCGCGCGATCGACGACACCGGCCGGCCGGACCGGCCGCACGAGCCGGACCAGCTTCACCAGCCAGACCAGCTTCACCAGACAGAGCGGACATGATGACGACCGACCAGGCACGCAGCGCCGTGGTGTTTCCGGGCATGGGGCCCTCGCGCTTCACCGACGTGGGCAAGTTCATGATGATCGACCCCTTCGTGCGAAAGCGCCTCGCCGCCGCGGACGACGCCCTCGGCCGCTCGGTCCTGGACGAGTTCCGCACCGCGGGAACGGACTTCGGGGCGTTCGCCCAGGTCGCCTTCTTCATCAACTCGGTGGCCCTGGCCGACCGGGCCGTACAGACCCAGGGCCTCGCCCCCGACGTCTGCGTCGGCTTCAGCTTCGGCCAGAAGGCCGCGACCGCGTTCAGCGGCGCCCTGCCGTTCGCCGAGGCCGTCCGCCTCACCCATGAACTCGCCCTGTGCGAGCAGCGGTTCTTCGAGGAGGAGTACCAGGACCTGGTGACGCTCACCATCACCAGGGTGCCCCCGGCGGCGCTCGATGAGGTCCTCGGCGAGCTGGCCGAGCAGGGTGAGTTCCACGAGGTCTCCGGCCACCTCGACGAGGGCATGCACATGGTCACGATGCGCGAGCAGGTCCTGGAAGGGTTCCAGCGCCGCATCAGCGCAGTCGGCGGCTACTCGCTGTACTCGATGAAGCCGCCCGCGCACTGCCGCGTGCTGACCGGCCTGCGCGCCCGCGTCGAGGAGGAGGTCCTCGCCAAGTTCGAGGTCGCCGACCCCGAACTGCCCCTGGTCGCCGACCACGACGGCTCCCTGATCACCCGCGCCGACCAGCTGCGCACCCTGCTCCTCGACACCTTCGACCACCCGGTCCGCTGGCACCCGGTCGTGGACACCCTGCGCGGCATGGACGTGCGCACGGTCCACGTCACCGGACCCGACCGGCTCATCCACCGCCTCGACGTCACCACCCGCGCCTTCGACGTGGTGGCACTGGGACCGGAGCAGGCCCTCCGGCCCGCACGGACCGCCTCTCGCAAGGAGCAGTGATGGCCACGCTCATGGACAGCAAGTCGGCCGGGTTCAAGTTCAGTGCCAAGCTCGGCGCGACCCGTGCGATCCTGCGCGCCTTCGGCGTGTTCGGGGACCCGTTCACACGCCTGCTCCAGGGCCAACAGGACCCGTACCCGCTGTATGCGAAGGTACGTCAGCGGGGCCCCGTGCACCGCAGCCACCTGGGCACCTGGGTCACCGGCAGCCACGAGCTCGGCACCCGGATCCTGCGGGACCGCACCCTGTTCCTCAACCGCGAACAGGGCGGCGTACCCGGCCACGAGATGATGGCCGAGATCCCCTGGAACAGCTCCATCCTCGGCCTCGACCCGCCCGACCACACCCGCCTGCGGCGCCTCGCCCAGCCCGCCTTCGGCCCCCGGATGATCAGCAAGTACCGGGTCCAGGTGGAGAAGCTCTGCAACGGCCTGCTCGACGACCTGGCCACCCGCGACGGCTTCGACCTCATCGAGGACTTCGCGGGACCGCTGCCCCTGCTGGTGATCGGCGAGCTCCTCGGCGTCCCCGAGGAGTACCACGACCGGTTCATCCGCGCCGGGCGCAAGGTCGGGCCCGTCATCGACGGCGTCAAGTCCCTGAAGATGGCACGGGACTTCCGCGGCGCCGTCGACGACCTCGACCAGGTCTTCACCGAGCTGATCGAGCTGCGCGCCAAGGACCCGGGCGAGGACCTCATCAGCCGCCTCACCGTGGCCAACGAGGAGGGCAAGCTCTCCACCGAGGAACTGCTCGCCTTCTGCACCGTCCTCGCCGTCACCGGCTTCGAGACCACCACCAACCTCATCGGCAACGCCGTCCTCGCGATGACCGGCGACCGCGCGCAGTGGGACATGCTGCGCGAGGACCCCGACCTCGCGCCCCGCGCCGTCGAGGAGACCCTGCGCTACGACTCGCCCGCCCTCCAGGCCCAGCGCGTCCCGCACGGCGATATCGCGCTCGCGGGACACCACATCCGGGCCAACAGCTCCGTGGTCGTCCTCATCGGCGCCGCCAACCGCGACCCCGAGGTGTACGACGAGCCGGACCGCTTCGACCTCACCCGCGAGAACCCGGCCGAGCACCTGTCGTTCTCCGGCGGCATCCACTACTGCATCGGCGCCCCGCTGGCCCGCATGGAGGGCGAGACCGCGCTGCGCGTCCTCGCCGAACGACTGCCGGACCTGCGCGTCGCCGGGCCCGTCGTGCGTCGCAGCTCGCCCGTGATCAGCGGCTGCACCCGGCTGCCCGTCAGCGGCACCCCCGCGTGAGACCGGTCGGATCCACCGTCTGAACACCCCCGAGTGAGTACCCCGCGCAACCGAGGAGAGAGATGAGCGAGACACCCGAGTCCGAGGCCTGGCGGCGGGAGGTCGATCGCTCCACGTTTCCGCGGCGCGACCCCGGCCCCATCGACCTGCGCCGCTACTACGTCCAGCCGTCCTACTCGGGCGTGCCCACCTTCATGGGCGTGCCCCTCGCCCTCAACCAGGAGGACCTGCGCGCGGGCGGCGTGGACGTGGCCGTGGTGGGCTGCCCCGTGGACGTCTCCAGCGGACACCGTGGCGCCGCCTACGGGCCGCGCGCCATCCGCGCCGACGAGCGCTACCTGTACGCCACGCCCGAGGGCTTCGTGCACTCCGCGACCCGCGTCAACCCGTTCAACGTCCTGAAGGTCGTCGACTACGGCGACGCCGCCGTGGACCCCTTCGACATCACCCGGTCCATGGAGCCCATCCGCGGCCTGGTCCGGGAGATCGCGGAGGTCGGAGCGCGGCCCGTCGTGCTCGGCGGCGACCACTCGCTGCTCTGGCCGAGCGTCGGGGCGCTCTCGGAGGTGCACGGGCGCGGCTCCATCGCCGTCATCCACTTCGACGCGCACCCCGACTGCCACGAGGAGCTGTTCGGGCACCGCGCCACCCACACCACACCGATCCGTCGCCTCATCGACGAGGAGATGGTGCCGGGCCCGAACGTCATCCAGGTCGGCATCCGCACCATCTCGGGCCCCGACGACCAGCTGTTCAACTGGATGCGCCGGGCCGGGATGCGCTCGCACTTCATGGCCGAGATCGAGCGGATCGGCTTCGCCGCCGTCATCGACAAGGTCATCGAGGAGGCCCGCGCGGTCGCCGACCACGTCTATCTGTCCCTGGACATCGACGTCCTCGACCCCGCGTACGCCCCCGGTACCGGAACCCCGGAGCCCGCCGGGCTCACCACCCGCGAACTGTTCACCGCCCTGCGCCGGATCGCGCACGAGACGGACCTGATCGGTATGGACGTGGTCGAGGTCGCCCCGCACCTGGACGCGGGCTACTCCACCGCCATGAACGCCCGCAGGGCCGTCTTCGAGGCGCTGACGGGGCTCGCCCTGAACCGCATCAAGATCTCCAGCAAGAACTACGCGAACCCGATCGTGGCCGGCGAGGTCCGCTTCCCGCTCCGCTGAGCGCGGCGGCAGCGGCATCCCGGGCGCGTACCGCGCAGACGTCGAAGGCGGGCCACGGCCCGCCTTCGACACGTTCACCCGCTCTCCTCCCCATGGATGGAACCCCTGTCATGACGACCACCGCCGCCGACCTGTGGGTCCGCAGCTACCACCCGGCCCCCGACGCCACCGCCCGCCTCGTCTGCTTCCCGCACGCGGGCGGCTCGGCCAGCTTCTACTTCCCCGTGTCGGCCGCCCTGAGCGAGGTCGCCGACGTCGTCGCCGTGCAGTACCCGGGCCGCCAGGACCGGCACACGGAGAAGGGCATCGAGTCCATCGCCGAGCTGGCCGACCGCATCGCCGAGGCCCTGCGCGACCACGACGACTCGCTGCCGCTGACCTTCTTCGGCCACAGCATGGGCGCCGTGCTCGCCTTCGAGGTGGCCCGCCGCCTGGAGCGGGACGGCCGCGCTCCCGTGCACGTCTTCGCCTCCGGCCGCCGCGCGCCCTCCAGCCACCGCCCGGAGAACGTCCACCAGCGCGACGACGACGGCGTCATCGCCGAGATGCGCAAGCTCAGCGGCACCGACCCGCGGGTGCTCGGCGACGACGAGGTGCTGCGCATGGTGCTGCCCGCCATCCGCAGCGACTACACGGCCATCGAGACCTACCGCGCCGAGCCCGGCGCGCAGATCGGCAGCCCCATCACCGTCCTGGTCGGCGACGACGACCCGCGGACGACTCTCGACGAGGCCCGGGCCTGGGAGCCGCACACCCTGGGCACCTTCGACATGAAGGTGTTCCCCGGCGGCCACTTCTACCTGACCGACCACGCCCAGGACGTCATCGCCGTCCTCAAGGCGCACTTCACGTCGTAGGACAGCACAGGGCGGGTCGTCCGGCGCGTGTCACCGCGCCGGACGACCCGCCCTGTCGTCCACGTCTTTGAGCCCCCCGCGCAGTCCCTCATGTCTCTCGTCCCGCACGTCTTTTTCCGGACATGAAGAAACCCGGTGGCCGGTTACGGGGGAGAACCGGCCACCGGGAGTTCGGCCCCTGCGACAGCAGGGGAGTGAAAACACCCGGGGGAGGGGGGTTTCAGTTGTGTACGGACTTACGGGTACGTGAACTCGCGCAGAACGCGAGGATGACCAGACCGACCACGCCGATCGCCAGGCTCACCCACGAGGGGCTGTCGTCACCCAGGAGTGCCGTGACACCGAATTTTGTGTCCCAAATGCGCTCGGTCAGGAATGAACCGAATCCCTGAACCGCCAGGACGATGCCGACCCACAGCATGTCGCTCCTCAAATGATCTGTTCGGGTGAGCAGTCTTGTTGCTTCTCGCGCCGCGCCCCGGCCGGTGTTGCTTGGGTGTTGCTCCTGCCGGGCTGCCAACAAGACTTATTCAACCGCTTGACGCAGGTGCCGGGGCAGAGGGAAACGTTGGTACTCCTACCGACGAAAGTAGTGACCGACTCCGGCGTTCCCCCTCTCGTGGGCCTGGTGTGCCGAGGACGCGAGGTGCACGGCTCCCGCCGGAGGAGCGTTGGCCAGGGGGCGCGAAAGCCACCAAGGGGACGTTAAAGTCCCAGGTCAGGGCTGCGGGTAGGGCCCAGCCGCCATACGCATTAAGCTCTGCACGACCCACAGAGCGC
This sequence comes from Streptomyces flavofungini, assembly GCF_030388665.1. Classification (NCBI taxonomy): domain Bacteria; kingdom Bacillati; phylum Actinomycetota; class Actinomycetes; order Kitasatosporales; family Streptomycetaceae; genus Streptomyces; species Streptomyces flavofungini. Next base: position 1,088,512 of record NZ_CP128846.1, on the reverse strand, counting down.
GAAGCCGACATGTACGGGGGTGGGCTTGTCGTGCAGCCAGCCAGGACGGCCGGAGAAAAGTCCGACGACGAATCCGGCAAGCCATCCGTTTTCCGCCCGACGACGACCGACATCACGCTGCTGACAGCCTTGGTCGTCCTCAACGTCGTCGTGGCCGTCTGGAACGAAACCCACCACGAAGGCCATCCGCGGTTTGGGCCGTGGGCGGGGTTGGGGTTGCAGGTGGTTGTGGTGGTGGTGTTGGTGGTGCGGCGGGTGTGGCCGTTGTTTGTGTTGGGTGTGGCGACGGTGTCTGCGGTGTTGATGTCGTTGTCGGTGTGGTTGGTGCCGGGGTTGTTGGTGACGTCGGTGGATGGTTCGGGGGTGTGGGTGCCGTTGGCTGCGCCGTTCGCGGCGTATTCGGCGGTGGTGTATTCGTCGCGGCCGCGGGGTGCGTGGGTGTTGACGGGTGTGTTGACTGTGGTGGCGACGCGGTTGTGGGAGTTGTCGTTCGCGGTGGCGGCGTCGGGGGTGTTGTTGACGGCGGTGCCGGCGTTGTTGGGGATGTATGTGGCGGCGCGGCGGGGGTTGATCGTGGCGTTGACGGAGCGGGCTGAGCGGGCGGAGCGGGAGCAGTTTTTGTTGGCGGAGCGGGCGCGGGCGGAGGAGCGGGTGCGTCTTGCGGGGGAGATGCATGACGTGGTGACGCATCGGGTGTCGTTGATGGTGTTGCAGGCGGGGGCGTTGCGGGTGGTGTCGTCGGATGAGCGGGTGCGGGCGGAGGCGGAGGGTTTGCGGGCTGCGGGGTGTCAGGCGTTGGAGGAGTTGAGGGATTTGGTGGGGGTTTTGCGGTCTCCGGAGAGTGCGGTGGGGTTGGTGGGTGGTGTGGGTGATGACGGGGGTGTGGGTGTGGGTGATTGGGGTTTGTCGGTGTTGGTGGAGGAGTCGCGGGCGGTGGGTGTTGAGGTGGTGTTGAGTGAGTCGGGGGATCGTTCGGTGTCGTCTCCGGTGGTGGCGCGGACGGCGTATCGGATTGTGCAGGAGGCGTTGACGAATGTGCGGAAGCACGCTCCGGGGAGTGGGGTGCGGGTGGAGGTGCGGTATGAGGCGGATCGGGTGCGGTTGAGGGTGCGGAATTCGGCTCCGACGGCGGCGGTGGATCGGGAGTTGGCGTCGTCTGGTTCGGGGAGTGGGTTGAAGGGGTTGCGGCAGCGGGTGGAGTTGGTGGGCGGCACGTTCGAGTCCGGCCCCCGCCCCGACGGCGGCTTTCATATCGAAGCCGTACTGCCGATGGAAGCGCACCATGGATAGACTGTGACCATGGGGCATGAAGTCGTAAAGGTGTTGGTTGTTGATGACGAGCCCATGGTCTGCGCGCATTTGAGAACGATTCTCGGTTCGGCCGAGGACATTGAGGTCGTCGACGCCGCCCATGACGGAGCCGCCGCGGTGGAGGCCGTGATGCGGCATCGCCCCGATCTCGTTCTCATGGATTTGCGGATGCCGGGCGTGGACGGCCTCACGGCGATCGAATGCATCATGAAACTCGACCAGCCGCCGAAAGTCGTGGCGCTCACCACATTCGACGCCGATCAGTATGTGATGCGGGCGCTGCGCAGTGGAGCAAGTGGATTTCTTGTGAAATCCACGCCCCCCGAGGACCTGATCGGCCTCGTCCGCGTCGCCGCCGACGGCCACACCGTCCTCTCACCCGTCGCCATGCGCCGTATCGTGGCGGCGTCCTCCGACGAGGACGCCGCGCGCGAGCGCGCCAAGGCCCTGGTCGGCAAGCTCACCGAGCGCGAGACCGATGTCCTCACCTGCCTCGGCGAAGGCCTGTCCAACGCCCAGATCGCCACGAAGCTGTTCCTCAGCGAGGCGACGGTCAAGGGCTATGTCTCCCGCATGCTCGTGAAGCTGGAGTGCACCAACAGGACCCAGGCGGGACTCCTCGCCTACGACGCGGGGCTCGTCAGCCGCTGACGGTCGCGGGGAGCCCCGCAGCCACACGTACGGACAGCGCGGACAGCGCGAAGGGCCGGAGCTTTCAAAGCTCCGGCCCTTCGCGCTGTCCCACCGCCTACTCCTTGAAGACCGACCCCGGGGGCCCCGCGGGACCCGCCGACGCCGACTGCGTGCCGTTGTCCGAGCGGATCCACGTCACCGTCGTCGGCACATAGCTCGGCAACACCGACTTGACGGTGAAGCCGCCGTCGGGGCGGGGGCCGGACTCGAACGTGCCGCCCACCAACTCCACCCGCTGCCGCAACCCCTTCAACCCACTCCCCGAACCAGACGACGCCAACTCCCGATCCACCGCCGCCGTCGGAGCCGAATTCCGCACCCTCAACCGCACCCGATCCGCCTCATACCGCACCTCCACCCGCACCCCACTCCCCGGAGCGTGCTTCCGCACATTCGTCAACGCCTCCTGCACAATCCGATACGCCGTCCGCGCCACCACCGGAGACGACACCGAACGATCCCCCGACTCACTCAACACCACCTCAACACCCACCGCCCGCGACTCCTCCACCAACACCGACAAACCCCAATCACCCACACCCACACCCCCGTCATCACCCACACCACCCACCAACCCCACCGCACTCTCCGGAGACCGCAAAACCCCCACCAAATCCCTCAACTCCTCCAACGCCTGACACCCCGCAGCCCGCAAACCCTCCGCCTCCGCCCGCACCCGCTCATCCGACGACACCACCCGCAACGCCCCCGCCTGCAACACCATCAACGACACCCGATGCGTCACCACGTCATGCATCTCCCCCGCAAGACGCACCCGCTCCTCCGCCCGCGCCCGCTCCGCCAACAAAAACTGCTCCCGCTCCGCCCGCTCCGCCCGCTCCGTCAACGCCACGATCAACCCCCGCCGCGCCGCCACATACATCCCCAACAACGCCGGCACCGCCGTCAACAACACCCCCGACGCCGCCACCGCGAACGACAACTCCCACAACCGCGTCGCCACCACAGTCAACACACCCGTCAACACCCACGCACCCCGCGGCCGCGACGAATACACCACCGCCGAATACGCCGCGAACGGCGCAGCCAACGGCACCCACACCCCCGAACCATCCACCGACGTCACCAACAACCCCGGCACCAACCACACCGACAACGACATCAACACCGCAGACACCGTCGCCACACCCAACACAAACAACGGCCACACCCGCCGCACCACCAACACCACCACCACAACCACCTGCAACCCCAACCCCGCCCACGGCCCAAACCGCGGATGCTCTTCCCGGGGAAAGCCGCTCCAGAAGGCGACGAAGACGTTGAGTGCGATGAGAGTGGCGACGAGGATGGTGTCCTGAACGGCGCTGCGGCCCAACCATCGAATCGGCCCTGTCACGCGGTCACCCTACTGGCGCCCACACGCCCACGAAGCGGACGTGGTCCATACGAAACAGCGGAGCGTACGAAAGTGGGTAGCGCGCTCCCGAAGTTGCAACCTTGGTCGCTTCCACTGCACACGAAGCGCTCTGCCTCGCTCCCCGCCCCGGTTGTTTGGCTGGTGGGACAACGACAGCCACAAGGGCGGAGGGGCAGTGCCACAGCAGACGCGGCAGGCAGCGCGGGACGGGGCGGAGGCGACACATCCGGACGCCGATGTTCCGGTGCTGGCCGGTGTTCCGCCGCTGTCGTTCGGTGTGCCGCGGCCCGCCCGCCGCCCGGACCGGCGCGCCGTCCACTGGTGGCTGACGCAGAACCTCCTGGTCGTCGTGCCGGTGCTCGCCGCCCTCGCGGCCGCAGCCCTGACGCCCGACGCCCCGTCCTGGCTGTGGGCCGTCTTCGGGGTGCTGTGCCCCGTCGGCGCGGGCTACGCGCTGCTCACCCCCTGGTACCGCTACCGCGTGCACCGCTGGGAGGCGGGCGTCGACGCGGTGTGTGCCACCTCCGGCTGGCTCACCCGGGAATGGCGTGTCGTGCCGTTCACCCGCATCCAGACCCTGGACACCAAGCGCGGCCCGCTGATGCAGCTCTTCGGGCTCTCCGCGGTGACCGTGACCACCGCGTCGGCGGCGGGCCCGGTCACCCTCGTCGGCCTGGACCGGCACCTGGCCGAAGAGCTGGTCCGGGACCTCACCGAGCGCGTCCGCGCCCTGCGTGAGGACGGCACGTGACCGTGCGTACACCGGTGCTCGACGTGTCGAATCCGCAGCCGCCGACCGCGGCGGAGCCGTGGCAGCGACTGCACCCGCGCATGATCGTGGTCAGCGTCAGCTGGCTCGTCGGCCCGGCCGTGCCGCTGCTCGGCGCCATCCTCGTGGCCCGGGACCTGCTCAACACCCACGGCCTGATCGTGCTCGGCTCCTACATCGTGGTGGCGGGCGTCCAGGCCGGACACGAGTGGGTGCGCTACCGCACCACCCGCTTCCGCATCACCGACAGCCTCATCGAGCTGCACTCCGGGCTCCTCTTCCGTACCGACAAGTCGATCCCCCGCGACCGCGTCCGCAGCGCCGATCTGACGGCCAACCCCGTGCACCGCCTCTTCGGGCTCGCGGCCGTGAAGGTCGGCACCGGGGAGCACACCGCCCGCAGCGAGGACGAGGAGCTGGTGCTCGACGGGATCTCGCGGGAACAGGCGGTCCGGTTCCGCGCGCTGCTGCTCAGCCGCGGCGAGGGCGACACCGGCGGCGAAACCCCCGCGCTGCCGGTGCCGCTCGCGCGGATGCGCTGGTCCTGGGCCCGCTACGCCCCTCTGACCGTCACCACTTTCGCCGGGGTCCTGGCCGTGGTCACCGGTGTCTCCAAGCTCCTGGACACCCTCGGACTCGACGTCACCGACAGCGGCACCGCGCGGAGCGTCTGGGACTGGCTGGCCGCCGTGCCCCTCGCCGTGGCCATCGCCGTCGTGGCCCTGGTGCTCCTTGCCGTCGGCGTCGCGGGCTCGCTGGTGACGTTCACCGAGGCCTGGTACGGACACCGGCTCGAACGCGAGCCGGGAGGTGCCCTGCACATCAGCCGCGGCCTGCTCACCTCCCGGTCGGTGTCCGTGGCCGAGCGGCGGATCTGCGGCGTCGAGCTGAGCCGTCCCCTGCCCCTGCGGCTGCTCGCCGCCGGCCGGCTGACCCTCCTGGCCACCGGGCTCGGCGGCCGCGGCACCCAGGTCCCCGGCTCGCTCGGCCCGGCCCAGCTCATCCCGGCCGCCCCCCTGAACTCCGCGCACCAGATCGCGGCCGACGTCCTGAACGAGGCCACGTCGCCGATCACTGAGGCGGTGCTGCGCGGTCACCCCCGGCCCGCGCTGCGCCGCCGTCTGGTGCGCGGTTGCCTGTGGGCCCCGGCCGGGGCAGCGGCCCTGGCCGGGGCCGGCACGGCCGCCGGAGCGCTGCCCTGGTGGGCCGCCCCCGTCGCCGCGGCGCTCACCGCGGCCTGCGGGGCGCCGCTCGCGGTGGACGCCTACCGCGGCCTCGGCCACGCGCTGAGCGGTGACCACCTCGTCGTACGACAGGGCACGTTCGTCCGGCGGACGGTGGTGCTGCGGCGCGACCGGATCGTCGGCTGGACCGGCAGACAGACGTTCACGCAGCGGCGCGCCGGACTGTGCACGCTGACCGCCACCACCGCGGCCGGGAAGGGCGCCGTCCGCATCCGCGACGTCGGCGTCGCCGACGGGCTCCGCTTCGCGGAGGCGGCGCTGCCCGGCCTCGTCGCCCCCTTCTGCACCGCGCCGACCGGCCGGCGCACGGACCGCGGCCGGCCCTGAACCGCACCACAGACCCCCGCAAGACCAAGTACTTCGGCGTGATCCGGAGTGGAGGAAGGAACCGTGTTCAAAGCACTAGGACGTTTCGTCGTCGGCCACCGCTGGCTGGTGATCATCAGCTGGCTCATCGCCGGGGCGGCCGTCATCGGCTTCGCCCCGTCGCTGACCACCACAACCGATCAGGCCGAGTTCCTTCCCAAGCACTACGAGTCGATCCAGGCGCAGAAGATCCAGGAGAAGGCGTTCCCGAAGGGCTTCAGCCCCTCGGCGATCGTGGTCTTCACGCGCGAGGACGGCAAGGCCCTGGACAAGGCCGACTCGGCCGAGATCACCAAGATCGGCAAGGCCCTGCAGGCCAAGAAGTACGACAAGGTCGAGCAGGTCATCACCGCGCCGCCGTCACCGCACAAGAAGGTGCAGACGGTGATGGTGTCGATGGCCGACGTGAAGGCGGGCGACAAGAGCCAGCAGCACGCGGTCGAGGACATGCGCGACGACCTCAAGCCGATGGTCGCCGACTCGGGGCTGAAGTGGGGCGTCACGGGTGACGCGGCCACTCAGCTCGACAACGAGGAGGCCTCCAAGGAGGCCGACGGGCTGATCTTCATCGGCACCATCGTCCTGATCGTCGTCCTGATGACGATCATCTTCCGCAGCCCCACGATCACCGTCCTCACCATCGTCGGCATCACCCTCGTCGCCCAGATCGCCAACGGCCTGATCGCGACCGCGGCCAAGGAGTTCCACCTCAAGGCCGACAGCTCGGTGTCGTCGCTGCTCATCGTGGTGCTCTTCGGCGTCGGTACCGACTACATCCTGTTCCTGATGTTCCGTTACCGGGAGCGACTGCGGCTCGGTGAGGACTCCAAGACCGCGATGATCTCCGCCATCGGCCGGGTCGGCGAGGCCATCGCCTCGGCCGCGGGAGCCGTCGTCGTCTGCTTCCTCGCGCTGCTGCTCTCCTCGCTCAGCTTCCTCGTCTCCATGGGCCCGGCCCTGGCCATCGCCATCGGCGTGACCCTGCTCGCCAGCCTCACCCTGATCCCGGCGATCATCTCGCTGATGGGCACCAAGGTGTTCTGGCCGTCCAAGTCCTGGCAGCGGGAGCCGCGCGCGGCCCGCTTCGAGGCCATGGGCAAGTCCGTGGCGCGCCGCCCGGGCCTGTTCGCCGTCGGCTCCGGTCTGCTCATGATCGTGCTGGCCCTCGGCGCGTTCGGCTACAAGCCGACCTTCGCGAGCCAGGAGGACGAGAACTCCAAGAAGGAGTCGCAGGTCGCCCTGCACGCCATGAGCCAGGACCTGCCGGCGGGCAGCACCAACCCCAGCACCGTCCTGATGCGCTCCACGAACGGCGAGAAGCTGAACGAGGCCGACATGAAGGCCTTCGTCGGCAAGCTCAAGCAGGTCAAGGGCGTGGGCAGCGCCTCGCGTTCGCAGCTCAGCAAGGACGGCAGGACGGCCGAGTTCAACGCCGTGCTGACCATGGACCCGAACGGCCGCAAGGCCATGGACGTCGTCCGCGGCCCGCTGCGGACCACGGCCCACGAGTCCGCGCCGCCCGGAACCGAGACCAAGGTCGGCGGCGTCACCTCGGTGTTCGTCGACATCAACAAGGCCGTCAACCGGGACTTCTCCGTGGTGTTCCCGACCGCGGCCGCGCTCATCATGCTCATCCTCGGCCTGCTGCTTCGCAGCATCGTCGCGCCGATCTATCTGATGGTCTCCGTGGCCCTCGGCTTCGGCGCCACCCTCGGCGCCAGCGTGATCCTGTTCCAGCAGATCGAGGGCCAGTCGGGTCTGACCTTCTTCCTGCCCGTGATCATGTACTTGTTCGTGGTGGCCATCGGCACCGACTACAACATCCTGATGGTCGCGCGGCTGCGGGAAGAGGCGAAGGAAGGCCTCGGCCCGCGTGCGGCCACCGCCAAGAGCATCCAGCACGCGGGCCCGACGGTGGCCGCGGCCGGTGTGATCCTCGCGGGCACGTTCGCGTCGATGCTGCTCGCCAGCGATGTCTCGCTCGCCCAGATCGGGTTCGCGGTCGCCTTCGGCATCGTCATCGGGGCCTTCGTGATGGCCATGTTCTTCACGCCGGCCCTCACCGCCCTGCTCGGCCGGGCCGCGTGGTGGCCGCGCCGCATCCGCCATGAGCCGTCGCGCCAGGGCACGCCGCCGCACGGCGGACACCAGAACCCGGTGCCCGCGCAGAGCGGCAGCCCGTACGCGTCCTACCCGCCCCAGGGACGCGGCGACTGACGGGACCGGATTCCCCCCGGGTCCGGTCCGCACGAGAATGGGCCCCCACCGCGAAGGCGGTGGGGGCCCATTCTCGTGGGGGTTCCGGGAGCGCGTGACCCTGGTGGCGCGTTCTGCCCCGCTGCTACTCGGCGATTTTCGTGCGGCCGACCCAGCGCAGTTTCAGCGGGTCGGCCGCTTCGGCGAGCGCGGTCCCGTCGAGCGTGACCGGCGCGTCAATGAACTCGTAGTGCTCATAGCCATTTCCGTGCCGAATCTTGATCTTCTCGGCGGAGCAGATCACTTCGTTCAACTCGGCGAGGACGACATTCCCCGAAAGCGTACTCGGACCGCCTTCGAGGTGGACGGAGTTCAACGTGATGGCGGAGATGGTGTTGTCGATTCCTCGCATGGGTCACCTCTCGTCTTGACACCTCTGACCGTTGAGATTGTTCTGTGACCGCGCGGCGTTCGGATAGCCCCGGAGTACCCCTCAATAACCCCTATCGCGAGGGCGTCTCACTCCGTGGAAGTTCACGACCGCACAGCCGTGGGCACCGGCTCGGGGTGTCCCTGCGGCTGCTGCCCCTCGGTCGCGTGCGCAAGGGGCAGGGACGCGAGCGCGCTGAACTTCTCACCGAGCGGCTGGATGACGTTCCGCTCGACCTCGTAGTAGCTCGTGAGCGCCGAGAGCGGCACCCGGCGCAGGTGCCAACGCCCCGTGAGATTGCAGCCGGTCCCCGCGTCCGGCGTGAAGTGTCCGGTCAGCCAGCCCTGGTCCTCGCCGTCGAGGGTGTGCTCGAGGCGGAAGTGGTTGAACAGGCTCTGCGCCGTGGTGCGCACCGTCTCCCGCGGATCCTGCGGCCGGGGCTCCGCCACGCCGAACCAGCACTCGGGCTCCTCGGCGTCCTTGACGTAGGCGTCGTTGAAGCCGAGCCACGGCCACACGAACGCGAGGTGGCGGGCGTCGGCGGTGCGCACGTCATCGGCACCGCGGCCGTCCGCGATCCGGTCGGCGTCGATGTAGAAGCGGCCGAGCCAACTGGGCAGCCACAGGTAGTAGGGGTACGAACTGTCGTCGGACAGCAGGTAGCTGTTGGCATTCGAGAACAGTTCGTTCCCGGCTATGGGGCGCAGTCGCACACCGTACTCGGGCAGACTGAAACGCACGCTGAGAACCTCGAAGAACGACCGGACGTCCTGGAAGTAGGCGGCCAACGAGTCGTAGGCGCCGGCGGTTTCGGCGACGACATCTTTGCGGAAGATCATGCGGTTTCTCCAGCGGCTCAGGCGTGCGGTCCCGGACGCCTGAAGCGCGGGGGACCAAATGTGCTAAGACGTGTACGTGAGCGCGACTGTAGATCAACACCAGAGGGTGGTAAACCATGCAGTGGCAAATACGGCCACGGTGTCGACCATGCGAACTCGCCAGCCATTACCGGCCGTTCCGGAAGTCGACACGGCGATAGTCGGAGCGGGAATCGGCGGCTGTCTCCTCGCGGCCCGACTCGCCCGGCACCGGGAGCGCGCCGGTGAATTCCACCCCGGCCGGGTGGCGCTCTTCGAACGCGCGCACCGCGTCGGCGGACGGCTCTGGTCGGTCCCCATGGGTGAACGACTGCACGCCGACCTCGGCGCGATGCGCCTGCACAGCGGACTGCGGCAGGTTCTCGACGTCGTCCACGAGGCACACCTCACCGGCGACCTCGTGCCCTTCGACTTCGGCCGCCCCGAGAACCCCACCCACGTCCGCGGCGTCACCCTGCGCCAGCGCCACCTGGCAGACGCCGCGAGGATCCCCTACGACCTCACGGGCGGCGAACGCGGCCTGAGCCCCGACGACCTGGTGCTCCGCGCGGCCGACGCGCTCGTCCCCGGCTTCACCGCACTGCGCCGCCGCCACCACGAATCCCTGGAGAGAGGCGACACGGAACGCGCCGCCCAGAGCGCCACCGCCTTCCGGACCCGCCGCGACCGGGCGACCCTCCAGGGCCGGCCCCTGCGGTCGACCACCTACGCCGACGCCCTGCGGGCCGTGCTCGGCGCGGAGGCCGTCGCGTTCCTGCACGACACCGGCGGCTACGACGTGGCGTACAGCAGGGAGAACACCGCCGAACAACTCGGCATCCTCTTCCGCACCCCGCCCCGCGCCGCCTATCTGACGCTGCGCCGCGGCATGCAGAGCCTGCCCCTCGCCCTGCGCGACCGCTTCACGGCGGCGGGCGGCACCCTGCGCCTCGGCCACCGGCTCCTGCGCGTCGACCGCGCGGGGCCGCACCACGACCGCGCCGCGTCAGAGGCCACCGCATCCGGCGGCACCGCGTCAGGCGGCACCGCGCTCCGGGACACCCGCCGCCCCCGCTACCGCTTGACGTTCGCCCTGGAGGACCCCGAAGGCCGCCCCACCGGTGCCCACGCCCACGTCCACGCGCACACCGTCGTGCTCGCCCTGCCCCCGGGCCCGCTCCTGCGGCTCGACGGGGACGGCCTGCCGTTCACACCCCGGCTGCGCGCGGACCTCCAGGCGGTCGAGGCCGTGCCCGCGCACAAGCTCTTCCTGCTCTACCGGACGCCGTGGTGGCACGGCATCGGCGTGACCCGCGGCCGCGCCACCACGGACCTGCCCCTGCGGCAGCTCTGGTACGGCGGCACCTGCCCGCCCCCCGGCCCCGCCCGCGCCGACGGCCCCGCGCTGCTGCTCGCCGCCTACCCCAGCGGCCCCGCCACGAAGACCTGGGAGGCACTGCACGAGCCCGGCGCCGGCCCCACCGACCCCGGCCAGGCCCTGGTCGAGCGGGCCCACCGACTGCTGGAGCGCATGCACGGCCTGGCGCGCCTCGAAGACCCGCTGTCCGTGCTCCGGCAGGACTGGAACCTGCCGCCGCACGACGGCGCCTGGCACGTCTGGCGGCCCGGCCGCGACCCCGACGAGATCGCGCCCCGCGTCCGCCGTCCGCTGCCCGGCGAGGCGGTGTACATCGTCAGCGACTGCTGGACGTCCGACCCCGGCTCGATCGAGGGAGCCGTGGCCGCCGCGGAGACGGTGCTGCGGGACCACCTGGGGTGCGGGCCGTCGGCCCTCGGCCCGACAAGGTAGGTTCGGGCTGCAGATTCAATCGGTTGTGGGGGCTCACACAGGGTGATGCCCGCCGTGTGGCGTGTGGTGAGGTGTGCTGGCATGGCTGTGCTGACGGCAGGGAAGGTCCTGCGGTTCGACGAGGTCCGCGGCTACGGGTTCATCGCCCCCGAGGTGGGCGACGAGGACGTTTTCATGCACGCGAACGACCTCGTGGACGAGAAGTACCTCTACCAGGAGGGAAGCCAGGTCGAGTTCTTCCTGGAGATGGGGGAGAAGGGGCCCAAGGCGTCGAACATCCGCCTGGTCCACCAGTCGACCTCGCACCAGCTGCCCCGCGGCGGCCTCGCGGCCCGCCCCGCCGCTGCCGCCGCCGGACCGCGGACCACGGCGGAGGCCGACGCCTTCCGCCAGGAGCTGACCGAGGCCCTGCTCGACTCGGTGGACTCGCTGACGGGCGATCAGATCAAGCGGGTCAGGGACCGCGTCCTCGACCTCGCGCAGGCGCGTGGCTGGATCGCCTCGTAGGTTGGACGGGACCCCGGTGCGCACAAGCCGGGGCGTGCGAAGCAGAGGAGCGGTGATGAGTGACAGCGGCGGAGCCGTCGACATCCACGACGAGCGGGCCGACGGCGCCCTGCGGGCCCGCGACGACGGCCAAGTCGTCGGCGAGATCATCTACTTCACCCTGTCCGAGCCCGCGCCCGCCCTCGTGCCGGTGCACACGGAAGTGCCGTCCGCGCACGCGGGCCGGGGCATCGCGGGCGCCCTCGCCCGGGAGCTGTACGCGATCGCCGCCCGCGAGGGCCGTGCCGTCGTACCGCTGTGCCCGTACGTCGCCAAGTGGGCCGAACGCCATCCGGACGAAGCGTCGGCCCCGTCCGCCGAGCTGGTCGAGGCCGCCCTCGCCAAGGCCGAGGCGGATCCGTCGGCGTGGTGACCCTGGCGCTCCTGCACACCTCGCCCGCGCACGCCCCCGTCTTCGACGCCCTGCGCGACGCGGACCACCCGGGCCTCGTGCTGCGTCACCTCGTCCGCGAGGACCTGCTCGCGCGCGCCCGCGCCGAGGGGCCCGACGCCGTCGCCGACGCCGTGCGGGCGGCGCTCGCCGAGGCCGCCGACGGCGCCGACGCGGTGCTGTGCACCTGCTCGACCATCGGCGGCGTCGCCGAGTCCCACGCCGCCGCCACGGGTGTGCCGGTGCTGCGCGTCGACCGGCCCATGGCCGCCGCCGCGGTGCGCGCGGGCCCGGCCGTCGCCGTCGTCGCCACGGTCGCCTCGACCCTGGAGCCGACCGTCGCCCTCGTGCGGGAGGAGGCGGCCCGCGCGGCCCTGCCCGTCGACATCCGGACCGTCCTGGTGGACGGTGCCTGGGAGCGGTTCGAGGCGGGGGACCGGGCGGGATACCTGGGGCTCGTCGCCGCCGCCGTCGAGCGGGTCGCGGGTTCGGTCGGCGCGGTCCTCCTCGCGCAGGCGTCCATGGCGGACGCGGCCGACCGCGTGCCCGCCGGGACACCCGTGCTCAGCAGTCCCCGCACCGGCCTGCGCGCGGCCGCCCGCCGGTGCGGGCACCCCGCACCGGAACCCGCCGCCGTACGAGCCGTTCGACCCGCGCGAGCCGCTTTCTGCGCACAAGCCGTCGAGGCCGTTCAAGGAGCGGATCACTCCCAGGGCATGAGGTCCTCGCCCGGCAGCCCCGCCTAGGGTTCCACCATGACCTCATCCGAAGAAGCCGTGCTCAGTCCGACGGGCTGGGTGGCCGAACAGGCCCGTCTGTACGAGGAGTCGGGCGGCACGAAGGGCGCCGTCATCCAGGGAGCCCCCTGCCTGCTGCTCGACTACAAGGGCCGTCGCTCCGGGCAGTGGCGGCGCACCGTCCTCATCTACGGCCGCGACGGCGACGACTACCTGATCGTGGCGTCCAACGGCGGCGCCGACAGGCACCCGCTGTGGTATCTGAACCTGCGCGACGAGCCCGACGTCCGGCTGCGCGTGGGCACCGAGCGGTTCGCCGCCCGCGCGGAGACCCTTTCGGCCGAGGAGAGGGAACGCGTCTGGCCGCACCTCGTCGACGTCTTCCCTCGGTACGCCGACTACCGCAGGAAGACCAGCCGCGACATCCCCGTCGTACGCCTCAGCCGCGTGCGGGACTGACCCGCCCCCGGCGCGGGACGATCGGGCGGCCCGGGCCCGCGACGGCCCGGGTGGCCCGGATCACCCGGAGTGGGGACGCGTGGAGTCACCGGGCGTGGGCACGCGAGGCGGGAGAGAGTGGAAACGCCCGTGGCCCGGTCCTCCGGGCCGGACACGGCCCGCCGGGCCGTGTCCGGTCCCGGGCGCGACCCGCCTCCGATCCGCTGGAGGAACCATGACCAACCCGTTCCCCGACCCCGTACCGCCCGGACCCACCCCGGGCCCCCGTCCGGACCCGACGCCGGGTCCGGGACCCGCACCCGACCCGGGCGGGCCGCCGCGCCCCGTCCCGGACCCCGTGCCGCTGCCGGAGCCCTCGCCGTCCCCGGTGCCGAGGCCGCCGGGCGGCCCGGACCCCGTACCGCCGGAGCCCGAGCCGTCACCCATGTGACCGATCGCTACGCGGACACCTCGGAGCGGTCCCCGCCCCACAGCGTGTGGAACGAACCCTCCCGGTCCGTGCGCCGGTAGGTGTGCGCGCCGAAGTAGTCGCGCTGCCCCTGCGTGAGCGCGGCCGGGAGCCGGTCGGCGCGCAGCGCGTCGTAGTAGGCGAGGGCCGCGGCGAAGCCCGGGGCGGGCACGCCCTGGAGCGTCGCGGCGACAAGGACGGCCCGCCAGTCGTCCTGGGCGTCGCCGATCTCCCGCGCGAAGCTCTCGTCGGCGAGCAGGCTCGGCAGGTCGGCGCGCGCGTCGTAGGCGGCGCGGATGCGGTCGAGGAACGCGGCCCTGATGATGCAGCCGCCGCGCCAGATCGCGGCGACCCGGCCCAGGTCGATGTCCCAGCCGTACTCCGCGCTGCCCGCCGCGACCTCGTGGAAGCCCTGCGTGTACGACACGATCTTGGAGGCGTACAGCGCCTGCTCGACCCGGTCGGCGAAGGCGGCGGCCTCCTCCTTGCCGAGAGGCTCCGCCTTCGGGCCCGCGAGGCCGCGCGAGGCGTCGCGCAGGTCCTTGTGACCGGACAGCGAACGGGCGAACACCGCCTCCGCGATGCCCGACACCGGCACCCCGAGGTCGAGGGCGATCTGAACGGTCCAGCGGCCGGTGCCCTTCTGCTCGGCCCGGTCCTGGACGACGTCCACGAACGGCTCGCCGGTGGCGTCGTCGACGTGCGCCAGGACCTCGGCGGTGATCTCGACCAGATAGGAGTCGAGACGGCCGGTGTTCCAGGTGCGGAAGATGTCCGCGATCTCGGCGGGGGAGTATCCGGCGACGTCCCGCAGCAGTTGGTAGGCCTCGGCGATGAGCTGCATGTCGGCGTACTCGATGCCGTTGTGCACCATCTTCACGAAGTGCCCGGCGCCGTCCGGGCCGATGTGCGCCGTGCAGGGGCTGCCGTCGGCGGCCTTCGCGGAGATCTTCTCCAGCATCGGGCCGAGCGCCTCGTAGGACTCCTTGGAACCGCCCGGCATGATGCTCGGGCCGTTGAGCGCGCCCTCCTCGCCGCCGGACACGCCCGTGCCGACGAAGTGGATGCCCTGCTCGCGCAGCTCGCGCTCGCGCCGCCGGGTGTCAGCGAAGTGCGCGTTGCCGCCGTCCACGATCATGTCGCCCGGTTCGAGCAGTGGCGCGAACTCCCTGATGACCGCGTCCGTCGGCTCCCCGGCCTTGACCATGACGACGAGCCGGCGCGGGCGCTCCAGGGCCGCGACGAAGTCCTCGGCGGACTCGGCGGCGACGAAATCGCCCTCGTGGCCGAACTCCTCGACGAGGGCACGGGTCTTGGCCCCCGTGCGGTTGTGCACCGCGACCGTGTATCCGTTGCGGGCGAAATTGCGGGCGAGGTTGCGCCCCATCACCGCGAGTCCCGTGACACCGATCTGCGCTGAAGCAGTCATGCTCTGGCTCCTGAGTTCCTGGGTAATCCGAGGTAACGCATCTGCGCGCCAGTATCGCCCGGCGACGTACCGTGACTTCCCGACACCGTGTCCGAAGGAGGAGCCGCCCGTGCCCCATTTCGATCTGCCTCTGGAAGAACTCCGCCGATACCGTCCGGAATTGCCCGAGCCGGACGACTTCGACGCGTTCTGGGAGAAGACCCTTTCGGCCGCGCGTGAACACGATCTGAACGCGCGGTTCGAGCGGATCGCGACGGCGCTCACGACGGTCGACGTGTTCGACGTGACATTCGCGGGCTTCGCGGGACATCCGGTCAAGGGCTGGTTCCTGGTCCCGGCGGGGGCGACCGAGCCGCTGCCCACGATCATCGAGTACATCGGGTACGGGGGCGGGCGGGGGCTGCCGCACCAGCGGCTGCTGTGGTCGGCCGCCGGGTACGCGCACTTCGTGATGGACACGCGGGGACAGGCAAGCAGCGGCTCCGCGGGCGACACCCCGGACCCGGCGGGCAGCGGTCCCGCGCACCCGGGCTGTCTGACGCGCGGCATCGACGACCCGCACGACTACTACTACCGGCGCGTGTTCACCGACGGCGTGCGCGCCGTCGAGGCCGTCCGCAGCCACCCCCTGGTGGACCCCGGGCGGGTCGCCGCGGTGGGCGGCAGCCAGGGCGGCGGCATCTCGATAGCCGTCGGCGCGCTCGTCGGCGACCTCGCGGCGATCGCCCCCGATGTGCCGTTCCTGTGCGACTTCCCGCGCGCCGTGACGCTCTCGGGCCGACTGCCGTACCAGGAGGTCGCCCAGTATCTGCGGACCCGGATCGGCAGGGACGAGCGGGTGTTCCGGACCCTTTCGTACTTCGACGGGGTGCACTTCGCGGCCCGTGGTCGTGCGCCCGCGCTCTTCTCCGCCGCGCTCGAGGACGAGACCTGCCCGCCGTCCACCGTTTTCGCCGCATTCAACTCCTATGCGGGGTCGGAACGTTCGATGGAGGTGTACTCCTTCAACGACCACGAAGGCGGAGGACCATATCAGGAAGACGTGCAACTCCGGTGGCTCGCGGGACATTTGGGGAAGTGACTCGGAATCCCCCGTGCCATGCCCCCTCGGCGCCGTACCCTTGTCACGCCCATGGCCGACCGGCTAGCTTGCGGCCTTGTCCTGTGGCTGACGTGTGATCAGTCCGACGTGTGTCTGAGGGGGCTTTCATGGCCTTACGAGGCCGGCATCGCCGGTACCAGCCGAGCCGGATCAACCGTGCCTCGCTCACAGTCACGGCGGGCGGGGCCGGCATCGCCCTGCCGCTGATGTCCGCGGGCACGGGCCACGCCGCGGACGTGGACACCTGGAACAAGGTCGCGGCCTGCGAGTCCACCAACAACTGGAGCATCAACACCGGCAACGGCTATTACGGCGGCCTCCAGTTCACCCAGTCCACCTGGGAGGCCTACGGCGGCACGGCCTACGCCTCGCGCGCCGACCTCGCCACGAAGAGCCAGCAGATCGCCGTCGCCGAGAAGGTCCTCGACGGGCAGGGTCCCGGCGCCTGGCCGGTGTGCTCCCAGCGCGCGGGCCTCACCCGCGGTGGCGACAGCCCCGACACCAAGCCCGCCACCGCCCCGCAGCAGCAGAAGGCGACCGGCGCGGCGAAGACCGGCAGCGCCCCGAAGACCCCCAAGCGCACCGTCCGTGACGTCAAGCCGGAGGTGACCCCGCAGTCCACCGCGGGCACCGCCCGGATGTACACGGTCGTCCGCGGCGACACCCTCTCCGGCATCGCCGAGGAGCGCCGCGTCCGGGGCGGCTGGCCGCAGCTGTACGAGAACAACCGCCGCACCATCGGCGACGACCCGGACTTCATCTCCCCGGGGCAGCGGCTCTCGCTACGCGGCGCGGCGAAGGGCAAGACCCCCGTGCGCCCGCCGGAGCGCCGCGCCCAGCCCGAGCGCCCGGAGCGCCCGGAGAAGCGGCCCGTGCAGCACGACGCGAAGAAGCCGGAGGGGAAGCAGGAGCGCAGGCCCGAGCGGGCGCACCCGTCGGCCAAGGAGCACAAGCCCGCCCCCGAGCGGAAGCGGGACACCGCGCCCGCGGGACGGCAGGAGGCCGAGGCCGCCACCTCCTCGTCCGGCGCGACCGCACCCGTCTCCGGCTCCATCGGCACGGCGTACCGCGCCTCGGGCAGCTCCTGGTCGAAGGGCTACCACACGGGCGTCGACTTCCCCGTACCCACCGGCACGTCCGTGAAGGCCGTCGCCTCGGGCACGGTCGTCTCCTCGGGCTGGGGCGGCAGCTACGGCTACCAGGTCGTCATCCGGCACACCGACGGCAAGTACTCGCAGTACGCCCACCTGTCGGCGCTCACCGTCAAGGCCGGGCAGAAAGTCGGCCCCGGCCAGCGCATCGGCCGCTCCGGCTCGACCGGCAACAGCACGGGGCCGCACCTGCACTTCGAGATCAGGACCGGTCCCGGCTTCGGCGCGGACGTGGATCCGCTGGCGTACCTGCGGGCACGTGGGGTGCGCATCTGAGGCGGGCGCGCGTCTGACCTCCGCCGCCCCGCGCGGGCTTCAGGGCACGCTGTGCTGCTCCCACGCGGGGCGGGTCAGCGACGCCCTCAGGAACGTCGTGTCCATCGCCGAGGGCTGGAGCGGCACGGCCGTCAGGGGTTCGGGCATCAGGTGCTGTTCCGGCGCGGGCTGTTCGCCGGTCAGCGGACGGCGGCCCGGCTCGGTCAGCGGGAGTTCGTCGTGTCCGGGCCTGCGCTGCTCGGTGACCGCGGGGTCGTCGGCGGTGCGGGCGGCGGCGGGCGACGGCGACGTGGTGACGTCGGTGTCGTCGGCGCTGCCGGTCAGGGGGCGGTCGAGGGGCTGCGTGGCCGCTGCCGTTCCTGTGGAGCCCTGGCTCGCCGTGGCGGGCGCGTCGCTCTCGTGCGGAGTGCCGATACGTTCCGTCGTCAGCAGGATCAGACCGCCCGCCGCGACGACGCCGCAGGCGAGGGCGACGGCGGTGCCCGCCGTGCCGTAGCGGAAGGATTCTCCGAACAGAGTGAGCCCGACCGCGGCCGCGATCACCGGGTTCACGACGGTCACCGCCGACAGCGGCGCCGCGAGGCCGGCGCCCCGGTAGGACGCCTGCGAGAGCAGCAGCCCGCTGACCGCGAGGACGGCGATGACCGCGAGGCTCGGCACCTGCCGCGTCAGCGGCTCGTGCGCGTCCCAGTCCACCGCGACCGTCTTGGTGAACACCGAGGAGATGCCGAAGGCGATGCCCGCCGCCGTGGCGAGCAGCATGCCCCGCACCGCGGGGTGCCGGTGGGCGGCGTGCGCGAGCAGCATCAGCGTGACGACCGCGCCGCCGGTGCCGAGCGCGAGCCCGACCCGCTCGGTGTCGGCGAGCGACTGCGAGGCGGTGGCCTGCGTCAGCGACAGCAGCCCGACCAGGCCCACCGTCGCCATGATGGCGCCGCGCCACGCCGTGGAACCGGCCTTGCGGCGCACGAACAGCGCCGCCATCGGCAGCGCGAACACGATCGTCAGGGCGCCGAGCGGCTGCACCAGGCTCAGCGGGCCGTAGGCGAGCGCCACCACGTGCAGCAGGCCGCCGAGGCCGTTGAGGACCACCGCGACCCACCAGGCGCCGTTGCGCAGCGGAGCGTACTGCTGCAGCGCGGACTTGGCCGCCACCTGCTCCTGGATGATCGCCCCGCCCGCGTAGGCCACGGCGGAGATCAGGGAGAGCACGATGGACAGCGCGAGGGCACTCATGAGGTGCTTCCGGGCGCGCGGCACGACCGTGCGGAACGGTCGGCGGGGTCCCTGTGCATCCGGTGTGCCCGGTGCGGCGAGCGGTCGGCTTCCATGTTCACCACAATGTCGCGCGGAGCGCGCCAAGTCGTCGTCCCTGAGCAGTCAATCCGTCCTACTACCGATGGAGTACGACCCCCTTCATGTCCTCCCCAGGTCTGGTTACCCCTGGGAATCGAGGGCCTGCTGTACTGCTCCGGTGACTACTCAGGAGTTTCGGGAGCGCGGGATCGACTGGGCCCTCGTCGGGTCCGTCGGGGGTTTCTTCTCTCTCAGGATGGAGGAGCACCACGGCGGGCGCCATGTGGCGCTGGCGCGTTGTTACGAGAGTGACGGGACGGGCGCGGAGGGTGACGCGGGCGGTGATCCGCTCGCGTTCCGGGTGGCCAAGGTCGCCGCCCGCCTCGCCGCCCCCGAGGACCGCGTCGCCGCCTCGGTGGCGCAGCTCGGCCTCGCCGCCCGGCTGTGGTCCCTCGCGCTCGGCCCGGCCGCGCTGTACGGGCGCGTGCCCGACCTGGATCCGCAGCGGCTCCTGTGGGACGCCGACGGCACCTCGCCGGACGATCTGGTGCTCACCGGGGACCGCACGTTTCCGGCCGATGCCGCCCGCGTCCACGAGGTCGTCCACGAGTGGCACCTGGCGCCGCTCGCCCGCGCCCTGCGCGCCCGCTTCCGGATCTCCCCGGCCCTGCTGCGCGGCAACGCCGGTTCGGCCCTCGCCGGAGCGGCCCGCGAGTTGCACGCCTGGGCCGCCCGCGAGGGCCGTCCCGACGTGGGGGAGCGGGCTCTGCACCTCGCCGGCGAACTCTTCGCCCACCCCTCCCTCGCCGCGACCGGAACCCTCCGGGGGACCGCGTTCCGGCGTCGCAGCTGTTGCCTCTACTACCGCTGTCCGAACGGCGGCCTGTGCGGCGACTGCTGTTTCGACCGGCCCCCGCAGCGGTCTTCCCACGGCGCGGCGTCTGGGTGACCATGAGGGAGCCGGCCGACGACTGGGGGCTCCGCTCATGAAAGTGGGACTGCTCACCCGGGAGTACCCGCCGGACGTCTACGGCGGCGCGGGGGTCCATGTCGAGTTCCTGGCGCGGGAGTTACGGGCGCTCACCGACCTCGACGTGCACTGCTGGGGCGAGGGTACGGCGGAAGGCGTCGTGCGCCACCGCGCCTGGGCGGACCTCGACACCGCCAACGACGCGCTGCGCACCCTCTCCGTGGACCTGTCCATGGCGGCCGCGCTCGCGGGCCGCGACCTCGTCCACTCCCACACCTGGTACGCCAACCTCGCCGGGCACGTCGGCAAGCTCCTGCACGGCATCCCGCACGTCATGACCACGCACTCGCTGGAGCCGCTGCGCCCCTGGAAGGCCGAGCAGCTCGGCGGCGGCTACGCCCTCTCCAGCTGGGCCGAGCGCACCGCCATCGAGGCGGCCGACGCCGTCATCGCCGTCTCCCGGGGCATGCGCGAGGACATCCTCGGCTGCTACCCCGGCGTCGACCCGGCGAAGGTGCACGTCGTCCACAACGGCATCGACACCGACGTGTACCGCCCCGACCCGGGCACCAGCGCCCTGCACCGGCACGGCATCGACACAGGCCGCCCCTACGTGCTGTTCGTCGGCCGCATCACCCGCCAGAAGGGCGTGCCCCATCTGCTGCGCGCCGCCCGGCACCTGGACCCCGGCATTCAGCTCGTGCTGTGCGCGGGCGCCCCCGACACCCCGGAGATCGACCGGGAGTTCCGGAGCCTGTTCGAGGAGCTCGGTCGCACCCGCCACGGCGTCACCTGGATCCCGCGCATGCTGCCGCGCCCGGAGGTCGTGCAACTCCTCAGCCACGCGGCGGTGTTCGTGTGCCCGTCGGTGTACGAGCCGCTCGGCATCGTGAACCTGGAGGCGATGGCGTGCGGCACCGCCGTCGTGGCCTCGCGCGTCGGCGGCATCCCGGAGGTCGTCTCGGACGGCACGACGGGTCTCCTCGCGCCCTACGACGCGCGTGAGCCGGAACGTTTCGAGCACGACCTGGCCGTGCTCCTGAACCACCTCGCCGCCGACCCGCACCGGGCCGGGGCGATGGGCGCGGCCGGACGTCACCGCGCGGTGCGCGAGTTCGGCTGGGGCGCGGTGGCGCGGCGCACGCTCGATGTGTACGAGGGCGTGACGGGGTTACTCAAGTCCGAATAGCGGCAGGGGGGCGGCCATGCGCGGTGGACCTTCGGTTCTCGGGATCGTGCTCGCGGGCGGTGAGGGCAAGAGGCTGATGCCGCTCACGGCCGACCGGGCGAAACCGGCGGTGACCTTCGGCGGGACCTACCGCCTCGTCGACTTCGTGCTCTCCAACCTCGTCAACGGCGACATCCTGCGCATCTGCGTCCTCACGCAGTACAAGTCGCACTCCCTGGACCGGCACGTCTCCACCACCTGGCGGATGTCGAGCCTGCTCGGCAACTACGTCACGCCCGTCCCCGCCCAGCAGCGCCTCGGCCCCCGCTGGTACCTGGGCAGCGCCGACGCCATCCTGCAGTCCCTGAACCTCGTGCACGACGAACAGCCCGACTACATCGCGGTGTTCGGCGCCGACCACGTCTACCGCATGGATCCGCGCCAGATGCTGGCCCGGCACATCGAGTCCGGCGCGGGCGTCACCGTCGCCGGGATCAGGGTGCCGCGCGCGGACGCCGCGCAGTTCGGGATCATCACTCCGGCCGGGGACGGCACCCGGGTGGAGGGCTTCCTGGAGAAGCCGTCGAACCCGCCGGGCCTGCCGGGCTCCCCGCACCAGGTGCTCGCCTCCATGGGCAACTACATCTTCACGACCAAGGCCCTGGTGGACGCGTTGCAACGCGACGCGGAGGACGCGGACTCCGTGCACGACATGGGCGGCTCGATCCTGCCCTCCCTCACCGAGCGCGGTGTGGCACAGGTCTACGACTTCGGTGACAACCACGTCCCCGGCGAGACGCCCCGCGACCACGGCTACTGGCGCGACGTCGGCACCCTGGACGCGTACTACGAAGCCCACATGGACCTGATCTCCGACCAGCCCGCCTTCAACCTCGACAACCGCCGCTGGCCCATCTACACCCACTCCGGCCAGCTCCCGCCCGCCAAGTTCTGCGCGGGCGGCATCGCGAGCGAGTCCGTCGTCAGCCCCGGCTGCGTCATCCGCGGCCAGGTCACCCGCTCCGTCCTCTCCCCGGGCGTGAGCGTCGGCGAGGGTGCCGTCGTGCAGGGCTCGGTGCTGCACGACAACGTCCGCGTCGGCCGGGGCGCGGTGGTGCGCGGCGCCGTCCTCGACAAGAACGTCGACGTCCCGCCCGGCGCCACGATCGGCGTGAACCCGGAGCGGGACGAGGAGCTGTACACGGTGTCGAAGGGCGGGGTGATCGCCCTGGGCAAGGGGCAGCGGGTGACGATCGAGGGCGCGTCGCCCACGTACCCCTAGGACCGCGCCGGAGCGGGCTGCCCCTGGAGCATCCGCGGTCAGAGCACCCGCCGTCTGCGCCCGAGCCAGGTCTGGGCCACCACGACCACCGCCAGGAACCCGCCGCTGACGACCTGTTGGTAGGCGGAGTCCAGGGAGCCGATCTGGTTGATGACGTTCTGGATGACCTTCAGCAGGAGCACGCCGACGAGGGAGCCGCTGAGGAAGCCGAAGCCGCCGGAGAGCAGGGTGCCGCCGATGACCACCGCGGAGATCGCCTCCAGCTCCATGCCGGAGCCGAGGATGGTCACGCCCGACGCGAGCCAGGCCGCGTTGAGCGCGCCCGCGAGGCCCGCGCACAGGCCGGACAGGGTGTAGACGGCCGTCTTCGTGCGGGCCACGGGCGCGCCCATCAGCGCCGCCGCGTCCTCGTTGCCGCCGACCGCGTACACGTACTGTCCGAAGCGGGTGCGCCGGAGCACCACGGCGCCCGCCACGAACAGGCCCGCCGTGATCCACACGGGCGCGCCGACGCCGAGCAGCTTGCCCTGCCCGAGGGTCGCGAAGAGGGAGTCCTTGTCGACGAGATACGTCGTGGAGCCCTCGTCGGTCACGGCAAGCAGGATGCCGCGCGCGCCGAGCAGCGCGGCCAGCGTCACGATGAACGGGGCGAGCCGGGACCGGGCGATCAGCAGTCCGTTCACCAGGCCGATGAGCCCGCACACCGCGAGCGGGAGCAGCAGCGCCACCGCCGTGCCGTACTGCGAGCCCCAGGCCGCGAGGACGCCGCCGAGCGCGAACACCGAGCCCACCGACAGGTCGATGCCGCCCGTGACGATCACGAACGTCATGCCGAGCGCGACCACGGCCAGGAAGGCCGAGGACACCGCCATGTTCTCCATGTTGTCGGTCGTCATGAACGTGTCGAAGGACAGCCAGGCCGCGAGGACGGCGATCGCCAGGGTGACCAGGGCGCCGTGCTGCTGGGCCAGCGCGCTCAGGCGCTCCGAGCGCGTCGCGCCGAGCGGTTCGTCCTGCGTGACCGTGCCCCTGGGCGTGACCGGGCTCCGGGTGTCGACCGTCATCGCTTCCCCCTCTCGCGGGCCGCGTACACGGCCAGGACGATCACCACGGCCTGCGCGATCTGTGTCCACGACGGCGGCAGGTCGTGCTTGATGAGGGTGGCCGTGAGCAGCTGGATGAGGACGGCGCCCGCCACCGTGCCGCCGATCCGCACCCGGCCGCCGCTGAGCGGGGTGCCGCCGACGACGACCGCGGTGATCGCGGACAGCTCCATCAGGTTGCCGAGCGACGTGGGGTCGCTGGCGGTCAGGCGCGCGGTCGCGAGGACGCCCGCGATCGCGGCGAGGGCGCCCGAGCACACGTACACGAGGATCAGCACGCGGCGCACCGGCAGCCCGGCGAGCTTGGCCGCGGGGCGGCTGTCGCCGATCGCGAGCAACTGGCGGCCGAAGGTGGTGCGGCGCACGACGAACGCGACGAGCAGCGCCAGGGCCACCGCGATGAGGACCAGATAGGGGACGCCGAGGAGGTCGCCGGAGCCGAGCGAGGCCATGGTCGGATCGTGGACGTCCTTGAGCTGGGGCAGCAGGACCTGGGCGAGGCCGCGGCCCGCCACCATCAGGGCGAGCGTGGCGACGATCGGCTGGACCCCGATGAAGGCGATGAGCGCCCCGTTCGCGACGCCGACGGCGACTCCGCCGAGCACCGCCACGAGCAGCGCGATCCACATGCCGTAGCCCAGGTACAGCGACAGCAGGGACGTGGAGAGCGCCATCACCGAGCCGACCGACAGGTCCACGCCCTCGCTGCCGATGGCAAGCGCCATGCCGAGCGCGACGATCAGGACGGGCGCCACCTGGACGGCCTGGGTGCGGAAGTTCTCGGCGGACAGGAAGTGCGGGGTGATGGCGATGTTCACCAGGAGCAGGACGGCGACGCCCAGATGGACGCCGTAGTCCTGGAGCAGGCGAAGCAGCCGGTCGCGGTCGACGCGGGTCCGGCCGCCGAGGCTGAGGTCAGTCATCGTCACCTCCGGTTGCGGCGGGGTCGGCGACAGCCCGCGCGGCGGGCGCGGCCGCGATCGCGCGCATCAGCCGGTCCTCGGTGACGGCGTCGCCGGTGAGTTCCTCGACGACCGCGCCGTCCTTGAGGACCACCACGCGGTCGCTGCCCTCGATCAGCTCCTCCACGTCCGAGGAGATGAGCAGCACGCCGAGCCCGTCGTCGGCCAGTTCGTCGATGAGCTTCTGCACCTCGGCCTTCGCACCGACGTCGATGCCGCGCGTCGGCTCGTCCAGGAGCAGCACCTTCGGGTTCATGGCGAGCCAGCGGGCGAGGAGCACCTTCTGCTGGTTGCCGCCGGAGAGTTCGCCGACCTTCTGGTGCGGCCCGGACGCCTTGATGCGCAGGCGCTTCATGAAGGTGTCCACGACCCGGTCGATGCGGGCCTCGTCGACCAGGCCGAAGCGGGACAGGCCCGGCAGCGCGGCGAGCGCGATGTTCTCGCGCACCGACAGGCCCGGCACGATGCCCTCGGCCTTGCGGTCCTCGGGCAGCAGGCTCACCCCGGCGCGGATCGCGGCCGGCGTGGACCCGGTGCGCACCGCCGTCCCCGCGACGACCACCCGGCCGGAGTCCGGCGGCAGCGCTCCCGCGATGGCCTTCGCGGTCTCGCTGCGCCCGGACCCCAGCAGGCCGCCGAGCCCGACGACCTCCCCGGGCCGGATCGCCAGGGACACCCCGCGCAGCTGATGGCGGACCGTCAGCTCCTCTGCCTCCAGGACGGGTCGGGCCTCGGCGTCGTGGCTTCCGGTGAACTTCGTCAGGCCCTCCTCGCGTACGTCGCCGACATCGCGGCCGAGCATCAGCGAGACGAGCCGCAGCCGGTCGAGCGCGGCGATCGGGCCGCTGTGCACCGACTTGCCGTCCCGCAGCACGGTCACGGTGTCGCAGACCTCGTACAGCTCGTCCAGGCGGTGGCTGACGTAGATCACCGCGATGCCGCGTTCGCGCAGCATCCGGATCACGCCGAACAGCGTGGCCACCTCGCGCGGCTCCAGGGACGACGTCGGCTCGTCCATGATCACGACGCGCGCGTCGACCGCGACGGCGCGGGCGAGGGCCACCATCTGCTGCGCGCCGACGCCGAGTTCGCGCAAGGGGCGGCGCACGTCGACGCGGACGCCGAGGTCGCCGAGGGCCTGCGCGGCCTCGCGGTGCATGCGGCGGAAGTCGATCAGACCGAGGCGGCCGCGCGGCTCGCGGCCGAGGAAGAGGTTGCGGGCCACGCTCATCAGCGGGACCAGATTGACCTCTTGATAGATGGTGGAGATCCCCGCGTGCTGGGCCGCGAGCGGGGTGTCGAACTCCACCTGACTGCCGTCGTACGTGATGACGCCCGTGCCCGGCGCGGTGGCCGGGTCGGGCCGGTACACGCCGGTGAGGACCTTGATGAGCGTGGACTTCCCGGCGCCGTTCTCCCCGATCAGCGCGTGCACCTCGCCCGCGCGGGCCGTGAAGTCGACGCCGTCCAGGGCCCGTACGCCGGGGAAGGACTTGCTGAGACCCGTCACCGAGAGCACGGCGGCCCCCGGGGCGGGCCGCGGCTCGGGCTTGATCACCGACGGCACGTCAGTACGCCTTGCCGAGGTCCGACTTCGCGTTGTCCTTGGTGTAGGCGCTGTCCTTGATGACGATGTCCTGCGCGACCTTGCCGCCCTTGGTGAAGGTGTCCAGGGTCTGGAAGGCCAGCGGCCCGAAGCGCGGGTTGGACTCGATGACGCCGTCGATCCAGCCGTCGACGATGCCGCGCACGGCGTTCTTCGTGCCGTCGATCGTCACGATCTTCACGTCGCCGGCCTTCTTGCCCGCGCCCTTCAGGGCGCCGACCGCGCCGAGGCCCATCTCGTCGTTCTCCGCGTAGATCCCGTCGATGCCCGGCTTGGACTGGATGAGCTGCTCGGTGACCTGCTGGCCCTTCTCGCGGGCGAACTCGCCGGTCTGCTTGAAGACGACCTTCAGGTCCGGGGCCTTGGCCCTGAGCCGTTCCTGGAAGCCCCTGGTGCGGTCGGTGGTGACGTTGTTTCCCGCCGCGCCGAGCAGGATGGCGATCTCGCCCTTGCCGCCGGTCGCCTCGATCATGCGGTCGGCGGCGCGCCTGCCCTGCTCGACGAAGTCCGAGCCGATGAAGCTCACGTAGTCCTCGCAGGCGGCCGCGTTGATCTTGCGGTCGATGGTGACGATCGGGATGTGCTTGGCCTTGGCCCGGCGCAGGACCGGCTCCCAGCCGTCGGAGTTCAGCGGGGCGATGACGAGCAGGTCGGCGCCCTTGGCGATGAGGTCCTGGACGTCGCTGATCTGCTTGGAGAACTGCGACTGGGCGTTGGCCGTCAGGAGCTTCACGCCCCGCTTCTCGGCCTCGGCCTTGATGGAGGCGGTCTCGGCGATCCGGAAGGGGTTGGCTTCCTTCTCGGACTGCGAGAAGCCGACCGTCGCGGACTTCAGGTCCAGCTTCTTGGCGCCGTAGTCGCCGATCACACAGGTCTTTCCGCCCGCGCCGGGGGAGGAGACGACCTGGCCCGCGTCGCCCTCGCCGACGGCCTTGGAGTCGCCGGAGTCGGCTTTGTCGTCCTCCGACTTGGCGCATCCCGTGGCGGTGAGCGCGAGGCTCGCGGCGAGGCCGACGGCGAGCAGGGTGCTGGCCGACGCGCGGCCCGCGGTGCGGCCCGAGGTACGGCGAAGGAAGATGTTCGGCTTCATGGGAGTCCCCAAACGGCACGGCCCCGGCGCACACTGAGAGCGCTCACGGGAAGAACGGGTTTGCGGTCAACTCAGCGGTACGGGGAGCTTTTTACATCGTTGAAAGAGTGCTGTAAACCCTCCGCGCACGCCCCCGGACCCCGGCCCGGCCCCGCGATTCACCGCCGCCCGAGCGTGCTCTCCCGCTCCACCAGCCGGAACTCCGCCGAGAGCGTCCGCCCGCCCGGCTCCCCGTCGCCCGCGAGGCTGCGCAGCAGCGAGGCCACCGCGAGCCGGGCGATGGCCTGCTTGTCGGGCGAGATCGTGGTCAGCGTGACCGCGCCGAACTGCCCCTCCGCGATGTCGTCGAAGCCGACCACCGCCACGTCCCACGGCACCCTGAGACCCCGCTCGTGCAGGACTCGCATCGCCCCGATCGCGACCAGGTCGTTGTACGCGAACACCGCGTCGGGCCGCACCCCGGAGTCCAGCATCCGCGCCATCGCCTTCGCCCCGTCGTCGCGGTTCCAGCCGCCGACCGCCCCCACCAGGGACTCCGGCGCGGGGAGCCCGGCCGCCGTCAGCTCGGCACGCCAGCCCTGAAGGCGCAGGTGGGCGGGGCGGTTCGCGGAATCCGTGCGGGCCCCGAGGTAGGCGATGGAGCTCCGGCCGCGGCCGATCAGATGGCGCACCGCGGCCCGCGCGGCTGCGACGTTGTCGATGGCGATGTGGTCGTAGGGCAGGTCGTACTCGCGCTCGCCGAGCAGCACCAGCGGCACGTCGTCCTCGCGGCCCCGCAGGTCCTCCGCCTCCAGCTCCAGCGGGCTGAGGATCAGACCGTCGATGACGCGGGCCCGGAAGCCCTGGCTGACCAGGACCTCCTGCTCGCGGTCGCCGCGGGTGTGGTCGAGCAGGACGGTGAAGTCGTGCGCGGCGGCGGCGTCGATGACGGCTCCGGCCAGCTCCGCGAAGTAGGGGTTGCCGAGCTCGGGGACGGCGAGCGCGATGATGCCGGTGCGGCCCTTGCGGAGGTGACGTGCCGTCAAGTTCGGGCGGTAGCCCAGCTCGTCGATGGCCTGCTGCACCCGGGCCCGCATGGCCGGGGTGACGTGCTGATACTTGTTCACCACGTTCGAGACCGTCTTGATCGAGACGCCCGCGCGTTCCGCGACATCCTTGAGGCTCACCCGCACGTGCCACTCCTCGCGTCGATGTAGGCCCCGGCTCGCGGGGCACCCGGCGGCATGCGCCGCGGCCCTGGACAGCGCGCCCGGAGCCGTGCTGTCATGCCAACTGCCGTTCCTTCCAACGTTGTACAGACTCGTTGTACCGACTGGAGCGACGAGCCGCCACCCTTCCTCGACAAGGAGGATCCGTGCGCCCTAGACGATCAGGAAAGCTCCGGCACCAACTGGCCCTGCTGCTCACCGCCGCCCTGGTGTTCTCGGGGCTCGTCGCCCAGTCAGCCGCGAACGCGGCGGGCGACGAGGCACCCGAGGTCCACGGCCTGAAAGGCGAGTACTACACCCAGTCCGCCCCCGGGGCCTTCGACTTCCACGAGCTCAAGGCCACCGGCTTCGACCGGAACATCGACTTCGACACCCTCGAACCCCGGCTGAACTTCGCCACCGGCAAGTCCGACGACGCCACGGTCCGCTGGACGGGCAAGCTCGTCCCGGAGAAGTCCGGCGCCCACACCTTCGCCATGACCGGCGACAACGGCTTCCGGCTCTGGGTCGACGGCAAGCTCGCCATCGACCACTGGGTCGACGACTGGGACCGCGAACAGACCTCCCAGCCGGTCGAGCTGACCGCGGGCCAGGCCTACGACGTCAAGGTCGAGTACTTCGAGCACTACGGCGGCTCCAACCTCCACCTGCGCTGGACCGAGCCCGGCGGCACCAAGGAGGCCGTCCCGCAGTCCGCGTTCCGCCTCCCCGACGGCTGGGACTACGACGGGGCGACCGACGCCACCGTGCGGAAGGACGGCCGGGCCCTCAGGCTGGAGTTCGTCCAGGAGCTCGCCACGCCCCCCGCCGGCCTCGTCGACCACCTCGAAGCCGTCATCGGCGGCGCCAAGTGGCCGCTGGACTCGGTCGCGCGTGACCCGGCCGACCCGCGCGTCCTGCTCGTCACCCTCAAGCAGCCCGTCGTCGGCAACAAGACCGGCACCGCCCGCGGCACCACCGATCTGCGCTACGACGGCAAGGGCGGCCTGACCGGCACCGACGGCAAGCGGGTCGGCGCGTTCTGGAGCAGCGGCGGCAACAAGTCCACGTACGAACTGCGCTCCGCGTGGGCGGACGAGGTCGGCCCGGGCAACGCGCTGCCCGAGTACCCGCGCCCGCAGCTGAAGCGTGCCGACTGGCGCAATCTGAACGGCAGGTGGCAGTTCGCAGCGGCCAAGGAGGGCGAGCGGCCGCCGGTCGGCAAGAAGCTCAAGGAGAAGATCCTCGTCCCCTACCCGGTGGAGTCCCAGCTGTCGGGCCTGCAGCGGCACGAGGACCGCATGTGGTACCGCCGCACCTTCACCGTCCCCGCCGGTTGGAAGGTCGGCGAGCACCGGAACGACCAGCGGCTCAAGCTGAACTTCGGCGCCGTCGACTGGCACGCCAAGGTGTACGTCAACGGCACCGAGGTCGCCGACCACAAGGGCGGCTACGACAAGTTCAGTGCCGACGTCACCGACGCCCTGAAGCCCGGCCGGACGCAGGAGCTGATCGTCGGCGTGCACGACCCGACCGACGCGCCGGGCGGCCCGAACCCGCCGGTCGGCAAGCAGCGCCTGGACCCCTCGGGCATCTGGTACACGCCGTCGTCCGGCATCTGGCAGACGGTGTGGATGGAGCCGGTGGCCCGCGACCACGCCGACTCCCTGAAGATCACCCCCGACGTCAAGACCAGGCAGGTCGCCGTCGAGCCCAAGGGCGTCCGCGCGGGCGTGCCCGTCAAGGCGGTCGCGTACGAGGGTGAGAAGAAGGTCGCCGAGGCGAGCGGCCGGACCGGGGAGCCGCTGAAGCTCACCCTGAGGAAGCCGCGCCTGTGGTCGCCCGACGACCCGTTCCTGTACGACCTGAAGGTCACCGTGGGCGGGAGGAAGCACGGGAGCAAGCACGGCGCCCGCGCGGACGAGCTGCGGAGCTACTTCGGGATGCGCTCCATCTCCGTGGAGAAGATCGACGGCACCCCGCGCACCGTGCTCAACGGCAAGCCGATCTTCCTCATGGCCACCCTCGACCAGGGCTTCTGGCCCGACGGCCTGCACACCGCTCCCACCGACGAGGCCCTCGCGTACGACTTGAGGATGCACAAGGAGATGGGCTTCAACTCCGTGCGCAAACACATCAAGGTGGAGCCCGACCGGTGGTTCTACTGGGCGGACAAGCTGGGCCTGATGGTGTGGCAGGACATGCCGTCGATGCGGGCCGAGCGGAAGCCGGACGCCGCCGCCCGTGCCCAGTTCGAGCACGAGATGAAGCAGATGATCGACGAGCACGCGAACAGCCCGTCGATCGTCATGTGGGTCACCTTCAACGAGGGCTGGGGCCAGTACGACCAGGGCCGCATCGCCGAACAGGCCAAGGCCTGGGACCCCACGCGCCTGGTCAACGGCATGTCGGGGCTCAACCTGGGCGCCGACGGCGGCAAGGGTGACCTCATGGACGAGCACGGCTACCCGAGCCCGGCCCTGCCGCCCCGGCCCGACGGCCGACGGGCCCTGATCAACGGGGAGTACGGCGGCCTCGGACTCGCCGTGCCCGGTCACGCCTGGTCCGTGCAGCAGAGCTACGTCGACGTGGACCCCGCGAAGTACACGCAGGAGTACCTCACCAAGCTGGGCGAGGTGCGCGCCCTCGCCTGCAAGGGCGGCAACGGCGCCGTCTACACCCAGATCTCCGACGTGGAAGGGGAGTTGAACGGCCTGCTCACCTATGACCGCAAGGTCGTCAAGCCCGATGTGCCCCGGCTGCGCGCCGCGCACGAGTCCCTGATCGAGGACGCCTCCCAGGCGCCCGTGCGGGGCTGCGCCTGACGGGTGGATGTGCTCCGGTTCGCCCGTGGAGGGGCGGGCCGGGGCCCGTCGCCGTGCCAGGTGCCATGCCGGGGCCCGCTGCGTACTGGATCGGCGCGGAGCGGCGGTCACTGCTCCCCAACCTGGTGGAGCCGGATGATGTGCACTTCTGTTCCATGCGTCACCGGTTCGCGTGGAGGGAGGCGGAATCCGTGTGTATGCGCGGGCATCGGCCCTGTGGTCGAGCCTTGTGAGACTGGTGGTGCGGGTGAAGCTGTTGCCGTCGCGTGAACAGGCGATGGCACTCCAGGCGACCTTGGATACCTGCGACCGTGCCGCCGACCGTGTCGCTGCTGTCGCATTCGAGTCCGGTGTGCAGGACCGCGATGGCCTGCAGAAGCTCGTCTACGCTGACATCAAAGCCGGGTTCGGTCTGTCGGCGCAGCCCGCGGTGCGGGTGGTGAAGAAGGTCGCCGACGCCTACGCCGCGCTGAAGGCGCAGGCCAAGGCCGGAAAGCTGGGCCGGTCCTCGTCGAAGCGGTACCGCAAGGCGATGGACAGCCCGGTCACCTTCCGGTTCGACCGGGTTCTTCCGGGCGCGGGACAAGGCCGGGGCGTTCACCGGGCCCGCCGATCCGGCCAAGAGCGCGGGCTTCCACGAGGGTACGTCCTGGCAGTACCAGTGGCTGGTGCCGCAGGACCTGCCGGGCATGGTGGACCTCATCGGCGGCAAGCAGGCCACGAACGGCCGCCTGGACTCCTTCCTCGCCTACGACCAGCTCCTGAAGGACCCGGCGAGGACTCGGTGAGCGCCGACGGCGCGGACTACGGGCGGACGTACCTGCGCACCGGCGACATCCGCGAGCTGCGGGAACTGTCCTTCACGGTCGGGGACAAGCCCTCGGAGTGGGGAACGTCACCCGAAGCGGCGCCGCCCGTGGTGAGGTGACCGCCCGCGGGCGGTGGGCGCGTCGCCACCGACGTCCCACGAGGCCCGTCCTTCCCGGCGGTTTCCGGGAAGGACGGGCCTTAATCTGTTGTTAACTGTGCGTAGCTAGATCGTACTTGACCGTAATTGTGGGCTGGTGATTGGCTGCTTGCTCCCGTTGTCCACCGCCGACGCGAGAGCGAGCCATGACCTCTGAGAGCTCGGACCTGCTCGCCCCCCTCGATCTCGCCTTCTGGAGCATCGAGTCCCCGGAACACCCCATGCACCTGGGGGCCCTGGGCGCCTTCGCCGCGGACTCGCCGTCCGCCGCCGCGCACGCCGCCGACCTGCTCGCCGCCCGCGCCCCCGCGGTGCCGGGCCTGCGCATGCGGATACGGCACGTCCTGCTGCCTCCCGGCGCCGCCGAGCGGAAGCCCGCCCCCGGCTTCGACCCGCTGGACCACGTCCACCTCGCCCCGCCCGCGACCGACTTCCACGCGGCGGCGGGCGCGCTCATGCAGCGCCCGCTCGACCGGAGCCGGCCGCCGTGGGAGGCGCACGTCCTGCCCGCCGCCGACGGGACGTCGTTCGCGGTCCTGTTCAAGTTCCACCACGCCCTCGCCGACGGGCTGCGCGCCCTCGCCCTGGCCGCCGGGGTCATGGACCCGGTGGAGCTCCCGCCCGCCCGCGCGCCCCGCCCCGCCCCCGAGGCCCCCTGGTGGCACGCCCTCGACCCACGGCGGCTGCCCGGTGCCGTCGGCTCCGCGCTCTCCGGGGCCCGCGACGCCGTCACCGACGCCGGCCGGGCCCTCGACATCGGCGCGTCCGTGGCGCGGGCGACCTGGGACGTGCGGTCCTGCGACGCCCTCACCTCCCGGCCCACCGGCACCCGCCGCACCGCAGGTGTCGCTCTCGACCTGGACGACGTGCACCGGGTGCGCAAGACCGCCGGGGGCACCGTCAACGACGTCTTGATCGCGGTGGTCGCCGGGGCGCTGCGGCGCTGGCTGGACGAGCGGGGCGACAGCAGCGAGGGCGTCGTGCCGCGCGCGCTCGTCCCCGTCTCGCGGCGCCGCCCGCGCACCGCCCAGCCGCAGGGCAACCGCCTCTCCGGCTATCTGGTGCGGCTGCCCGTCGACGACCCGGACCCGCTGGCCCGCCTGCGCGCCGTGCGCACCGCCATGGACCGCAACAAGGACGCGGGCCCCACCCGCGGCGCGGGCGCCGTCGCGCTGCTCGCCGACCACGTGCTCCCGATCGGCCACCGCATCGGCGGCCCCGCCGTCGCGCACGCGGCCCGGCTGCTCTTCGACATCCTCGTCACCAGCGTGCCGCTGCCCAGCCTCGGCCTGCGCCTCGCGGGCTGCCCGCTCACCGAGGTCTACCCCTTCGCCCCGCTGGCCCGCGGCCACGCGCTCGCCGTCGCCGTCTCCACGTACCGGGGCCGCGTCCACTACGGCCTGGTCGCCGACGCCGCCGCGGTGCCCGACCTGGACCTTCTCGCCCGGAGCCTCGGCGCCGAACTCGCCGCGCTGGTGGCCGTGTGCGAGCGCTCACCGGGGGTGGCGGGCGACCGTTCGGGTTTGGTACCGGGCGCCCGGCCTACGTAAAGTTCCGCTTTTGGAGCTTCCGCGGTCACCTCAGACGAGCCGCGGCACGAACGCGATGAGGAACGACAGCGGCCATGACGGTGACAGAGGACAGCCAGCAGCAGGGCGCCGGTGAGTTCGGCCCGGGTATCGACCCCGAGCGGCTCGCCGTCTGCCTCAGCGTCCTCGACGAGCTGGACCAGCTGGACGTCGACCACCCCGACGCGATCACCGTGCGCCGCGCCACCGCCGGGATCTACCGCACCGTGAAGCAGCGCCGCCGCCAGGAGCGCAGGGCCGCCAAGACCGCCCACGACAAGGCCGTCACCGAGGCCACCGCCACCGGCTCCGCGCAGCGCATCGACGACGAGACCGAAGGCATCCTGCCGTCCTCCGTCACCGAGGCGGGCCAGATCGCGGGGATACTCCAGCGCCCCCGCTCCTGCTACACCTGCAAGACGCGGTACGTGGAAGTCGACTACTTCTACCACCAGCTCTGCCAGACCTGCGCCGCCGAGAACCGCGCCAAGCGCGACGCCCGCGCCGACCTCACCGGCAAGCGCGCCCTGCTCACCGGCGGTCGCGCCAAGATCGGCATGTACATCGCGCTGCGGCTCCTGCGCGACGGCGCGCACACCACCATCACGACCCGCTTCCCCAAGGACGCCATCCGCCGCTTCAAGGCCATGGACGACTCGGCGGACTGGCTGCACCGCCTGGAGATCGTCGGCATCGACCTGCGCGACCCCGGGCAGGTGGTCGGCCTGGCCGAGCAGGTCGCGGGGCAGGGACCGCTCGACATCCTCATCAACAACGCGACGCAGACCGTGCGGCGTCTGCCCTCCGCCTACGCCGCGCTCGTCGAGGGCGAGAACGCCCCGCTGCCCGCCGGGGAACTGCCCGCCCACCACGTGATCGGCGCCTTCAATTCCGGCGCGGTCGGCGAGCTCGGCGGACCGGCCGCGCTGCCCGTCGGCGTCAGCGACCTGGACGCGCAGCAGGTCGCCGACCTCGCCCTGGTCGCGGGCAACGCCAGCGTCGAGCGGCACCTGGCGGGCACCGCCATCGACGCGGGCGGCCTGGTGCCGGACGTCGTGGACACCAACACCTGGGTGCAGACCATCGAACAGATCTCCCCGGTGGAGCTGCTCGAGACCCAGCTGTGCAACTACACCGCGCCCTTCATCCTGATCAGCCACCTGCGGCCGATGATGGCCGAGGCCGCGAAGAAGGCGTCGAGCGGACGCGCCTACGTCGTCAACGTCTCGGCGATGGAGGGCGTCTTCGGCCGTGGCTACAAGGGCGCGGGGCACCCGAACACCAACGCCGCCAAGGCCGCGATGAACATGGTGACGCGCACCAGCGGCCAGGAGATGTTCGAGACCGACGGCATCCTCATGACCTCGGTCGACACCGGCTGGATCACCGACGAGCGCCCCCACCACGACAAGCTGCGCCTCGCCGAGGAAGGCTTCCACGCCCCGCTCGACCTGGTCGACGGCGCGGCCCGGGTGTACGACCCGGTGGTGCGCGGCGAGGCGGGCGAGGACCTGTACGGGGTGTTCCTCAAGGACTACAAGCCCGGCAAGTGGTAGCCGCCGCACGGGCGTGTGCGAGCCCGGCAAGCGGTAGCCACCGCGCGGGCCTGCGAGCCCGGCAAGCGGTAGCCACCGCGCGGGCCTGCGAGCCCGACAAGCGGCAGTCACCGCACCCGCCGGGCTGCCTGGCGCGTAGGTCCGGGCCGCCTCACGAGAGAGGTCGGACCCCCTCGTGAATAAGGCATGTCCGGAATCCACCCTTTGGATTGGCGCCATCGAGCAGACCCGCGCTCATTTGGTTAACCTAGGGCGAACGGACGGCCACGCGGCGCGCACCAGCGCCGCTACGCCGCCCCGGGACAGGCTGCGACCCGCTGCCGCGCTCCCGCCCGGACACGGCGCCACCGCGACCGAGAAGACAGCGCAGTAAGCGCAGCCATCGTTCTTCCGTTACGCGACACAAAGGAGTGCGCGGTGACACCAGATCTGACCAAGCAGGAGAAGCGGCCGACCGATCGCGGCGGCGAGCGGGGCGGACGCCCCCAGAAGCTCCGCAACCTGGAAGCGTGGGCCAAGGCGGCTCCCATCCGGCTCGCCGGATACGAGGACGACCTCGCGGAGCCGCACATCCTCCCCGGTATCGACTGACCCTGCGTGAGCGCACCCCGCGCCCCCCGTCGCGACTCGCGGCGGGGGGCGCGGCATGTCCCGGCGCGATTTCCCAAAGAAAGTCTGCAAAAACTCTTTGGGAAAGTGGTCCGATCGTTCTACGCTCGCCGTATGGCAGACGAAGAGCGTCACGTGAAGCGCCCGGCGGACCACCTGCGGGTCCTCGACCCGGAGCGGGAGCCCGCCGCCATCAAGGCGCTGACGCATCCGCTGCGGGTCCGGCTGCTCGGCCTGCTGCGCATGGACGGACCCGCGACGGCGAGCGAGCTCGCGGCCCGGACCGGGGAGTCCTCCGCCTCGACCAGCTACCACCTGCGCGTCCTCGCGAAGTACGCCTTCGTCGCCGAGGCGGAGCACCGCGACAGCCGCGAGCGCCGCTGGCGCGCGGTGCACGCGGTGACCACGTGGGACCACGAGGCCATGGACGCGTCCCCCGTCGGCCGCCAGTTCATGGGCGAGATGGCCCGCCGTCAGGTCGCCCACCTGGGGGAGTTGGTGGGGTGGTACGAGGCGGACAGGGCTGCCGGGCGACTGGCGCGGGAATGGCTGGAGCCGTCCGGCATCACGGACCTGATGCCCATGCTCACGCCCGAGTCGCTGGCCGAGCTCAAGCAGTCCTTCGAGGACAAGCTGGAGGAACTGACGGCACGCGACGCGGGGAAGGAACGGGCCGAGAAGGTCGCGGTGGTCTTCGCGGGGCTGCCGATCGTCGGGCGAGGGGCGGGGGACGAGGGGGCAGGGGGAGGTCCCGCTGGTGCGGGTGGTCCCGCTGAGGTGGCTGGTTCTGGCGGAGTGGACGGTTCCGTCGAGGCGGGCGGTCCTCTCGAAGTGAGCGGTTCCGTCGAGGCGGGCGAGGCCACCCCCAGACGCGTGCGGGGTTACACCCATGACTGACTCCAGCGCTCCCCTGCCCGGCCCCGTGCCCCTCGACCCCCGCACCGCCCGCCGTCGCTACGTCACCGTCTGCGCGCTGTTCTGGCTGCCGCTCGGCCTCGCCATCGCGCCCATGGTGGCGCTCATGACCGAGCGCGGGCTCGCCCTCGCGGCCGTCGCCGGGTGCGTCGCGGCGCACTCGCTCACCGCCGCCGCCCTCGAACTCCCCACCGGTGGCCTGTCCGACGTGCTCGGACGCCGCGCCGTGCTCGCCGCGGCGGGCCTGTTCGACCTCGTCGGACTGGTCCTGCACGCGCTCGGCACCACCGCTTGGGTGCTCGCCCTCGGCATGGCCCTCAAGGGCGCGGGCCGCGCTCTGTCGAGCGGCCCCGCCGAGGCCTGGTACGTCGACACGGTGCACGCGAGCGCGGGCCCCGACGCCGAGTTGCGCACCGGTCTCGCCCGCGGCGGCGCCGCCACCTCCGCCGCCCTCGCGGCCGGGGTCCTGATCGGCGGCGCCCTGCCCTGGCTCCTCGGCCTCGGCTCCGACCTCGGCGCCCGCCTCGCCGACGCGACCTCCGGGCTCGTCATCCCGCTGTCCGTACCGGCCCTGCTCGGCGCCGTCGTCGAGATCGGCTTCCTGGCGTACGTCCTGATCGCGCTGCCCGAGCCGCCCCGGCGGCGCACCACCCTGCGCGGAGTCCTTCGCGGGGTCCCCGCCACCGTCGTCGCCGGAGTCCGTCTCGGCGGCAGGGACGTGCTGGTGCGGCGGATCGTCCTCAGTGCCGGTGCGGCGGGCAGCGCGCTCGTCACCGTGGAGGTCCTGACCCCCGGCAGGGCCGTCGACCTGACCGGCGCCCCGGAGTCGGGGGCGGTGCTGTTCGCGGGCCTCGCCTGCGCCGGATACCTGTGCTCGATGGCGGGCAGCCACCTCGGCCCGCCCCTCGCCCGGTACGCGGGCGGCAGTGAACGCGCGGTCCTCGTGGGCCTCGGCGCGTCGGCGGGCGGACTGCTGCTCCTCGGCCTCACCGCCGTCGCGTCGGGCCCGGCCCCGCTCACCCTCGCGGTGCTCGGCTACGCCCTCGTGTACGTGGGGCTCGGCGCGGCGGGCCCGAGCGAGAACGACATCCTGCACCGGCGTGTCGACAGCAGCGGCCGCGCCACCGCCCTGTCCGTCCAGTCGCTCTCCCTCCAACTGGTCGGCGCCGGAACGGGATTGGTCATCGGGCACCTCCCGCAGGGCTCGCCGCGCTGGCTGCTCGGCGGCGCCGTCCTGCTCGCGGGCGCCCTGCTGTGGGTGCGCCGTCGCACGGCGGTGGAGGATGCGACGAGTGTGAGCAGCGCGAAGGGGGCTGGGGGCGCCGGGGGGACGGCGGACGCCGGGGACGGGGAGGCGGCGCGGCCGGTGACCGCCACGCCGGATCCCTAGCCGCTCCCGCACCCTTGAGCGCGGTGAGCACAGCGAACACCCACGTCCCGCACACACGCGAAAGGCACGCCCTGATGCGCAGCATTTACGTCATCGCCCACCCGGAGGCCACGCACCACATCGAGAAGGTGGTCGGAGGCTGGCACGACTCCGACCTCACACCCGCCGGGCTCAGCGCCGCCGGCGACATCGCCAGGGCGCTGCGCGCCGACATCTCCGAGGGCGCGGACGTCGAGGTGGTCACCTCGGACCTGCGCCGCGCCGCGCGGACCGCCGACGCCGTCGGTGAACTCTTCGGTGTGCAGCCGATCCTGGACCGCAGGCTGCGGGAGAAGTCCTACGGCGAGGCGGAGGGCGGACCGCAGGAGTGGCTGGACCGGCGGTTCGTGCCGCCCCCGGCCGAGGGGGACCGGATGGGGCACCGCGAGGGCCTGCCGGGTGCCGAGTCCAGGGGCGAGTGCGCGCGCCGCGTCTACGACGCCATGGACGAACTCCTGCGGCGCCCACGCGAGTACCAGATCGTCGTGACGCACGGGTTCGCCCTGACCTTCGTCGTCGCGGCCTGGATCAAGATGCCGTACGAGTCCGTCGGCTCCGTCAGCTTCCGGGCGCCGTCCGGGAGCATCACGGTGCTGCGCGAGGACGACTTCTTCCACAACCGCCAGGTCGTCAGGGTGGGGGACACCCGCCACCTCGCCGCGCCCTGACGCGGCCTCACCGCGTCCGGGCGCCGTGAGGGCTCAGAGGTGGTGGCCCCGGCGAGCAGGTGCTCGGCGTCCTCGTCGTCCGGCCAGGGGCGACGGTGGTGTCACCGTGGGGACGCAGGGGGCGTGGGTGGTTGTGCTCCTCACGGGCCGCACGGAAAGTTAGGGTACCCTTACCTTGCTTTCGGCGGTCCGAGTCGGTGGCGCACAGCTCACATTGAGGGGCCGATCCGTGGATCCCGGGGGCAGGAGGATTTCGTGAGGGCGGACGCACGGTACGCAACGGTGTGGCCGCGGGCGCGGCTCTCGTGAACGTCAGCGCGGCCCAGCGGCGCCTGCTCGTGGGGCGCATGCGCGACGCCGACGTACCGGGCACCGCGGCCGACGACGCCGCCCTGTTCACCGCCCTGACGGACGGGCAGGCGGACTTCCTGCCGCTGCCGCAGCCCACGAGCCGCGCGGCCCGGGCGGTCGCCGGGGCGCTGCTGCGGCACCCCGACGACCCGCGGACCGCGTCCGAGTGGGCGGAGCGCCTCTTCACCAGCTCCACCAGCCTGCGCCGCGCCTTCCGCGCGGAGACCGGGCTCGCCTTCTCCGAGTGGCGCACCCGGCTGCGCCTCAACCACTCCCTGACGCTCCTCGCCCAGGGGCACCGAGTGGGCGCGGTCGCGGCGAGCGTGGGGTTCGTGAGCACGAACGGCTACATCCTCGCGTTCCGCAAGCACTTCGGGCGTACGCCGGGTGCCTACGCGCGGGCGCGGACGGAGAGCGGCGTTTCCGGAGTCAGTGCTTCCGCAGCTCTGCGGGGGCGCTCCGCGGGGTGAGCGCGTGACCTTCCGACCGACGCCGAACCGCTGCGCACCAGCGCGGACTTCCGTGCCCTCTTCATCGCGCGCCCTGTCCCGGGGCCGGGGCCGGGCCGGGGCGGGGCCGGGACAGGACCGGCCCCGGGGCCGCCCGAAAATCCCCTGCCCGGGCCGCCGTCTGCGGGTACCTTCGCCGCCATGGCAGCCGACCACTTCCAGGACCCGCGCCTGGCCGCGCTCTACGACCCGCTCGACCCCGATCGCGGTGACCTGGACCCGTATCTGCGCCTCGCCGAGGAGCTCGGGGCGCGGCAGGTCCTGGACATCGGCTGCGGCACCGGCGTGTTCGCGCTGCTCCTCGCCGCTCGGGGCGTCGACGTCGTCGGCGTCGACCCGGCCGGGGCCTCCCTCGACGTGGCCAGGGCCAAGGCGGGCGCCGAGCGGGTGCGGTGGATCCACGGCGACGCGACCGCGCTGCCCCCGCTCCGGGCCGACCTCGCGACGATGACGGCGAACGTCGCCCAGGCGATCACCGATCCGGGGGAGTGGCGGGCGACCCTGGAGGGAGCCCGCACCGCGCTGCGTCCGGGCGGGCACCTCGTGTTCGAGACCCGCGTTCCGGCGCGGCGCGCCTGGGAGGAGTGGAACCGCGAGGCCTCGTACGGCGTGACGGATGTGCCCGGCGTCGGCGCGGTCGAGAGCTGGGTGGACCTGGTCGGCGTCGAGGGGCCGCTGGTGACGTTCCGGTGGAGTTATCTCTTCGCCTCGGACGGGCAGGTCCTCACGTCGGACTCGACGCTGCGGTTCCGCGAGCGCGAGGAGGTCGAGGCGGACCTGGCCGACGCGGGGTACGCGCTGGTGGACGTACGCGACGCGCCCGACCGGCCGGGCAGGGAGTTCGTGTTCCTCGCCCGCAGCCCCGCCCCCCTCATGTGAACGGCCGCACCACCCACCGCCGGACCACCTCGGCCGCCGCGTCCGCCACCTCGTGGCCCTCCGGCCGTGTCACGAGGTCGCTGAGGGCGAACAGGTCGAGGACCCGGCCCAGGTACTCCCAGTCCGAGGCGAGCGGATGGGCATGCTCCCCCGTGCGGAACCCCTCGCGGAAGCCGTCGAGGAAGCCGTCGGGGTAGGCGTCCCCGAACCGCAGCATGTTCGCCGCGTCCCCGTACGGACAGCCGGAGTAGGCGAACTCCCAGTCCAGGACGGCGTCCACGCGCCAGCCCGCACCCGCCCGTGACACCAGGATGTTCTTGGGATTGACGTCGGCGTGCACCAGACACGCGAGGTGGTCGACGCGCTCCAGGGCGGGCGCGTGCGCCTCGCACAGCTTCACCCAGGCCCGCCGCGTGGCGACGTCGAGCCGCCGTCCGGGCACCGCGGCCACGCACGCCTCGGCGACCTCGGGCAACTGCCGTGACCAGGGCTGCTCGTCCCGCCCGACGGTGAGCCGCTCGTCCGTGAAGAAGCCGGGCCGGTCGAACGTCACGGTCCCGACGCGGGCGACGACCCGCCCGACCTCGGCGCCGAGCGCGGCGAGGGAGTCCCGGTCGACCCCGCCGCCCGCCAGCACGTGACTGAGCGGCGTCCCCGGCACGTACTCCA
This sequence comes from Streptomyces flavofungini, assembly GCF_030388665.1. Classification (NCBI taxonomy): domain Bacteria; kingdom Bacillati; phylum Actinomycetota; class Actinomycetes; order Kitasatosporales; family Streptomycetaceae; genus Streptomyces; species Streptomyces flavofungini. The sequence goes on along the minus strand of NZ_CP128846.1, from coordinate 1,047,307 downwards.
GGACCATCACGGCACGGGCCTCGTCCGGTTCCACCACGGCGGGCAGTACGCGCAGGACCTCGGGCACGGGCACCCGGGCGCGCCCCGCGGCCATCACGGCGGCCTCCACGACGGGCGCGGCGCCGCCGAGCCGCGCGACCACGTGCCCGCCGCCGGCGACGTCCAGCAGCACCGTCTCGTGGGAGAACCCACCCGCCAGCGGGCGCGCCCCGACCATCTCACGGCCGAGCGCCGCACTGATCCGCCGTGTCTCCGTCCGATCCATGGCCCCAGTCTCCCCGACGCGACGAGGCCCGCGGGGCCGCCGCCGCCAGCTCCGCGGGCCGACGCCGCGGACCCGGCAGGGCCCCGGACGCCCGTGCAAACGCCCGCCCGCGCCGCCGAGGTCTCTCCGGCCTCAGCCCGACGCCGCCCCCCGCACCGCCCCCGTGCTCTCCCGCTCGATCAGCCGAGGAAGCGGCACCTGCACCGTCCCGGAAGGGCCGTCGTCGAGGAGTCCGAGGAGTTCGCGCGCCGCCGTGCGGCCGAAGGACACCGTGTCGCGGGACAGCGCGGTGAGCCACGGGTGCACCATGCGGCACAGCGCCGAGTCCTCCCAGGCCACCACCGACACATCGTCCGGCACGCCGAAGCCGAGGGAGGCGGCCGCGGCCACCCCGGCCACGGCCATCACGTCGTTGTCGTAGACCAGGGCCGTCGGCGGGGTCTGCGAGCCGAGGACGCGGCGTGTGACCGCCGCGCCCTCGGAGTCGGAGTAGTCCGTGGTCACCGAGCGCACCTCGGTGAGGCCGCGCCGGTCCGCCTCCGCCCGCAGGGTGCGGATGCGGCGCTCGGTGTGCGCGAGGCCGGGCAGCCCGGCGATGTGCACGACGCGGCGGTGGCCGAGGGCGTGCAGATGGCCGACGACGGACGCCATCGCGCCCGCGTCGTCGGCCCAGACCGTGGACAGACCCGGGCGCGGCGCGCTCTCGGGGTCGGGCACACCGCCGGTCACGACCGCCGGAATGCCCAGGTCCGCGAGCAGTGCGGGCCGCGGGTCGTCCGTGCGCGGGTCCACGACGAGCACCCCGTCGACGCGGTGCTCGGCCCACCAGCGCCGGTACACCGCGCACTCCGCCTCGACGTCCTCCACGACCTGGAAGAGCAGGCCCAGTTGGCGCTCGGCCAGGACCTCCTGAACGCCGGAGATCAGCTGGAGGAAGAAGGAGTCGACGCCGAGCGTGGCCGCGGGCCGGGCCACCACCAGGCCGACCGTCGCCGCGCCCTCGCCGGACAGGGCGCGGGCCGCGGTGCTCGGGCGCCAGCCCAGCTGCTCCGCGACCCTGCGCACCCGGTCGCGGGTGATGTCGGAGACTCCGGGACGGTCGTTGAGCGCGAAGGAGACGGCGCTCTCGGAGACTCCGGCGCGCCGTGCGATGTCCTTCATGGTCGGCCGGCGTGCCGGTGACCGCTTGCCTTGCACGCGTTGCCCCTTTCCGCCTGCGGCGTTACGCAGGGTCCCTGCCGCGGTACACGCATGCCTTGCCGGGTACGCACGGCGGCTCGACCTCGTACGTACTAATGCGCTTGAGCCGGGTCAGCCTAAAGCGCATTAGCTGTTCCTCGCAAGGGATTCAACCAACCCTTCTGAACTGGGAGTTCGTACCCGCGAACGGGATCCGGAACAGCAAATCGTCCCCAATCCATTGACTTTTTACTTCCGCTCCATGCAGGGTCTGCCTCGGCACGATTCCCCGCGGCCGCCGCCGCGGGCCGAGGTCGTGACCGCCCACGCCGGGCCGAGCAAAGGAGCCGTTCACCGTGCGTCATTTCCGGATATCCAGAAGCCCCCGCAGGGCGGTCGTCGCCGCCGCGCTCGCCACCGTGATGCTGCCGCTGAGCGCGTGCGGCGGCGGCGACGAGGGCGGCTCTTCCGACGCCTCCGGCAAGGTCGAGGGCGAGATCACCTTCCAGACCTGGAACCTGAAGGCCAACTTCAAGTCGTACTTCGAGGGTCTGATCGACGACTTCGAGCAGAAGTACCCGGACGCGAAGGTGAAGTGGGTCGACCAGCCCGGCGAGGGCTACGCCGACAAGATCAGCGCCGACGCCGCCGGGGGCACCCTGCCCGACGTCGTGAACGTCTCGCCCGACCTGGTGGCCCCGCTCGCCAAGGCCGGTATCGCCCTCGACCTCGACAAGTCGGCGGGCAAGTACGAGAAGGAGTACCTGCCGGGCGCCTGGAAGAGCCACCAGGTGCCGGGCCTTCAGGGCACGTACGCCTTCCCCTGGTACCTGAACACCGGGCCGCTGTTCTACAACAAGCGACTGTTCAAGGAAGCCGGCCTGGACCCGAACAAGCCGCCGAAGACCTACGACGAGCTGTTCGCCGACGCCGAGGAGCTGGCGGAGAAGAGCAAGGGCAAGGTCGCCACCCTCGCCAACGTCCCGACGATCGAGGACTTCGGGCGCTACGGCGTGCCCCTGATGAACAAGGAAGGCACCGGGTTCACCTTCAACGACGCCAAGGGCGTCGAACTCCTCACCAAGTACAAGGAGTTGTACGACGCCAAGGCCCTGGACGGCCAGGCGCTGACGGCCACCCCGGAGTCGACCGGCAAGAAGTTTCTCACCGAGGCCGTCGCCATGAACCCGGGCAGCGCCCTGGACCTGGAGAAGTTCAAGAAGGACGCGCCGCGGCTCTACAAGAACATCGGCATCACGCCGCAGATCAGCAGCACCGGCAAGGACAACATGTACGTGATGGGCGTGATGGTGAACACCCGCACCAAGCGGACGCCCGCCGCCGTCGCCTTCGCGCACTTCGTCACCGACGCGCAGCGCCAGATGTCCTTCGCCAAGAAGGTCGCCATCTTCCCCAGCACCAAGGGCTCCCTGGACGACCCGTACTTCACCAAGCGGGACGGTTCGGACGAGACCCGGGTGCGCATCGCCGCCGCCAAGTCCCTGAAGACAGCCGTGAACTACACGCCCGTCCTGTTCAGCGAGCAGATGAAGGTCGAGCTGCGCAATGCCGTCGCCCGCGCGCTGCAGGGCAAGCAGAGCCCCGAGGAAGCGCTTGACAACGCTGTCAAGGCTTGCGACCGGCTGCTGAAGCAGAGCTGAGACCCGAGCGCATGAAGAGCACAACAGCCGCATCCGCACCGGCCACCGCCCGCCCCTCCAGGGCGCGGGAAGCCGCCGCCCCACCGGCGCGCCGCCGCGTCCGCCGTCAACTCGTCACCAGCCCCTGGTTGTTCGCCGCCCCCGGCCTCGCGATCGTCGGCATCTTCATCCTCTATCCGTTCGTCAGCACCGTCATCAACTCCTTCACCGACAAACGGCAGTTGGTCGAGGGCAAGTACGTCGGGCTCGCGAACTTCCGCGAGCTGCTGCACGACGACATGTTCTGGATCGGCCTGCGCAACAGCACGCTGTACGTCCTGGTGGTGGTGCCCGCCCTGGTCCTGCTTCCGCTGTTGCTCGCGCTGCTCGTGCAGAAGCAGATCCCCGGCATCACGTTCTTCCGGTCGGCCTTCTACACCCCGGTGGTCGCCTCCATCGTCGTGGTCGGCCTGATCTGGGTGTGGATGCTCGACGAACGCGGCCTGGTGAACGCCGTCCTGGAGGCGGTGGGCGCCGGGAAGGTCGGCTTCCTCAGCGACCAGTGGCTGCTGCTCTTCTCCGCCATGGCCGTCACGGTCTGGAAGGGCCTCGGCTACTACATGATCATTTACCTCGCGGCGCTCGCCAACGTGCCCCGCGAACTGCACGAGGCCGCCGCCGTGGACGGCGCGGGACCGGTCCGCCGGTTCCTCTCCGTCACCGTCCCGGCCGTCCGCTCCACCATGGTCCTGGTCGCCGCGCTGTCCTCCGTCGCCGCCTTCAAGGTCTTCTCCGAGGTGTATCTGATGGCGGGCCCGACGGGCGGACCCGCGGGCGAGGACACCACCCTCGTCATGCTGGTCCAGCGCACCGGCACCGGCCTCACCGGTCGCGTCGGCTACGCCTCCGCGATCTCCGTGGTCATCTTCGTCGTCACCGTCGTGCTGATGCTGCTCGTGCTGCGCGCGGACCGGAAGGAGGACAGGTGATGTCCACGCGGACGACCAGCACCGAGGACGCCGCCGCGCCCCGGAAGGACCCGGCCGGGCCGGCCCCGCGCAGGCGCCGCCGACGGGTCACCGACGAGAACGGGCGCCGCATGCCCCTGTGGGAGCTGGCTCTGCGCTACACCCTCCTGCTCGTCGTGCTCGCCCTGATGATCGGGCCGTTCCTCTGGCAGCTCTCGACGTCCCTCAAGGGCCCGCACGAGAACATCTTCAGTTCCCCGCCGAGCTTCCTGCCCTCCGACCCGACCCTGCACAACTACGAACGCGTCGCCGACACGATCCCCGTCTGGGACTACGCCCTCAACTCCCTGAAGGTCGCCGCCGCGAACGTCCTCACCAACTGCGTGGGCGCCGCCCTCGCCGGCTACGCCCTGGCCAGGCTGCGCTACCGCGGCCGCAAAGCCGCCACGCTCGTGTTCATCCTCGCCATGCTGGTGCCCGTCGAAGGCATCATCATCGCCCAGTTCACGACGATGCGGGACCTGAACCTCAACAACACCCTCATCGGCGTGCTGCTGCCCGGCTGTATCTCCGCCCTCAACGTCCTCCTGATGCGCAACGCCTTCCTCAACCTCCCCTACGAGATCGAGGAAGCCGCCTTCGTCGACGGCGCGAACGTGTGGCAGCGGTTCTTCCGCATCGCCCTTCCCGCCGTGAAGGGCACCCTCGCCGTCGTCGCCATCTTCGCCTTCATGGGCGCCTGGGACGACTTCCTGTGGCCGCTCATCGTGCTCAGCGACCCCGACAAGTTCACGCTCACCATCGGCCTCAACTACCTGCACGGCACCTTCGCCAACGACGAACGCCTCGTCGCCGCGGGCACCGTGATCGCCGTCCTGCCGCTGATCGTGCTCTTCGCCTGCCTCCAGCGGTACTTCTTCCGCGGCGTCGGCGAGGGAGCGGTCAAGGGCTGAGCCCGCCGTCGGCACCGCGCACCCGTTCCCGTACCGGCGTTACCCGTTCCAGAACCAGCGTTCGCAGAACGTTCAAAGAACCAGGATCCGCATGACGTCTGACGACCAGCGCGGCGCGGCCCCCGCCGCACCGCCCCGCTTTGGCGCCAACTACACCCCGAGCCAGGGGTGGTTCCACCACTGGCTGGACTTCGACCTCGACGCCGTACGCCGTGACCTCGACGCCGTCGCCGCCCTCGGGCTCGACCACGTCCGGGTCTTCCCGATCTGGCCGTACTTCCAGCCCAACCGCACCCTGATCCGGCCGCGCGCCGTCGAGCAGCTCGTCGCGCTCGCCGACGCCGCCGCCGAGCGCGGCCTCGACGTCAACGTCGACGGGCTCCAGGGCCATCTGTCGAGCTTCGACTTCCTGCCCGCGTGGACGCAGACCTGGCACCGGCGCAACCTCTTCACCGACCCGGACGTGATCTCGGGACAGCGCGCGTACCTGCGCACCCTCGCCGCCGCGCTCGCCGACCGGCCCAACTTCATCGGCATGACCATCGGCAACGAGATCAACCAGTTCGCCGCCGGGCCGCACCCCGACCCCGACCGCATCACCCCCGAGCAGGCCGACGCCTGGCTGCGCGCGGTCCTCGCCGCCTGCGAGGAGGGCGCCCCCGGGCGGCTGCACCTGCACGCCGAGTACGACGCCGCCTGGTACCAGGACGACCAGCCCTTCACGCCCGCCCAGGCCGCCCGGCTCGGCGCCGTCACCGCCGTCCACTCCTGGGTCTTCAACGGCACCGCCCAGCGGCACGGGCGCGACGGCGTCGCCACCGGGCAGCACGCCGCCTACATGATCGAGCTCTCCAAGGCCTGGGCCCTCGAACCGGGCCGGTCCGTCTGGCTCCAGGAGGTCGGCGCGCCCGCCCCCCTCATTCCCGCCGTGGACGCCGCCGCCTTCACCGAGGCCACCGTCACCGCCGCGCTCGACTGCGCGGACGTGTGGGGGGTGACGTGGTGGTGCTCCCACGACGTCTCCCGCTCCCTCGCCGACTTCCCCGAACTCGAGTACAGCCTCGGACTGCTCACCAACGACGGGCGCGTCAAGCCCGCCGGGGAGTCCCTCGCGCGGCTCGCCAAGGAGTGGCGCGGCGGGCGTCCGGCGCCCGCGCCCCGGACGACCGCGCTCGTCGTCGACGCCGGCCCCGACCTCACGCGGCGGTCCGTGTGCGCGCCCGGCGGGGCCGTGTTCGAGTCCTTCGCCCGGCTCGTGGCGGACGGGGTCCGGCCCGCGTTCGTCCTCGCGGAGCGCGCGGAGGATCCGGTCCACCTCGCCGCTCGGGGCATCGAGGAGGTGGTGCGGCCGTCCGAGGTCCTGGGCTGAGCCGGGCCCTGCGGGGCTCCCCGGTCCCGGCAGGGCCCACCACCCCGCACCGCACCACCCACCCCACCCCACCGCACCCCCCGACCCACGGAGTACCCACATGCACGACGACCGCCGCCTCGTGGAGGGCCGCCTCAAGCGCGTCCTCGACGAGCGCATCCGCCCCGCCGTCTACCCCCACTCCGTCCCCCTGGACGTAGCAGTCTGGAACGCCCCGGGCGAACCGGTCCCCGTGGCCGAAGGCCTGGCCGCGGAACCGGAGCCGACCGCGGTGGGCGCCCGTTGGGGCGCCCCGTGGGGCACCAGCTGGTTCCGGGTGACGGGCACGGTCCCGCCGGAGTGGGCGGGCAGGACAGTCGAGGCGATCCTGGACCTCGGCTTCGACGAGAACATGCCGGGCTTCCAGTGCGAGGGCCTGGTGTACCGCCCGGACGGCACCCCGGTGAAGGGCCTGAACCCCCGCAACCAGTGGGTGCGGATAGCGACCCCGGCCCAGGGCGGGGAAGAGGTGCGCCTGCACATCGAGGCGGCGTCCAACCCGGTGATCCTCGACTACCACCCCTTCCTGCCGACGCAGCTGGGCGACAAGGACACGGCGGGCAGTGAGCCCCAGTACCGCCTGGAGCGCATGGACCTCGCGGTGTTCGACGAGACGGTGTGGCAGCTGGTCGTCGACCTGGAGGTCCTGGGCGAGCTGATGGAGGAGCTGCCGGAGGACTCCGGCCGCCGCCACGAGATCCTGCGGGCCGTCGACCGCGCCCTGGACGCGGTCGACCTCCAGGACGTCAACGGTTCGGCGGGCGCAGCCCGAGCCGAACTGGAGGGCGTCCTCGCCGCACCCGCCCACGATTCCGCCCACCGCATCAGCGCCGTCGGCCACGCGCACATCGACTCCGCCTGGCTGTGGCCGCTGCGCGAGACGGTGCGCAAGGTGGCGCGGACGACGTCGAACATGACGGCGCTCCTGGAGGACGAGCCGGACTTCGTCTTCGCCATGTCGCAGGCGCAGCAGTGGGCGTGGGTCAAGGAGCACCGGCCCGAGGTGTGGGCGAAGGTCAAGAAGGCCGTGGCCGACGGGCGGTTCGTGCCGACCGGCGGCATGTGGGTGGAGTCGGACACGAACATGCCGGGCTCGGAGGCGATGGCCCGTCAGTTCGTCCACGGCAAGCGGTTCTTCATCGAGGAGTTCGGCGTCGAGAACGACGAGGCGTGGCTGCCGGACACCTTCGGCTTCGCGGCCGGACTGCCGCAGATCATCAAGGCGGCGGGCGCCAAGTGGCTGCTCACGCAGAAGATCTCGTGGTCGCAGACCAACAAGTTCCCGCACCACACCTTCCAGTGGGAGGGCATCGACGGCACCCGGATCTTCACGCACTTCCCGCCCGTGGACACGTACAACTGCTCCATGAAGGGCAGCGAGATCGCGCACGCGGCCAAGAACTTCAAGGACAAGGGCGTCGCCCGGCACTCGCTCGCGCCCACCGGCTGGGGCGACGGGGGCGGCGGCACCACCCGCGAGATGATCGCCAAGGCGGGGCGGCTGCGGAACCTGGAGGGCTCGGCCACCGTTCAGTGGGAGACCCCGGCCGCGTTCTTCGAGAAGGCCGAGGCCGAGTACCCGAACGCCCCGGTGTGGGTCGGCGAGCTGTACCTGGAGCTGCACCGCGCCACGCTCACCAGCCAGGCCGGCACCAAGCAGGGCAACCGCCTGAGCGAGCACCTGCTGCGGGAGGCGGAGCTGTGGGCCGCGACGGCCGCGGTGCGCGCCGGATTCCCGTACCCGTACGAGGAGTTGGACCGGATCTGGAAGACGGTGCTGCTGCACCAGTTCCACGACATCCTGCCCGGCTCGTCGATCGCCTGGGTGCACCGCGAGGCCCGCGCGACCTACGCGGCGGTCGCCGCCGACCTCAACGGCATCATCACCGCGGCCCAGCGCGCCCTCGCCGGCGAGGGCGGCAGCACCCTGGTGTTCAACTCCGCGCCGCACACCCGCGACGGCGTCCCCGCGGGCGGCGCCGCTCAGCCCGTGGCCGCGGGCCAGTCCGCCATCGCCGCCCGCGCCGGCGGCGGGTACGTCCTCGACAACGGCCTGCTGCGCGTCGAGATCGACGGGCGTGGCCTGGTCGTGTCCGCGTACGACATCGAGGCGGGGCGCGAGACCGTCGCGCCGGGGCACGCCGCGAACCTGCCGCAGCTGCACGCCGACTTCCCGAACATGTGGGACGCCTGGGACGTCGACGAGTTCTACCGGAACTCCGTCACGGACCTGACGGACGCCGAGGAGGTCGTGCCCGGCGAGGGCGCGTCGGTCCGGGTCGTGCGCGCCTTCGGTTCGTCCCGCATGACGCAGGTCCTGACCCTCGCGCCCGGCGAGCGGCGCCTGGACATCGACACCGAGGTCGACTGGCACGAGACGGAGAAGTTCCTCAAGCTGGCCTTCCCGCTCGACGTGCACGCCGAGCGGTACGCCTCGGAGACCCAGTTCGGGCACTTCCACCGGCCCACCCATACCAACACCAGCTGGGAGGCCGCCAAGTTCGAGGCCTGCAACCACCGCTTCGTGCACGTCGAGGAGCCGGGCTGGGGCGTCGCCCTCGTCAACGACTCGACGTACGGTCACGACGTCACCCGCGACGTCCGCGACAGCGACGCCGGTACGACCACCACGGTGCGCGTTTCGCTGCTGCGCGCCCCGCGCTTCCCCGACCCCGAGACCGACCAGGGCACGCACCGCTTCCGGCACGCGCTCGCGCCCGGCGCGACCATCGGCGACGCGGTCCGCGAGGGCTACCGGATCAACCTGCCCGTGCGGACCCTCACCGGCGGCGCGCCCGTCGCTCCGCTGGTCGGCGTCGACAACGACGCCGTCGTGGTCACCGCGGTCAAGCTCGCCGACGACGGCAGCGGCGACGTGGTCGTCCGCTTCCACGAGTCCCGGGGCGGGCGGGCGAAGGCCACCCTCGCCGTGGGCTTCCCGGCCGGTTCGGTCGCGGTGACCGACCTCCTTGAGCGGCCGCTGGCCGGTGTGGCGGCCCCGGAGCTCGCGGGCGGTGAAGTGGCCGTGTCCCTGCGGGCGTTCGAGCTGGTCACGCTGCGGTTCACGCGCGCCTGAGCGGGTCAGGCGCCCACGTAGGCGGCGAGGTGCTCGCCGGTCAGCGTGGTGCGGGCGGCGACGAGATCGGCGGGTGTGCCCTCGAAGACGATCTCGCCGCCGTCGTGGCCCGCGCCAGGACCCAGGTCGATGATCCAGTCGGCGTGCGCCATCACCGCCTGGTGGTGCTCGACCACGATGACCGACCTGCCGGAGTCCACGAGGCGGTCGAGCAGGCCGAGCAACTGCTCGACGTCGGCGAGGTGGAGTCCGGCGGTCGGCTCGTCGAGTACGTAGACGAGGCGGTCGCCGCCCTTCTCGGCCATGTGGGCGGCCAGCTTCAGACGCTGCCGCTCGCCGCCCGACAGGGTGGTGAGCGGCTGGCCGAGGGTGAGGTAGCCGAGCCCGACGTCCGCGAGGCGGCCGAGGATCCTGTGCGCGGCGGGGGTGTGCGCCTCGCCGGAGCCGAAGAACTGCTCGGCCTCGGTCACCGACATCGCGAGCACCTCGCTGATGTCGCGGCCGCCGAGGTGGTGGTCGAGCACCGAGGCCTGGTAGCGCTTGCCCTCGCACTCCTCGCAGGGCGTGGCGACCCCGGCCATCATGCCGAGGTCGGTGTAGACCACGCCCGCGCCGTTGCAGGTGGGGCAGGCGCCCTCGGAGTTGGCGCTGAACAGCGCGGGCTTCACGCCGTTGGCCTTCGCGTAGGCCTTGCGGATCGGGTCGAGCAGCCCGGTGTACGTCGCCGGGTTGCTCCGCCGTGAGCCGCGGATCGGGGTCTGGTCGATCGACACCACGTCGGCGTCGGCCGGGAGCGAGCCGTGCACGAGGGAGCTCTTGCCGGAGCCCGCGACGCCGGTGACGGCGACGAGCACCCCGAGGGGCACGTCGACGTCGACGTCGCGCAGGTTGTGCGTGCTCGCGCCGCGGATCTCCAGGGTGCCGGTGGGCTCGCGCACCGAGTCCTTGACGGCGGCCCGGTCGTCGAAGTGGCGGCCGGTGACGGTGTCGCTCGCCCGCAGTCCCGCGACGGTGCCCTCGAAGCAGACCGCGCCACCGTCCGTGCCCGCGCCGGGGCCGAGGTCGACGACGTGGTCGGCGATGGCGATGACCTCCGGCTTGTGCTCCACGACGAGCACCGTGTTGCCCTTGTTCCGCAGCCGGAGCAGCAGGTCGTTCATGCGCTGGATGTCGTGCGGGTGCAGGCCGATCGTGGGCTCGTCGAAGACGTAGGTGACGTCGGTGAGCGAGGAGCCGAGGTGGCGGATCATCTTGACGCGCTGCGCCTCGCCGCCGGAGAGCGTGCCCGCGGCCCGGTCGAGGGAGAGGTAGCCGAGGCCCAGCTCCACGAAGGAGTCGAGCGTCCGCTGGAGCGCGGTGAGCAGCGGCGCCACCGACGGCTCCTTGAGACCGCGGACCCAGGCGGCCAGGTCCCTGATCTCCATCTTGCAGGCGTCGGCGATGCTGACGCGCTTGATCTTCGAGGATCGGGCGCCCTCGCTGAGCCGCGTGCCGTCGCACTCGGGGCAGGTGGTGAAGGTGACCGCGCGTTCCACGAACGCCCGGATGTGCGGCTGCATCGCCTCCTTGTCCTTCGACAGGAACGACTTCTGGATCTTGGGGATCAGGCCTTCGTAGGTGAGGTTGACGCCGTTGACCTTCACCTTGACCGGTTCGCGGTAGAGGAAGTCCTGCATCTCCTTCTTGGTGAACCGGCGGATCGGCTTGTTCGGGTCGAGGAAGCCCGACTGGGCGTAGAGCCCCACCGTCCAGACGTTGTCCGACTTCCAGCCGGGGATGGTGAACGCGCCCTCGGCGATCGACTTGGAGTCGTCGTAGAGCTGGGTGAGGTCGATGTCGGAGACCGCGCCCCGGCCCTCGCAGCGCGTGCACATGCCGCCGACGCGGTGGAAGGTCGCCTTCACGGTCTTCGTCTTCGCCGCGCCCCGGTCGACGGTGATGCCGCCGCTCGCCCGGACCGAGGCGGTGTTGAAGGAGTAGGCGCTGGGCGGGCCGATGTGCGGCTTGCCCAGGCGGCTGAAGAGGATGCGCAGCATCGCGTTGGCGTCGGTGGCGGTGCCGACCGTGGAGCGCGGGTCGGACCCCATGCGCTGCTGGTCGACGGTGATGACGGTGGTGAGCCCGTCGAGCACGTCGACCTCGGGCCGCGCGAGGGTCGGCATGAAGCCCTGCAGGAAGGCGCTGTACGTCTCGTTGATGAGGCGCTGCGACTCCGCGGCGATCGTGCCGAACACCAGGGAGCTCTTGCCCGAGCCCGAGACGCCGGTGAACACCGTCAGCCTGCGCTTGGGGATCTCGATGGTGACGTCTTTGAGGTTGTTCACGCGCGCGCCGTGCACGCGGATCATGTCGTGGCTGTCGGCTTCGTGCGGCGCGGGTGACCGCCGGTCCGTGCTGCTGGCCATGGTGGTCCTGTCTCCTCGCTGCCTACTGCTCGCTCGGCTGGTTGAAGCGCAGCATGTTGCCCGCGGGGTCGCGGAAGGCGCAGTCGCGGACGCCGTAGGGCTGGTCCATGGGTTCCTGCAGGACCTCGCCGCCCGCGGCGCGGATCCGCTCGAAGGTGGCGTCGACGTCGTCGGTCCGGAAGATCACACCGCGCAGCAGGCCCTTCGCGAGGAGCTCCGCCATGGCCTGCCGGTCGGCGGGGGAGGCGTTGGGGTCCGCGAGCGGCGGCTCCAGGACGACCTCCACGTCCGGCTGGGCCGGAGAGCCGACGGTCACCCAGCGCATGCCCTCGAAGGCGACGTCGTTGCGCACTTCGAGGCCGAGTGCGTCCCGGTAGAAGGCGAGCGCCTTGTCGTGGTCGTCGACGGCGATGAAGGCTTGCGAGAGCGTGATGTCCATGCCGATCACGCTACGGGCGGGGGCTGCGGTTCGCTTCTCGATTCCTGACCGGTCCCTGGCCTGGCGTTCCTGACCGGCCGGGTGTGGATCTTGGCAATGCAGGCGGGCACGGCGGCGCCCTCGTCATGGGGGCGGGCCCGGTACGCGGACGGGCTCTCGCCGACCAGCTCCGTGAAACGCGAGCTGAACGACCCGAGCGACGTACACCCCACCTCGAAGCAGACCTCCGTCACCGACAGGTCGCCCCGGCGCAGCAGGGCCTTGGCGCGCTCGATCCGGCGCGTCATCAGATAGCTGTACGGCGTCTCGCCGAAGGCGGCGCGGAAGCTGCGCGAGAAGTGGCCCGGCGACATCAGCGCGAAGCGCGCGAGCTCCGGCACGTCCAGTGGCTGCGCGTACTCGCGGTCCATCCGGTCACGGGCCCGGCGCAGCCGGACGAGGTCCTCCAGGTTCACCCGACCAGCATCCCACAGTGGCGTGTTCATGCCCCTGGTTCGTCCGCCCCCGCATCCCCTTCCCGACCTGCCTCCAGGTGCGCCCGGAGCCACTCCTCGACCTCGCCCACGTGCGCCGCCGCCGCGGCCCGCGCGGCCTCCGGGTCCCGGGCGACCAGGGCCCGGTGGATGCGGGCGTGCTCCCTGCGGGTCCGCTCGAAGGCGCCCTCCTGCTGATAGCCGCGCCACACACGGGCCCGGAACGTGCGCGAGGAGAGGCCTTCGAGGATCGCGGCCATCGTGTCGTTGCCCGCGGCGAGCGCGATGGCCCGGTGGAAGGCGAGGTCGTGGGCGAGGATCTCCTCGGGGTCGTCGGTGGCGTCCATCGCCGCGAGGTGTTTCTCCACGTCGGCCAGCTGACCGGGGGAGATGCGGGCGGCGGCGAGGGCGGTTGACGTGGCCTCCAGGACCCGGCGCACCTCAAGCAGCTCCACCAGGCGCGGGCCCCGGGACAGATCGGCGACGACGCCGAAGGTCTCCAGGAGGTCACCGGCCTCCAGCCGGGTCACGTAGATGCCCGAGCCGTGCCGTGCCTCCAGGACGCCGAGCACGGTCAGGGCCCGGATCGCCTCCCGCATGGAGCTGCGCGAGATCCCCAGCTGCGTGGCCAGGTCCCGCTCCGTGGGCAGCCGCTGCCCCGGTTCGAGTCTGCCTTCGCCGATCATCGTCTTGATCTGTTCGATGGCCCGCTGGGTCACGGTGCCCTTCTGCGCGGGTGCTGCGGAGCCCTGCGGGGTGGGCGCGGAGCCCTGCTGCACGGGCGCGCTCTGGGCGCTGTGGTCCACGGACCGCTCCTTCACTTGCCGGGTGCCGCGCAGTTTAGCCACAGATGTGGTCGGACCACTATGGCTGAAAACCCGGGAAATTTGCCGTCCGGGGGTGTTGTGGGCGCCAAGTGGTCTGATAAATATTCGCCCACGGTCACTCGACCCACGTTTCAGTCCCGTGATGATTCCCGCTTGATTCGCTCGATGAGGAGCCGTCAGATGGTCGGCAGTACAGTGCGGAACAGCCCCTGGAGGAAGCGGCGCGCCCAGGGCGTCCGCGTGGGAGCCGCGGCGGCCTGCGCCGCGCTCGCGCTCACCGCCTGCGGCAGTACGAAGGACTCCGCGAAATCCGGTGGCGGGGACGGCGGCGAGGGCAAGGTCGGGGTCATCCTGCCGCTGCTCACCTCGCCGTTCTGGCAGTCGTACAACGACTACGTGCCGAAGATGGCGAAGTCCGAGGACGTCGACGCGCTGAAGACCGTCAACTCCAACAGCGACCCCTCGCAGCAGATAACGGACATCAACAATCAGCTGAACCAGGGCGTCAAGGGCCTGGTCGTGGCCCCGCTCGACAGCGCCGCGATCTCGGCGGGCCTGGACCAGGCGGAGCGCAAGGGCGTGCCGGTGGTCGCCGTCGACGTGGCGCCGGAGAAGGGCAAGGTCGCGATGGTCGTGCGCGCGAACAACCGCGCGTACGGGCAGAAGGCCTGCGACTACCTGGGCAAGCAGGTCAAGAGCGGGAAGGTCGTCCAGATCATGGGCGATCTGGCCTCCGTCAACGGACGCGAGCGCTCCAAGGCCTTCCGGGACTGCGTCAAGGACAAGTACCCGAAGCTGAAGGTCCTGGAGATCCCCGCCAAGTGGGAGTCGGACACCGCCGCCTCCAAGCTGGACACGCTCCTGAACTCCAACCCCGACATCAAGGGCATCTACATGCAGGCGGGCGGCGTCTACCTCGCGCCGACGCTGCAGACCCTGAAGTCCAAGGGGATGCTGAAGAAGGCGGGCACGAAGGGCCACATCGCGATCGTGTCGAACGACGGCATCCCGCAGGAGTTCGACGCCATCCGCAAGGGCCAGATCGACGCGACCGTCTCCCAGCCCGCCGACGCGTACGCCAAGTACGGCATGTACTACATCAAGGCGGCGATGAACGGGAAGAAGTTCAAGCCCGGCCCCACCGACCACGACTCCACCATCGTGAAGCTGCCCAGCGGCATCCTCGAGGACCAGCTGCCCGCGCCGCTCGTCACCAAGGAGAACGTGGACGACGCCAAGCTCTGGGGCAACTCGGTCAAATGACGACGTCAGCGATCGGGCCGGTCGCCGGGGACGGGGGAGTGCCCCTCGTCGAGGCGACCGGCATAGCCAAGCGGTACGGACCCACCGTGGCCCTCCAGGACGGCCGCCTGACCGTCAGGCCCGGCGAGTCCCACGCCCTCGTCGGCCGCAACGGCGCGGGCAAGTCCACCCTCGTCACCATCCTCACCGGCCTCCAGGCGCCCGACGCCGGCACCGTCCTGTTCGACGGCGAGGCGGCCCCACCGCTCGCCGACCGCGACGCCTGGCGCCGCAAGGTCGCCTGCGTCTACCAGCGGCCCACCGTCGTACCGGAACTGTCGGTCGCCGAGAACCTGTTCATCAACCGCCAGCCCCAGGGCCGCGGCGGACTCATCAGCTGGCGCCGCCTCAGGGCCGAGGCCGCGGAGGTCCTCGGCACCTGGGACGTGCACGTCGACCCCGACGCCCGCACCGCCGACCTCAAGGTCGAGGACCGCCAGATGGTGGAGATCGCCCGGGCGCTCAGCTTCGGCGCGCGCTTCATCGTCCTCGACGAACCCACCGCGCAGCTCGACAACCGCGAGATCGAGCGCCTCTTCACGCGCATGCGGGCGCTGCAGGACTCCGGCGTGACCTTCCTGTTCATCTCGCACCATCTGCAAGAGGTGTACGAGGTGTGCCAGACCGTCACCGTGCTGCGCGACGCCCGCTGGATCACCACCGCCCCCGTGGCCGAACTCCCGCGCGCCGCCCTCGTGGAGGCCATGGCGGGCGAGGCCATCACGGAGAGCAAGGCCCGCACCGAGCCCGACGTCCCCGCCGACGCGCCGGTCCTCCTCGACGTGCGCGGGCTCACCAGCACGTCGTACGAGAACGTCGACCTCACCGTGCGCAAGGGCGAGGTCGTCGGTCTCGCCGGATCCAGCGGCAGCGGCAAGATCAACCTCGCGGAGTCGTTCGCCGGGCTGCACACCCCGACCGCGGGCACCGCCCTGCTCGACGGCGACCCCCTCACGTTCGGCGACGTGCCCGCCGCGCTGCGGGCCGGAGTCGGCTGCGTACCGCGCGACCGGCACGGCGAGGGCCTCGTGTACGGCATGTCCATCGGCGACAACGCCACCATGAGCGTCCTCGGCAGCCTCGGCCGGTACGGCTTCGTCGGCACCGACCGCAAGCGCGCCTTCGCGGGCGGGCTCATCAAGCGGCTCGACATCCACGCCGAAGGGCCCGACCAGTCCGTGTCCGACCTCTCCGGAGGCAACGCGCAGAAGGTCGTCATGGCACGGGCCCTGGCCTCGGAGCCCCGGCTGCTCGTCCTCATCAACCCCACCGCGGGCGTCGACGTGAAGTCCAAGGAGTCCCTGCTCGCCCGCGTCGACCACGCCCGCGACGACGGCACCGCCGTGATCGTCGTCTCCGACGAACTCGACGACCTGCGCCGCTGCGACCGCGTCCTCGTCCTCTTCCACGGCCGCGTGGTCGCGGAGCACGCGGCGGGCTGGCACGACCACGAACTGATCGCGTCGGTGGAGGGGGTGGGCCAGACGGGCCCCGACAGGGGCCCTGAAAAGGGCGCGGGGAACTGCGCGCCCAGCCCCCACCGCCCCGCAGCAGATCCACAAGGAGAAAGCCATGGCTGACGTCAAAGCCCCCTCGGCTGCGAAGCCGGCCACCACCCCGACGCGCCCCCGCGAACCCCGCTCGGCGAAGAGCATCGTCCTGCACCGGGCCAGGGAACTCGCCCTCGTCCCCGCCCTGCTGCTGCTCATGGTCTTCGGCGCCTTCGTCAACGACTCCTTCCTCACCGAGCGGAACCTCATCTCCATCCTGGGCGCGTCCGCGGCCCTCGCGATGGTCGTCCTCGCCGAGTCCCTGGTGCTGATCACCGGCAAGTTCGACCTGTCCCTGGAGTCGGTCGTCGGCATCGCGCCCGCCATCGGAGCGCTGCTCGTGCTGCCCGCGGCCCAGGCCGGGTTCGGCACCGACATGCCCACCGCCGTGGGGCTGATCGCGATCGTCCTGGTGGGCGCGGTGATCGGCGCCTTCAACGGCGTCCTCGTCGTCAAGCTGAAGCTCAACGCGTTCATCGTCACGCTCGCCATGCTGATCGTGCTGCGCGGCGTCCTCGTCGGCGCCACCGAGGGCAAGACCCTCTTCGGCATGCCCGAGCCGTTCTTCACGCTCGCCACCTCGACGTTCCTGACCGTGCCCCTCTCCGTGTGGATCGCGGCGGCCGCCTTCGGCATCGCGGGCCTCGTGCTCAAGTACCACCGGGTGGGCCGCGCCCTGTACGCCATCGGCGGCAACCCGGAGGCGGCGCGGGCCGCGGGCATCCGCGTCGACCGCGTGATGCTCGGCGTCTTCGTGGTGGCGGGCGGCCTCGCCGCCGTTGGCGGCCTGATGCAGACCGGCTACGTCGGCGCGATCAACGCCAACCAGGGCACCAACATGATCTTCACGGTGTTCGCGGCGGCCGTCATCGGCGGCATCAGCCTCGACGGCGGCAAGGGCACCATGTTCGGCGCGCTGACCGGCGTCCTGCTGCTCGGCGTCGTACAGAACCTGCTCACGCTCGCCCAGGTGCCGTCCTTCTGGATCCAGGCCATCTACGGCGGCATCATCCTGGTCGCCCTGATGATCGCCCGCGTCACCACGGGCCGCGCCCAGGACTGAGGTCCCCGCCCGCCCCTGGCTCCCCGTTCCTTTCCGGAAAGGCCTCCTGTGTCCCCAACTCCCGGCCGCGTCACCGCGGTCGACACCTACGACATCCGCTTCCCGACCTCCCGGGAACTGGACGGGTCCGACGCCATGAACCCGGACCCGGACTACTCGGCCGCCTATGTGGTGCTGCGCACCGACGCCGAGGACGGACTCGAAGGACACGGCTTCACCTTCACCATCGGGCGCGGCAACGACGTACAGGTCGCCGCGATCGACGCCCTGCGCCACCACGTCGTCGGCCGCTCCGTCGACGAGCTCTGCGGGGACCCGGGCACGCTCAACCGCGACCTGATCGGCGACAGCCAGCTGCGCTGGCTCGGACCCGAGAAGGGCGTGATGCACATGGCGGTCGGCGCCGTCGTCAACGCCGTCTGGGACCTGGCCGCCAAGCGCGCCCGCACCCCGCTGTGGAAGCTCCTCGCCGACGCGGACCCCGAATGGCTGGTCTCCCAGGTCGACTTCCGCTACATCGCCGACGCGCTCACCCCCGAGCAGGCCCTGGACCTGCTGCGGGCGGGCCGCACCGGCGCGGCCGCCCGCGAGGCGGAGCTGCGCGCCCACGGCTTCCCCGGCTACACCACCTCACCGGGCTGGCTCGGCTACAGCGACGAGAAGCTCACCCGGCTCGCCCGCCAGGCCGTCGCCGACGGCTTCACCCAGATCAAGCTGAAGGTCGGCGCGGACCTCGACGACGACATCCGCCGCTGCCGCACCGCCCGCGCGGCCATCGGCCCCGACATCCGCATGGCCATCGACGCCAACCAGCGCTGGGGCCTCGACGAGGCCGTGCGCTGGACCCGCGCCCTCGCCGAGTTCGACCCGTACTGGGTGGAGGAGCCCACCAGCCCCGACGACGTCCTCGCGCACGCCGCGATCCGCGAGGCGGTCGCCCCGGTGAAGGTGGCCACCGGCGAACACGTGCAGAACCGCATCGTGTTCAAACAGCTCCTCCAGGCCGGCGCCATCGACGTCCTGCAGCTCGACGCGGCCCGCGTCGGCGGCGTCAACGAGAACCTCGCGATCCTGCTGCTCGCCGCCCGCTTCGGCGTGCCGGTGTGCCCGCACGCGGGCGGCGTCGGCCTGTGCGAACTGGTCCAGCACCTGTCGATGTTCGACTTCGTCGCGCTGTCCGGCACCACGGAGAACCGCGTCATCGAGTACGTCGACCACCTCCACGAACACTTCGTGGACCCCGTCGTGATCCGCGGCGGGCACTACACCGCACCCACCGCGCCCGGCTTCTCGGCGACCATGCACCCCGAGTCCCTGGCGGAGTTCACCTACCCAGGCGGCGCGTTCTGGGCCGCCGACCTCGCGGGTCGGGCGGGCTTTGAGGGCACGACGGCGCCACCGAAGGCGAACGTGGCGGAGCAGAAGACCGCGGAAGGGCTGACCGCGGAGCAGCAGACGGCACAGAAGACGACGGCGCAGAAGAAGACGGCACGGAAGGGGGCAGCGGCATGACGGACTTCACCGGCCTCAGGGCTCTGGTCACCGGCGGCGCGTCCGGCATCGGCCGGGCCACGGCGGAGCTCCTCGCCGCCCGGGGCGCCCAGGTGGCGGTGCTCGACCTCGATCCGAGCGGCGTGGAGAAGCCGCTGCGCGGATACGCCGCCGACGTCACCGACGACACGGCGGTGCGGGAGGCCGTCGCGGCGGCCGTCGCCGACTTCGGCGGCCAGGGTGTCCTCGATGTCCTGATCAACAACGCGGGCATCGGTGCCCAGGGCACCATCGAGGACAACGACGACGCGCAGTGGCACACCGTCCTCGACGTGAACGTCCTCGGCATCGTCCGCACCACCCGGGCCGCGCTCCCGCACCTGCGGGCGTCCGCGCACGCGGCGATCGTCAACACCTGCTCCATCGCCGCGACCGCGGGCCTGCCGCAGCGCGCCCTGTACTCCGCGTCCAAGGGCGCCGTACTCTCGCTCACGCTCGCCATGGCCGCCGACCACGTCCGCGAAGGAGTGCGCGTGAACTGCGTCAACCCCGGCACCGTGGACACCCCGTGGGTCGGCCGCCTCCTCGACGCCGCCCCCGATCCGGCGGCCGAGCGCGCCGCCCTGGAGGCCCGCCAGCCCACCGGGCGCCTGGTCGGCGCCGACGAGGTCGCCGGGGCCATCGCCTACCTGGCGAGTCCGCTGTCCGGCGCGACGACCGGCACCGCGCTCGCCGTCGACGGCGGCATGCAGGGCCTGCGGCTGCGGCCGGTGGCCCCGTGAGCGGCATAGCGGCCCGACGGCTCGGCCGCAGCGACGTCCTGGTCAGCGAGCTGTCGTACGGCGGCGCCGGGATCGGCAACCTGTACTCGCCCGTCACCGACGAGGACGCCGCCGTCGCGCTGAACTCCGCCTGGGACGCCGGGATGCGCTACTTCGACACCGCGCCGCACTACGGCCTCGGCCTGTCCGAACGCAGGCTCGGGGCGGCCCTGCGCGGGCGCCCCCGGGACGCGTACACCGTCTCCACGAAGGTGGGGCGGATCCTGGAGCCGGTGACCGGGGCGGTGACCGGCGACGACCTGGCCGACGGCGGCTTCGCCGTGCCCGCCCACCACCGGCGGAGATGGGACTTCAGCGCGGACGGCGTGCGCCGCTCGATCGAGTCCAGCCTGGAACGCCTCGGCATCGACCGCGTCGACATCGTCTACCTCCACGACCCGGACAACCACGGCGAAGAGGCCTTCCGCGAGGGCTATCCCGCCCTGGAACGACTGCGCGCCGAAGGCGTCGTGGGCGCCATCGGCGCGGGCATGAACCAGGCCGAGATGCTGACCCGTTTCGTCCGCGACACCGACGTCGACGCCGTGCTGTGCGCGGGCCGCTACACCCTCCTCGACCACCAGGCACTGGCCGAGCTGCTGCCCGCCGCGAGCGCGCGCGGCACGTCGGTCGTCATCGGTGGCGTCTTCAACTCCGGTCTCCTCGCCGACCCGAAGGAGGGGGCGCGGTTCGACTACACCGAGGCGCCCGGCGAACTCCTGGACCGGGCCCGGTCGTTGCAGGCACTCGCCGGCCGCCACGACACCACCCTGCGGGCGGCCGCGCTCGCCTTCCCCTTCGGTCACCCGGCGGTGGCGAGCGTCCTCGTCGGTATCCACGCACCCGGCCAAGTGGCCGACGCAGTCAAGCAGTTCGCGGCCGACGTGCCCGCGGACTTCTGGACGGAGGCCCGGTCGAAGGGCCTCCTGCCGCCCGAGGTGCCCGTGCCCGGAGAGGGACCTACCGGAAAGGCCGCAGCCCCGTGAGAGTCGCCCTGCACACCAAGGTCCGCGCCGACCGCGTCGAGGCGTACGAGGCCGCGCACCGCGAGGTCCCCGCCGAGCTGACCGCCGCCATCCGCGCCGCCGGTGCCACGTCCTGGACGATCTGGCGCAGCGGGACCGACCTCTTCCACGTCCTGGAGTGCGACGACTACGCCCGCCTCCTCGCCGAGCTGGAGCGGCTGCCCGTGAACGTGGCCTGGCAGGCACGCATGGCGGAGCTGCTCGACGTGGTCCACGACTACTCGGGCGACGGCGCGGACGCGGGCCTGCCCGTCGTATGGGAACTGCCGTGACACACGCGGTCGTCGACGCCCACCACCACGTGTGGGACCTCGCCGTGCGCGACCAGGACTGGATCACCGGGCCCGCCCTCGCCCCGATCCGGCGGACCTTCACCGTCGACGACCTCGCGCCGCACGCGCACGCTGCCGGAGTCGTCGCCACGGTCCTCGTGCAGACCGTCACCGTGGCCGAGGAGACCCCGGAGTTCCTGGCCCTCGCCGCGGAATGCGACCTGATCGCCGGGGTCGTGGGCTGGACCGACCTGACCCGCCCCGACGTCGCCGACACCCTGGCCGCGCTCGCCGAACTGCCGGGCGGCGCCCACCTGGTGGGCATCCGCCACCAGGTGCAGTCCGACCCCGACCCGCAGTGGCTGCTGCGCGCGGACGTGCGGCGCGGGCTCGCCGCCCTGGCGGACGCGGGCCTCGTGCACGACCTCGTGGTGCGCCCCGACCAGCTCCCGATGTGCGCCGAGGCGGCCGCGCGCATGCCGCACGTCACCTTCGTGCTCGACCACCTGGGCAAGCCGCCCATCGCCTCCGGCGCCCTCGAACCCTGGACGGCCTCCCTGCGCGCCTTCGCGTCCCTGCCGAACACCGTGGCCAAGCTGTCCGGCCTGGTGACCGAGGCCGACTGGGAGTCCTGGACGGTGGCGGCGCTGCGGCCGTACGCGGACACGGCGCTGGAGGCGTTCGGCCCCACCCGGCTGATGTTCGGCTCGGACTGGCCGGTGTCGGACCTCGCGGCCACGTACGGCGAAGTCATCGACGCGGCACGGTCGTTGACGGCCGAGCTGAGCGCCGCCGAGCGTGCGGAGGTCTTCGCGGGGACGGCGCGACGGGTGTACGGGCTGCCGGAAGCAGCGGCGGGCTCCTCCTGCCCGGCGGGCCCCTCCTGAGAGGCGGGCCTTCACCTGAGAGGAGGCCCCTCCTGGCCGGCGGACCCGACTGGCCGGCGTGGCCTGCTGGGCCAAGGGATCCGACGGAGGAGGTGGTGCGTTCGCCCGCGAGTGCGCTCCGTCCCGGGCGGGTCCGGCCGGACCCGCTGCGGGCGTAGGCGAGGGCCGCTTTACTCCTGTCATCCGCGGCGGACCGAACCCCAAGGAGGTCGCGGAGGCGCCGGCCTGGTGAGACCACCTGTCGGGGCCTCGTGAGTTCACCTGTCCGACGGCGCGGCCCGATCGAGCCGCGTCGGCGGCAGGAACTCCCGTACGTACGTCCGCTCCCAGCACGCGCCCGTCGCGCGCAGCTCACGCCACGTCGTGCAGCGGTAGCGGTACAGCCGGGCCCGCACGTGGAGCGGCGGCCGGTCGGGGAAGGGGCAGTGGCGCAGCAGGCGCAGCGTGTCCCTGTCCCCGGCGAGCAGCCGCTCCACCAGCGGACCGAACCACCCGTGCGCGTAGCCGGGCGAGAGCGCCGCGAACCACATCATCCAGTCGAGCCGCAGATGGTACGGAGCGAACTGGCGCGGCCACCGCCGCACATCACCGGGCTTGCCCTTGAACTCGTACTCCCGCCATGGGGAGTCCGCCCGGGGCACCGGGTCCGACGTCCCCTCGATGACGACCTCGTGCCGCACCCGGCTGACGCTGCCGAACGCGCCGTAGGCGTTGACCAGGTGCAGCGGGTCGAAGGAGCGGTTCATGACCTGCCGCCGGGAGAGGAGATTGCGGGCCGGGCGGTAGCTCAGGGCGAGGAGTCCCGCCGTGACGGCGATGACCAGGATCTCGTACCAGAGCGGGGGAGAAGCGAGGTCCGCGGGCGGGGCCGCCGCGTCGCCGACCAGGCGGCGGAAGTCGACGGCGCTGAGGGCGAGCGCGATCGTCAGCCAGTTCAGCCAGGAGAAGTTGCCGGACAGGACCAGCCACAGCTGGGTGGCGGCCATCAGGAGTGCGGCGCCCGTCGCGATCGGCTGCGGGGTGAACAGCAGGAAGGGCACGGCGAGTTGGGTGACGTGGTTGGCGGCCGCCTCCACGCGGTGCAGCGGCCGCGGCAGCCGGTGGAAGAACCAGCTCAGCGGCCCCGGCATCGGCTGCGTCTCATGGTGGAAGTACAGGCAGGTCAGCTCGCGCCAGCACGGGTCGCCGCGCATCTTGATGAGACCGGCGCCGAACTCGACCCGGAACAGCACCCAGCGCAGCAGGAACAGCACGAGCACCGGCGGCCCGACGTCGTCCCCCGCGAGGAACACGGCGAGGAAGCCCACCTCCAGGAGCAGCGACTCCCAGCCGAAGCCGTACCACGTCTGCCCCACGTTCACGACGGACACATACAGCACCCACGGCACCAGCCACAGCAGCATCGCACCCCACAGCGGCAGCAGCCCGTCGACGCCCGCGAGCAGCGCCATCGCCACCGCGCACCCCGTCCAGGCCCACAGCGCGAAGAACCGGTCCGAGTAGTGGAAGTGGAAGACGCTCGGGGCCCTGCGGAACGGCACCTCCGCGACGAACCGGGGCACGGGCAGCATGCCGCGCTCGCCGATGAGCGCACGGAACTGCAACGCGGCGCCCAGGAAGGCGACGAGGTACACCGCAGCGAGGACCCGCTGGAACACCAGACGGCTCAACCAGTACGAGTCCGCCGTGAACCACTCCACCTCTCCATTGTGACGGGCAGTGAGCCCGGGCGCCGCTCGGTGGCCGCCGCGGGCCCGACGGCCGCCGCCCGGTTCAGCGGGGCGGCGAGACCAGACCCGTCTCGTACGCGATGATCACGAGCTGGACCCGGTCGCGGGCGGCCAGCTTGGCGAGCAGGCGCGTCACGTACGTCTTCGCGGTGGCGACGCTGATGTGCAGCCGCTCGGCGATCTCGGAATTGGACAGGCCACCGCCGACGAGGGTCAGGACCTCGCGTTCACGGTCCGTGATGCCCGCGACGTCCGGTGGCGGCGGCGCGGCCGTGGGACGGTCCGCGAACTCCTTGATCAGGCGCCCGGTGACGCTCGGCGCGATCAGGCCGTCCCCGGCGGCGACGACCCGGACGGCGGCCAGGATCTCGTCGAGGGCCATGTCCTTGACGAGGAACCCGGAGGCCCCCGCGCGCAGCGCCCCGTAGACGTAGTCGTCGTCGTCGAACGTCGTCAGGACGACGATCCGGGTGGCGTCCGTGGACTCGGTGATCAGGCGGGTGGCCTCGATGCCGTCCATGCCGGGCATGCGGATGTCCATGACCACGACGTCGGGGCCGAGTTCCGCGGTGAGCCGCACCGCCTCGGCGCCGTTCCCGGCCTCGCCGACGACTTCGAGGTCGTCGGCCTCGGTGATGACCATCTGCAGCGCGGTGCGCACCAGCGGCTGGTCGTCGGCCAGCAGGACCCGCACGGTCATCGCGCGACCTCCGGGACGGGCAGCCGCGCGGCGACCCGGAAGCCGCCCTCGGGACGCGGCAGCGCCGAGAACTCGCCGTGCAGCAGGCCGACCCGCTCGCGCATCCCGAGCAGGCCGTAGCCGGAGCCCGCTTCGGGGACCGCGCCGGTGCCGGTGCCGTTGTCGAGCACCTCGATGGCCAGGTCGCGCTCGCGGCTCTCGACCGTCACCCGGCAGGAGCTGGTGCCCGCGTGCCGGACCACGTTGGTGACGGCCTCCTGGATGATGCGGTACGCCGACACGTCGATCTCCGGCGGCACCGGACGGAGTTCGCCGAGCCAGCGCACCTCGACGCGCACGCCCGCGGCCGTGGTGGTCCGCGCGAGCCGGTCCACGTCGGCGAGGCCGAGTCCGGGGTCGAGCGGGGCCGCCTCCTGGGCCCTGCCCGGCTCCGCGGTGCGCAGCGCGCCGAGCATGCGGCGCAGGCCGGAGAGGGTTTCGCGGCTCGCCTTCTCGATCTCGCCGAGGGCGCCGCGGGCCTGCTCGGGCTGGGTGCCCATGACGCGCCGCGCCGCGCCGGACTGGAGGGCGATGATGCCGATGCTGTGCGCGACCATGTCGTGCAACTCGCGTGCGATGCGGAGCCGTTCGGCCGTGACGGCCTGGGCCGCGGTTTGCTCGCGCAGCTGGTCGGCGTGGCGGCGTGACTGGTGCGCCGCGTCGCCGAGGAGCCAGGCGACGACGGCCGTCAGCGCGACGGTCAGCTCCGCCGAGGTCCCGACGACCCAGCCGAAGACCAGGCGGGTGAGCAGATATCCGGCGAGGGTGCCGAGCGCCATGGAGAGCGCGGCGAGGCCGGTCCCGCGCGGCCGGGACGCGGCGATGACGTACAGCGCCACGTCGGCCGCGATGAACTGGAGCAGCGGGATCTCGGCCACGCTCAGGGGCGTCGAGGCGACCACCGAGGCGAGCAGGATCAGGAAGAGACCGGACAGCGGGCGACGGTTCAGGCGCAGGCTGCCGGCGAAGGCAAGCAGTGTGGCCACGGCCAGCGTCGCCATGCCGTCCCAGCGGAAGAAGAGCACGCCCTGCTGCGCGGGCTCGGCCTCACCCGGGAGCCGGAACCGGAAGAGGAACGTGAGCGCCGACCCCACCCACCAGGCCAGCGCCGTCCACGTACTCGGCGGCACACGCTTGAACGAGGGCTGCGGTGGTGGTGTCACGGACATGTCGGCATCGTAATCGCCTGCTCAGCGGCGGGAATCGGCCCACGGGTGTACAACCAGGGTCGACACCGGGCGGCCCGGATTGTCGGCGGCGGGCCGATGCGGGACGGGCCCCGCCCCGGGCACCGTTGAACGCATGATCGAAGTCAAGGACCTGACGAAGCGCTACGGCGCGACGACGGCCGTGAAGGACCTGTCCTTCACGGTGCGACCCGGATATGTCACGGGCTTCCTCGGGCCGAACGGCGCCGGCAAGTCCACCACCCTGCGCATGATCCTCGGCCTGAACGACCCGACGGGCGGCTCCGTCACCGTCGGCGGCCGCCCCTTCCGGGACCGGCCCCGCGGCCTGCGCCACGTGGGCGCGCTGCTCGACGCGGGCGACATGCACGGCGGCCGCAGCGCGGCCGCGCACCTCGCCGTGCTCGCCCGCTCCAACCGCATCCCGCGCGGCCGTGTGGACGAGGTCCTGGCCGAGGTCGGGCTCGCGGGCGCGGCGGGGCGCCGCCGCATCGCGGGGTTCTCGCTCGGCATGCGCCAGCGCCTCGGCATCGCCGCCGCCCTGCTCGGCGACCCGCCGGTGCTCCTCTTCGACGAGCCGCTCAACGGCCTCGACCCGGAGGGTGTGCTGTGGGTGCGCGGCCTGTTCCGGCGCCTGGCCGCCGAGGGCCGCACCGTCTTCGTCTCCAGCCATCTGATGTCCGAGATGGAGAACACGGCCGACGAACTGATCGTCATCGGGCGCGGCGAGCTGATCGCGGCCGAGAGCCTCACGCGGTTCGCGGCCCGCGGCACCGGGGCGAACGTCACCGTGCGCACCCCGCGCGCCGCGGACCTGGCTCAGGTCCTCACCGCCGAGGGAGCCGTGGTCCACCAGGAAGGGCCGCTGCTCACCGTCACCGGCCTGGACGCGGCCCGCGTCGGCGACCTCGCCTGCCGGCACGCCCTGCCGCTGCACGAACTGGCCCCACGCTCGGCGTCCCTGGAGGAGGCCTTCATGGAACTCACCGCCGACAGCGTCGAATACCCCGCGGGAGAAGCACGATGACGTCACGAACCGCCTCAGGCACCGCATCGGAAGCCACCACCGGCACCACCCCGCACCCGGCTGAGGTGACCGGCGAGCCCGCCGCCCGCTTCCGCGACCTCCTCGCCGCGGAGTGGCTGAAGCTCTGGTCGCTGCGGTCCACGCCGTGGGCGTATCTGGTGACCGCGCTCGCCGTGATCGGCTTCAACGTGGGCCAGGCGTACGACACGTACAGCTCCTGGACCGACGCGGCCCCGGGTGACGCGGACCGTTTCGTCCGCGACGGCCTCCCCCTCGCCGAAGCCTTCACCACCAACGCCGCCATGATCCACCTCCTCGCCGCCGGGGCGATCGGCGCCGTGACGGTCGTGGGGGAGTACGGCACCGGGCTGATCCGCACGACGTTCGCGGCCGTGCCCGCCCGCCGCGCGGTGATGACGGCCAAGGCCGCCGTGGTCGCCGCGGTGACCACCGTGTTCGGCGCGCTCGTCGCCTTCGTGTCCTTCTTCTCGACGCAGGCGATCCTGTCCGCCCGAGACCTCGGAGTCTCCCTCGACCACCCCGGCGCCCTGCGCGTCGTCCTGGCGTCGGCGCTGCTCACCCCCATCGCCGCGCTGACGGGCATGGCGCTCGGCATGCTCCTGCGCCACATGGGCAGCACCATGATCGCCACTGTCGTGACGCTCCTGGTGCTGCCCATGGTCGTCAGCCCCGACCGCTACTGGTCGGTCCTCATCGCCCACGCCCTGCCCTACCCCGCGTGGCGACGGCTGACCGAGCCCGGCGGGCACCTGGGGGAGTACCCGTGGTCGATGGGCGGGGCCTGGACCGTGTACGCGGTGTGGGCGCTGGCCGCCGTGGCGGTCACTGTGTTCAGCGTGGACCGAAGGGACCAGTGAGGAGGCGGAGGGGACCGGCGGGGGCCGCGGCGAGCCGCCTCAGTTGGTGTTGAGGGTCAGGCCGTAGTACCGCAGCGTGTCGTCCAACGGCTGGAAGTACGACGAGCCCTGGTCGTTCACCCCGCCGCAGGACTGATTCGTCGGGCCGCCCGAGGTCATGCCCTGGGCCTGGTTGCCCGCGATGTACGCCCCGCCGCTGTCGCCGCCCTCGACGCAGACCGTGGACCGGCCGAGGCCCCTGACCACGGTGTCCGGGCCGCCGTTGCGGTCGGTGTAGGTCACGGTGACGTTGTAGGCGTTGACCTTGCCGCAGGTCCAGCCGGTCGTCGAGCCGGACTTGCAGAGGCTCGCGCCGACCGCCGCGCGCTGGCTGCCCCGCACCGCGACCGAGGCGCCGTTGCCCCAGGTGCCGACCGACGTCGTGATGGAGGAGCCGGCATCGACCGTCGCCAGGCCCATGTCCACGCTGTCGCGGCCGAGCGCGAAGCGGGTCGTCGAGCCGGAGGCGAACTTCGAGCCGTTGAAGTACAGGCCCGGGTTGCCGGTCACGCAGTGGCCCGCGGTGACCAGGTACTGCCGGCCGGAGGAGTTCTTCGCGCCGAAGCCGACCGAACACCACGAGCCCGGGTTGTTGTTGATGTTCATCCGACTGCCCGGCGCGACGGCCGCCTTCGCCTGGAGCTCGCGGTCGCTCTTGACGACGCGGACGGCGTCCCCGTGGCCGCGGGCCTCCTTGAGGAAGGCGCGCGCCGCCGGGGTCGAGGAGTCGGTCACGGTGACCTTGACCCGGTCGGAGGCCAGGTCGGCCTCCCAGGAGGCGACGCCGGTCGGTACCCGCTTCGCGGCGGCCTTGTCGAGTGCGGCGGTGATGCGGTTCAGCTCGGCCTCGCCCCGGCTCGGGATGCGGGCGGTCAGGCCGGTGGCGCGCACCTTCTTCGCCTCACGGGCGGCACCGACGTTCACCGTCAGGGTGCCCTTCGCGTCGAAGAACGCGCCGTCCGTACGGACGCCGTCCTGCCGGAGCCGGTCGAGTCTGCGCTGCTGGGAGGCCTGATCGTCGAGGTGTCGTACGGCGGCGGAGTCGCTCACGCCGAGGGAGTCGGCCAGAGCCTCGATCATCCGCGGTTCGTAGCGCGGCGTGGGGGGAGCGTCGGCTTGTGCGCCGGTGGCGCCGGTCGTGGCCACCAGGGCTGTCGCCGCGGCGGCGGCGAGTATGTAATGCCGAGCATGCGCCATCTGAATGCCTTTCAACTGAGTGGGGGCTCATGGAAGTTCGGTGCACCGGGGTGGGGTCATTCGGTGCACCGAACCGCCATCGGCGCGGTTCGCGGGATTTCCCGGACCGCGCTGTGGGCGAAACCCTCCCGTCGGTTCGGGGGGTCCCACAAGACATGGCGGGGCACGGGGTCTTAAGGCGAAAGACGTAAACACTTAATGCGCGAACTCGGGGAATGCGTTGGTGCCTCAGAGCGACGCGGGCGCAACGATCGGTGCTCGTCCAGAGGTTGACGCGGGCGAAAGGTGATCGGGAAGGGGCGTTCCGGATATTGACGTACGCGGTCCTGGCGGGGTTTGGTAGCGGGGCCGTGGGCCGTCATCTGTCATGCCGGGAGGGGCGGAATTCGTGACGGATACATCCGGGCCGACGCCGAACAAGCCGAACACCAAGGAAACCGATACGGAATCGGCCCGCGCGTCGGCCCTTTCGGCGGAACGCCCCGCTCCGTTCGCTGTCGCGCTGCGCGAGGCGGTGCGTCGGCGCGGGCTCCCCCTGGACCGCATCTGCGAGCGGCTGACCGCCCGCGGCATCCGGCTGACCCCCGCGACCCTCAGCTACTGGCAGCGCGATCGCACCCGGCCCGAGCGCTCCGACTCACTGCGCGCGGTGGTCGCCCTGGAGAGCATCCTCGACCTGCCTCCCGGCGGCCTCTCCTCGCTCCTGCCGCCCCAGCGCCCGCGCGGACGGCGGGTCGCCCGCACCGACGAGCACGCCACCCGCCGCCTGTACGGCCAGGAGTCCTGGCAGGAGCAGGCGCTCGGGGACTCCTTCGCGGACTTCAACCGGGACATCGTCGTGCTCCTCACCCGCGAGGTCCTGCACCTGGACCGGCGCGGCTGCGTCCGCCGCCTGATCGTGAATCACGTGGTCCGCGCCGTCGCCGACGGGCCGGAGCAGATGATGAACCTGCACTTCCTCGACGATCCCGACGGCCGGCTGCCCGAGGCGACCGTGCGCTGCGGGCGCCTGGAGTCGCTGCGGCAGGACGCGACCTCGGGGGGAGTGCTGCTGCGGATCGGCTTCGGCCGTCCGCTGACGCTGGGCGAGACCGTGGCCGTCGACTACGAGATCAGGACCGCCCCCTACGACCGCCCGACGGGATTCCACGAGCGGGGCATCCGCGGCAACCAGGACGCTTATCTCCTGCACGTGTACTTCCCCCACGACCGCCACCCCGCGCTCTGCCACTCGTACTACCGCGAGAACTCCTCGGCGCCGCAGCGCAAGGTGCGCCCCCTGCCCGTGGACACCTCCGGCACGGCCCACCTGTACGCCGCGCAGTGCCGACAGGGCATCTACGGCATGAGCTGGCAGTGGCCGGACAAGCCCTAGGGTCCCGCCCTCTCCCCGGAGCCACGCCCGCCCCGGCTCCGTTTGCGGGGCCCCGCTCCGCCCGCCAGACAATGAGGGACGAAAGCCCCGGCAACAGGCGGGAGACCCCCCGTGCGCGCATCCACCAGAACGTGGGCGACGGCCCTCGGGATATCCGCGGTGCTGACCGTCGCGGGATGCTCCGGTTCGGACAGCGGCGGCCAGGAGAAGAAGAAGCAGGACGACAGCGGACGCGAGCTGTTCCTGCAACCCGTGGCCGCCCAGGGGCCCGACCCCTTCACGGACTCCACCGCCCGGTCCGCCGAGCCCTCGCCTGCCGTCACCCGGTCGGCGCAACCGTCCCCCAGCGGCTCCTCGTCGCCCTCCGACCGGGGCCTGCGCTCCCTGGCGGGCGGCACCCCCGGCCTGTACGGCGGTACGCAGCGCGTCGCCAGCTGCGACGTCGGCCGCCAGATCCAGTACCTGACCGCCGAACTCGCGCGGGCCCGTGCCTTCGCCGGGGCCGTCGGCATCGCGCAGGACCAGGTCCCCGCCTACCTGCGAGGCCTGACCCCCGTCGTCCTGCGCGCCGACACCCGCGTCACCAACCACGGCTACCGCGACGGGCGCGCGACCCCCTACCAGTCCGTCCTCCAGGCCGGCACCGCCGTCCTCGTCGACGACCGCGGCCTGCCCCGGGTGCGCTGCGCCTGCGGCAACCCGCTGCGGCCGCCGGTCGCCTTCCGGCAGGCCCCGGTCCACAGCGGGCAGCAGTGGCAGGGCTACCGGCCCGCCGAGGTCGTCGTGGTGACGCCCGCGCCCCGGCCGATCACCGTCATCGTCATCGTGAACATCGTCAACAACACCTGGATCGAGCGGCGCACCGGCGACGAGCACGGCAAGGACGACCGGCCCGTGCCGCCCCCGGAGCCCTCGCCGACAGACCCCTCGGACTCCACGGACCCCTCGGACTCCACGGACCCCTCGGACTCCATGGACCCGGCCGATCCCTCTGACTCCACCGACCCGACGGACGCCACCGACTCCACGGACCCCGGCGACTCCGGCGACCCGGACGAGTTCCAGGACCCGTCCGACGCCACGGACCCCGGCGATCCCTCCGGCCGCTCCGACCCCTCCGACCGCTCCGACACGGACCCGTCGGACGCCACGGACCCCTCCGACCGTGTCCCCGGCCCCACCACCCCCGAAGCGGACGGCACCTCGCCCGACTGTCCCACGCCGGGCACGGGCGACCCCTTCGGCGGTCCCCAGACCCCGCTCCCGCCCGGCTGCCCCTCGCTCCCGACCGGTGCCCGCGGCCGCTGACGGGCGGGTGCGCGCGGGCCGCGCCGCAGGTCGGCGGCCGTCCACATGCGGCCGTCCGAGGGTCGGCCTAGCGTTGGCCCATGGACGCGGGCACGGAAGGTGTCGAGGTAGCGATGCGGCGCTGCGGCGGCGGCTTTGCAGCGCCCGCTGCCGATGGCGCCTGCTGCTTCCTCGACACCTACGGCGCCGGGCTCGGCATGGGCGGCTTCGAGTGGGACCTCAGGAGCGGCGAGCTGCTCATGGACGACGAGGGCCTCGCCCTCTTCGACCTGCGGCGTGACGAGTTCGACAACAGGCCGCAGAGCCTCGCCGTCCGGGTGCCGGCGGGGGAGGGCCACCGCCTGGACGTCCAGGTGTCGCAGGCCCTCAAGAGCGGCGACAGCGGCTACGGCGCCTACTTCCGGGTGCGGCTTCGCGACGGCAGCCTGCACTGGCGGCACACCCAGGGCCACGTCCTGCGCGACGACTCCCGGAGGCCGCAGCGCATCGTGGGCATCGTGCGCGACGCCACCCGGGAGCTGAGCGACAGCACCGCGCACCGCGAGCGCGTGGAGGCGGAGGCCGACCGGCGCCGCCGTACCAGCGTCGTCCAGGGCACCACGGCGGCGCTCGCCCACGCCAGAACCGTCGCCGACGTCATCGACGTGCTGAGCGACGCCCAGGGCCTTGCGCACCTCGGCGCCTCGCACCTGGTGATGGGACTGGTCGAGGCCGGCCGGATCCGGCTCGTCGCGGAGGGTCCGCCGGAGGGCTACGTGCCCGGCACCCGCCTGACCCGCGTCGACGAGGAGTACCCCATGAGCGAGGCCGTGCGCACGCTCTCGCCGCGCTTCATCGAGACGCCGGAGGAGTTCGCCGCCTCGTACCCGCTGCTCTGGCCGCACATCGAGCACCTCGGGATCGCCTCGGCCGCCTATCTGCCGCTGATCGCCCAGGCCAAGCCGCTCGGCGTCCTCGGCCTGCTCTACCAGGACCGCACCGGCTTCACCCAGGAGGAACGCACCGTCCTGGTGGCGCTCGGCAGCAGCATCGCGCAGAGCCTGCAGCGCGCCATGTTCTACGAGCAGGAGAAGGACCTCGCCCAGGGCCTCCAGCAGGCGATGCTGCCCCGCTCCATCCCGGGCGTGCCCGGCGCCGACATCGCCGTGCGCTACCGCAGCGCGGCGGTCGGCCGCGACATCGGCGGCGACTGGTACGACGTGATCCCGCTGCCCGGCGGCCGCGTCGGCGCCGTCATCGGCGACGTCCAGGGCCACGACACGCACGCCGCCGCCGTCATGGGCCAACTGCGCATCGTGCTGCGCGCGTACGCCGCCGAGGGCCACACCCCCGCCACCGTCATGGCCCGCGCCTCCGGCTTCCTGCACGAACTCGACACCGACCGCTTCGCCACCTGCCTGTACGCGGAGGCCGACCTCAGCACCGGCGTGGTGCAGTTCGTGCGCGCCGGGCACATCGACCCGCTGCTGCGCCTGACCGACGGCACCTGCCGCCGGGTGCCGGTCGCGGGCGGCCTTCCGCTCGGCCTGTCCGCCGAGTTCGGGCGCCTCGACTACCCCGTCACCACCCTCGAACTCGACCCCGACCAGATGCTGTTGCTCTACACCGACGGCCTCGTCGAGGAGCCGGGCGCCGACCTCGACGACGGCACCCAGGCCCTCGCCGAGATGGTCTCCGTCGGCCCCGCCGACCTGGAGGACCTGGCCGACCTGCTGTGCGGGCGGGTGGACGACGGCCGGGGCGACGACGACGCCGCGCTGCTCCTGATGCGCCGCCGCGTGGTGGACGCGCCGCGCTCCGGCGGCCGCCTCCAGCAGCACGTCGCGCCGAACGACCCGGAGGCCCTCGCGGAGGCGCGGCACATGATCCGGGCCGCGGTGCGCGCGTGGGGCGCGCGGGACCGGGCCGACGAGATCGAACTGGCCGCCGACGAGCTGATCACCAACGCCCTCATGCACACCGAGGGCACCGCGATCGTCACGCTGCGGGTGGTGTCGGGCGCCGACCGGCGCCTGCGCGTCGACGTCGAGGACTCCTCCAGCGCGCTGCCCCGGCTGCGGGCGGCCTCCGACGACGGCGTGTCCGGGCGCGGGCTGCTGCTCGTGGACCGGCTCGCGGACGTGTGGGGTGTCGACTCGCGGGGTGTCGGGAAGTGCGTGTGGTGCGAGTTCATCGTGCCCTCACGTGACGGGACGGGTGAGGGGTGAGGCGGTCGTGCCGGAACTGCCGGAGGTCGAGGCCCTGCGGGACTTCCTCGCCGGGGAGCTGACCGGGCGTGAGATCGTCCGGGTCCTGCCGGTGGCCGTCAGTGTCCTGAAGACGTACGACCCGCCGGTGACCGCGCTCGAAGGGCGCGAGGTGACGGGTGTCGCCCGGTACGGAAAGTTCCTCGCCGTCGACGCGGGCGGGCTGTGGCTCGTCACGCATCTCGCCCGCGCGGGCTGGCTCCAGTGGAAGGACCCGCTGCCGAGCGGCGCGCCGCGGCCGGGCAAGGGGCCGCTGGCGCTGCGCGTCGCGCTCGCGACCGGCGCGGGCTTCGACCTCACGGAGGCCGGAACGCAAAAGCGACTCGCCGTGTACGTCACCGACGCCCCCGCCGCGCTGCCCGGCATCGCCCGCCTCGGCCCCGACCCGCTGGCGGCCGACTTCACACTGGCACGGTTCGCGGGGCTCCTCGACGGCGAACGGCGCCGCATCAAGGGCGCGTTGCGCGACCAGAGCCTGATCGCGGGCATCGGCAACGCCTACAGCGACGAGATCCTGCACGCCGCCCGCATGTCCCCGTACAAGCTCGCGGGCAGCCTCGCCGAGGAGGAGACGCGGCGGCTGTACGAGGCCCTGCGAGCGACCTTGGACGAGGCGGTGACGCGCTCGCGCGGGCTCGCCGCGGCGCGCCTGAAGTCCGAGAAGAAGTCCGGTCTGCGCGTGCACGGGCGGGCCGGGCAGCCGTGCCCGGTCTGCGGCG
Source organism: Streptomyces flavofungini (assembly GCF_030388665.1). Taxonomy (NCBI): domain Bacteria; kingdom Bacillati; phylum Actinomycetota; class Actinomycetes; order Kitasatosporales; family Streptomycetaceae; genus Streptomyces; species Streptomyces flavofungini. Next base: position 1,012,818 of record NZ_CP128846.1, on the reverse strand, counting down.
ACACGATCCGCGAGGTCTCCTTCGCGGACTCCTCCCTCCAGTACTGCCCCACCTGCCAGACCGGCGGCAAGCCGCTGGCGGACCGCCGCACGTCGCGATTCCTCAAGTAGCCCGCCGACACCCGCGCCGGGCCCGTCGCACCGGCCGCGCGGTCCGCCGCCGGTGCCGGGGCGGGCAACCCCGCTCCCCTGTGCCGGGGTTGCCCGCGGCTAACGCGGCCGCAGCGTGAGCAGCCGCCGTCCTTCCGCGTCCCGGACCTCGAACCGGTCGATCCGGTCGGACGGCAGCGCGGTGCCGCCCCGGGTCTCCCACTCCCGCTGTGCCGCCCGCCCGGGTCGTGCGGGACCCGGCGCACGCCACGTCGTGACGACCTCACGGGACCCGTCGTCCCCGACGGCGACCAGCTCGCACACCCGACGGCCCGCGCCCCCGTCCTGGTGCACCTGGATCCCGACCTCCGTGCCCCACGCCCGCTCCCGCGCGGTGAGCACGGCCGCCATCCCGCTGCGCCCGTCGTGCGCGGCGACCCGCAGCGCCCCGTCGCCACCGCCCGCGCTCAGGACCGCCGCCGCGGGGCCCACGACGGCGAGCACCACGCCCGCGGCGACGGCGCCGAGCCACCGTCGGCGGCGGGCCCTGCGCAGCCGCCCGGTCTCGTCGACGAGGCGGTCGAGGAGCCGGGGGTCGGGGGCCGCGGTCGGGTCGAAGACGTACGCGACGGACCTGCCGTGGGTCTTCAGGAGCCGTGCGGGCACGGCGAGTTCGGACACCCGCTCCCGGCAGTGGACGCACTCCGTGAGGTGGTCCTCGAAGCGGAAGGCGTCCGCCTTGTCCAGGACGCCGAGCGCGTAGGCGCCGGCGTCGTGATGCCGCTCCAGGGACCTCATGGCGTTCCTTGTCGGTGAGGGTGCTTCTCGCCCTCCCGTACGCAATCGGCCACCGAATCACTCAAGGGCCGCCGAGATCGAACTGGATGCCGAGGGCGGAGCCGTCGGCGGGCCCCGCAGCGGCCCGTCAGAAGAGCTGGATGGCCAGGTGCCCGAGCGGCAGGCCGAGCCGCCAGGCGGGGGTCCACACCTTGGGCCCCTCGTCCTCGCCGAGGATCGACCCGCCGCCGGGCACCGCGTCCAGGTCCGGCGCGAGGAGTTCCGTCTCCTCCAGCCAGCGCCACGCGGCCTCGGCGAGCACGAGGTCGGGCGCGGGGCCGCGCGCGGCCATCGCGTCGGCGGTGACGCCGTCCATGCGCTCGCGGACCCACTCCTGCCAGTGCTCGTCGTGCGCCGTCAGGGAGAGCCAGGTGTCCAGCTGCGAGACCACGCGGATACAGGACAGCTCGCCGCGCGTGTCCGACAGGAAGATGGTGAGCGCGAGCGCGTCACGGCCGGCCCGGTACTCGAAGGAGGTGGGCGGCATCAGGTCGCCGGTGCGCAGCAACTCGTCCGCGATGTACTCCGCGTACAGCCACGCCATCGGGACCGTCAGCTCGTCGCCGCCGGGGCCCTGGGCACCGTCCGTGCTCTCGTGCAGCATCACGCTCCGCCTTCCTGTGCTCCGTGTACGCGTCACCGGCTTCTGGCCCCCCGACCCGGAACACGGATGAGGACAGCCGATTACTCAATGGGGGTGCTGAGCAAGGCGCTTTACGGAGCCTTGACCTTGGAGCCGGTTTCGCCGCAGGTCGGGGCGGCTGTGTTCTTCGGGTCACATCACTCTGGGTTTAAGTCCGTTTCGGTGAATTGCACGGCATTGCTCCTTGACTCACCCTTATATCCGTATGTGGATCTGTTTTACATAAGAACTCCCCATACGGAAGTCCGGTCGATGACACAGCGCACACGCCCCGCCCGGCCCGGCAGCCTCACGCTGAGCGACAGTCCCAGCCGAAGCACCCGGCGCACCCGCCGTACCCGCCAGGCCGTGGCCGTCCTCACCGCCGCCCTCGTCGGCGCCACGGCGGCCTGTGCCGCGCAACAGCCGTCCGCGGAGAGCGGGCAGGGGCAGGGTCGCGCGTCCGCGCCCCGGCACCCGGCGCCCGCGCCGTCCGCGGCGGGTGGCGGCGCGGGCGACGCGCGGACGTTCACCCTCGTCGCATCCGGCGATGTCCTGCCGCACGCCTCGATCATCCGCAAGGCGAACGCCGACGCGGGCGGCGACGGCTACGACTTCGGCCCGATGCTCGCGGGCGCGCGCTCCGTGGTCGCCAAGGCGGACCTGGCGATCTGTCACATGGAGACGGTGTACGGCGCGAACGGCGACTACACCGGCTACCCCTCCTTCAAGTCGCCCCCGCAGGTGGCCACCGCGCTCAGGGCCACCGGCTACGACTCCTGCTCCACCGCGTCCAACCACACCCTCGACGACGGCGCCGACGGCGTCCAGCGCACCCTGGACGCCCTCGACCGGGCGGGCGTCAAGCACGCGGGCTCCGGCCGCACCGCCACCGAGGGCCGGTCCCCGGCCTGGCTGCGCGCGGGCTCCGCGAAGGTCGCCCAACTCGCGTACACCTACGGCACCAACGGCATTCCGCTGCCCAAGGGCAGGCCCTGGTCGGTCAACCTCATCGACCGGGACCGCATCCTGGCCGACGCCCGGGCGGCCCGGAAGGCGGGCGCGGACGTGGTGGTCGTCTCGCTGCACTGGGGCAGCGAGTGGCAGGACGCCCCGGACCGCCAACAGCTCGACCTCGGCAAGCGGTTGACGTCCGCGCGCACCGCGGGGCGGCCGGACGTGGACCTGATCATCGGCACCCACGCGCACGTCCCGCAGGCCTACGAGAAGGTCAACGGGACCTGGATCGTCTACGGCATGGGCGACCAGATCGCCGGCGACATGATCAACCACGCGGGCGCCCGTGACCCGCGCGGCAACCAGGGCACCGCGGGCCGCTTCACCTTCGCCGCCCCCGAACGCCCCGGCGACCGCTGGGAGGTGCGCAAGGCCGAGTTCGTGCCGTTCTGGTTCGACACGGACGCGGGCCGTGTCGTCAACCTCAACGCGGCCCTCGCCCGCGGCGCGGACGTCGCCGACGTCCGCGACCGCATCCGCCGCGTCACGCTGAGCCGGGGCGCCGCCGAGGACGGCCTGGTGATGGGCCGCTAGGACCGGTCCGGCGGCGCACCGGACCCGGTGGGGCGGGCCTCAGCGCACCACGCGGTGGTTCAGGTAGACCACGCCTGAGCCGAACGCGCGGGTCTCGACGAGTTCGAGGTCCACGCGGCGCTCGTCCTTGGCGAAGAACGGGATGCCGCCGCCGACGAGTACCGGGTAGACCATGACCCGGTACTCGTCGATGAGACCCGCCGCGGCCGCCTCGGCGGCCAGGGTCGCGCCGCCGATGGCGATCTCGCCCTCGCCCGGCTCGGCCCGCAGCCGCTCGATCTCCTCGGCCACGCTGCCGGTGGCCAGCCGGGCACTGCCCTCGACCGTCGACAGGGTGGTGGAGAACACCACCTTGGGCAGCGGATTCCACAGGGCGGCCCACTCGTGCCCGGCCTCGTCGAGCGCCGGGTCCTGGGCGGCGGTCTCCCAGTACAGCATCGTCTCGTACAGCTTTCGCCCCATCAGATGGACGTCGACCCCCCGGATGTCGTCGATCCAGAAGCGGAAGACCTCCGCGTCCGGCTCCGTCCAGTTGAAGCCGCCGTCCGGCCCGACGATGTAGCCGTCGAGCGAGGCGTTCATCGAGTAGGTCACTCTGCGCATCGGTCGTCCTCTCTCGGTGATGGGCCGGCCGTGCGGCTACGGCGTGTTCTTCCCCGCCGTCCCCGGATCGGTCCGCGCCAGCTCCGACTTGCGGTAGGAGTACGCGAAGTACACCACCAGACCCAGCGCGAACCACACGGCGAAGCGGACCCAGGTCTGCCACTCCAGGAACGTGATCAGCCAGATCGAGAAGACGACGCCGATCGCGGGCACCACCGGCATGCCGGGGCAGCGGAAGGTGCGCGGCAGGCCGGGCTGCTTGTAGCGCAGCACGATCACCGCGACGCACACCACGACGAACGCGAGCAGGATGCCGATGTTGGTTAGCTCGGCGGCCTCACCGATCGGCAGGAACCCGGCGATGGCAGCGGACGCGAAGCCCACGATCCAGGTGACGCGCGTCGGCACGTGACGGCTCTCGCTGGTCTTCGCGAACCACTTGGGCAACAGCCCGTCGCGGCTCATCGAGAACCACACCCGCGTGCAGCCCAGCATGAACGTGAACATCACGGTGAGGATGCCGATGATCGCGCCGACGGCGATGACGTCCGCGAGCCCGCCGAGGCCCGCCGCCTTGAAGGCGGAGGAGAAGCCGCTCTCGGGGTCGATGTCCTTGTAGTCCTGCATGCCGGTGAGGACCAGACAGGCGAGGACGTACAGGACCATCGAGATGGCGAGCGAGTACAGGATCGCCTTCGGCATGTGGCGCTGCGCGTCCTTGGACTCCTCGGCGGCCGTCGACATGGCGTCGTACCCGAAGACCGCGAAGAACACGGTGGCCGCGCCCGTGAAGGCGCCGCTGAGGCCGAACGGGAAGAAGGGCGAGTAGTTGCCCGTCTCGACGTGGAAGAAGCCGACGCCGATGACGAGGAGGACGACGAGGACCTTCAGGACCACGACGACCATCTCGAAGCGGGCCGCGTTCTTGATGCCGAGCGTGAGCATGTACGCGATGAACAGACACAGCACGGCGGCGAACAGGTCGACCTTGTGGCCGTCACCGGTGCCGGGCGCGCCCAGCATCCAGGTGGGCAGCTCCGCGCCCATCTCGCCGAGCAGGAAGTTGAAGTAGCCGGAGATACCGATCGCGACCACCGCGACGATCGCCGTGTACTCCAGGATCAGATCCCAGCCGATGAACCAGCCGACCAGTTCGCCGAGGACCGCGTACCCGTAGGTGTACGCCGAGCCCGCCTTCGGGATGAGCCCCGCGAACTCCGCGTAGGAGAACGCGGCCGCGGCGCTCGCCACGCCCGCGATCAGGAACGAGATGAGGACCGCGGGGCCCGCCTTCTCGTTGGCGACGGTGCCCGCGAGCGTGAAGATGCCCGCCCCGATGATGCCGCCCACGCCGATCGCGGTGAGCTGCCACAGGCCGAGCGTGCGGGTGAGCTGCGCCCCCGCACCGCCCGCCTCGGTCTCCTCGATGCGGTCGATGGGCTTGCGGCGCAGGACGCCCTGTCCCGGTCGCGGTCCGGCCATGGGCTTCACCTCTTCGCTGGCGGCGGTCGGCTGATGGCCGATCATGATGGCCCAGCGGCCCGAGGCGGAAGAGACGCCACGCACCCCCCGCGCGGGCGGGCGCGCGCCGGGGGCGAGGTTCGCCCGGTCGGCCTACGACGGCCTCCTGAGGTGCCCCGGGGGTGGCGCTACGGCACCACGGGCTACGGCACCACGGTGACCGGCCAGCGCCCCGCCTTCACCAGACGCACCGCGACGGAGCCGACGATGCGGTGCCCGGCCTGCTCGGATGCGCCGACCACCACGGCGTCCGCCTTGAGCTCGTCGGCGGCACTGACCAGGCCGTTGTAGGGGTCGCCGCGGAAGGTGTGGAACTCCCAGCGCACGTCGAATATCCCCTTCACACGCTCCGTGGCGTCGCGGATCTCGGCGATCAGGTTCTCCGCGATGGCCTCGGTGGTGTCCGCGACGGGCGCGCCGAGGGCCGCGCCCGCGGCGAGGACGGGCTGGACGTAGACCACGGCGAGCAGCGCCCGCTGCCTTCGGGCCAGCCCTCCGGCATATGCCGCCGCGCGCAGCGAGGAGTCCGAGCCGTCGACTCCGACGACGATCACCTTCGGCCCATCGGTGCCGCGTTCGAACTGGTGGGCCTGTTCAGGGGCGTCTTCCGTCACCCTCCGAGGCTAGCCCACGCCCCGGGACCCCCGGGTCGTGGGGCGTGCCCCGGCAGGGGCGCGGGGAACTTGCGCGCCGAGCCACGAAACAGCCGCAGACGCGTCTGCGGGGCCCTCGGCAGACGCGGCTGCGGCTCTGCGTCGGTTGCTCGCGCAGCTCCCCGCTCCCCTGCCGGGGCACGACCTCCTCGCTCCTCGCCGGGCACGACCCCGGCCCCGAGAGGGCGGCCGACGGGCGGACGCGGCCCGAGGTTCTTAGAGTCGGGTGCATGAGTGAGTCCGAGGCCGAGCCGGGCGCAGCCCCTGGCGCCGGGCGACGGCGCGCCCTGGCCAAGGTCCCGGAGGGCTTCGCGGGGTTCTTCGGCGCCCTCGGCCTGTTCTGCGCCGTCCTCGCCGTCATCGCGCCGCTGCGGCACCTGCTGCGGCCGGTGATCCGCTTCCTCGACCTGATCACCGTCCCCGTCAGCGCGAACCTCGCGTACGCCGTCTTCCTCTTCCTGCTCGCCGCCGCCATCGCCGCCCGCAAGAAGGTCGCGTGGTGGCTCGTCGTCATCTACCTGGGCCTGCTGCTCGCCTTCGACGTGCTCGGCATCGCCCTCGGCTACTGGTCCGAGTCGGTGCCGTCCCTGGTGGTGTGCGGCGGGGCGCTGGTGTTGCTGATCCTGGCGCGCGGCGAGTTCTACGCCGACTCGCGGCGCGGCGCCGTACGGCGGGCCGTCGGGGTGCTCGCCGCGGGGCTCGGCGTGGCGGTGCTCCTCGGCTGGGGGCTCGTCGAGCTGTTCCCCGGGACGCTGCCGCGCGGCGAGCGGCTGCTGTGGGCGGCCAACCGGGTCTTCGGCGGGCTCATCCACGGCCACGACTACTTCGACGGCGCGCCGCCGCGCCCGCTGTTCTTCTTCCTCGGCCTGTTCGGCGCGCTCGCCCTCCTGAACGCCGCGATGACGCTGTTCCGCTCGCAGCGCATGGAAGCGGCGCTGCACGGCGACGAGGAGCCCCGCATCCGCGCCCTGCTCGGCCGGTACGGCGACCAGGACTCCCTCGGCTACTTCGCGACGCGGCGCGACAAGGCCGTCGTCTTCTCACCCAGCGGCAAGGCGGCCGTGACCTACCGCGTCGAGGCGGGCGTCTGCCTGGCCAGCGGCGACCCCGTCGGGGACCGCGAGGCCTGGCCGCACGCCATCGGGGCCTGGCTGGACGTGGCCAGGCGCTACGCCTGGGCGCCTGCCGTGATGGGCGCATCCGAGGAGGGCGCGAAGGCCTTCGCCCGCGCCGGGCTCGGCGCGCTGCAACTCGGTGACGAGGCGATCCTGCACGTGCCCGACTTCGACCTGGACGGCCGCGACATGCGCGTCACCCGCCAGGCCGTGAACCGGGTCCGGCGCAGCGGCGCCACCGCCCGCGTGCGCCGCCACTCCACCCTCACCGACGAGGAGATGGAGGAGATCATCGACAAGGCGGACGCCTGGCGGGACACCGAGACCGAGCGCGGCTTCTCCATGGCCCTGGACCGGCTCGGCGACCCCGAGGACGGCGACTGCCTGCTCGTCGAGGCCCTCGACGCCGACGGCCGCCTGCTCGCGCTCCTCTCGCTCGTGCCCTGGGGGCGCGACGGCATCTCCCTCGACCTGATGCGCCGCGACCGCAGCGCGCCCAACGGCGTCATGGAGTTCATGGTCGCCGAACTGTGCGCGGTGGCGCCGAAGTTCGGGGTGAGGCGGATCTCGCTGAACTTCGCCGTGTTCCGGTCCGTCTTCGAGGAGGGCGCCCGGATCGGCGCGGGCCCGGTGCTGCGGCTCTGGCGCCGGCTGCTGCTGTTCTTCTCCAAGTGGTGGCAGCTGGAGGCGCTGTACCGCTCCAACGCCAAGTACCACCCCGAGTGGTACCCGCGCTTCATCTGCTACGGCGACACCGGCTCCCTCGCCCGCATCAGCCTCGCCTCCGGCATCGCCGAGGGCTTCGTCTCCGTGCCCTCGCTGCGCACGCTGTGGGGCAAGGGCCACACCAAGCCCCGCGGCGTCACCAAGCCCGCCACCACCGAGGGCCTGCCGTCCCTCACCGCGCTCGGCTTCGGCGCGGCCGCCGACGACACCGCCCGCGACCCGGTGGCGGCCCTGCCCGAGCAGATCCGCATCCGGCACCGCAAACTCGACCGGCTGCGCGCGGACGGCGTCGACCCCTACCCCGTCGGCATCGCCCCCCGCACCCACGAACTGGCCGCGATCCGCCCGGACATGATGGGCGATCAGGTCACCGTCGCGGGCCGCGTCATGCTCGTACGCGACTTCGGCGGCGTCGTCTTCGTCGTGCTGCGGGACTGGTCCGGCGACCGCCAACTCGCCTTCACCCGGGACCGGTCGGGGCCGGACGTCCTCAAGGCCTTCACCACGGGCACCGACATCGGCGACCACGTCACCGCCACCGGCGAGGTCGGCCGCAGCGACAGCGGCGAGCTGACCGTCTTCGGCACCTCCTGGCAGCTCACCGGCAAGTGCCTGCGCCCGCTGCCCGACAAGCGCCGCGGCCTCGCCGACCCCGAGGCCAAGGTCCGCCGCCGCTACCTCGACCTGGTCGCGAGCCCCGCCGCCCGCGACGCCGTGCGCGCCCGCTCCACCGCTGTCCAGGCGCTGCGCCAGGGCCTGCTCGACCGCGGCTACCTGGAGGTCGAGACACCGATGCTCCAGCAGATCCACGGCGGCGCCAACGCCCGCCCCTTCACCACCCACATCAACGCCTACGACCTCGACCTGTACCTGCGCATCGCCCCCGAGCTGTACCTGAAGCGGCTCTGCGTCGGCGGCATGGAGAAGGTCTTCGAGATGGGCCGCACCTTCCGCAACGAGGGCATCTCCTACAAGCACAACCCCGAGTTCACGATGCTGGAGGCCTACCAGGCCTTCGCCGACTACGACGTCATGCTCGACCTGACCCGCGAACTCATCCAGGGCGCCGCCACCGCCGCCTTCGGCGCCCCCGTCGCCCGCAAGACCGGTGCCGACGGCGCCGTCACCGAGTACGACATCTCCGGTACCTGGCCCGTCAAGACCGTCTACGGCGCGATCTCCGAGGCGCTGGGGGAGGAGGTCGACGCGGACACCGAGCTGCCCGCCCTGCACCGGCTCTGCGACCGCGCCCACGTCCCGTACACGATCGACGACGGCCGCGGCGACATCGTCCTGGAGATGTACGAACGCCTCGTCGAGGAGCCGACGACGCTGCCCACCTTCTACAAGGACTTCCCCACCGACGTCTCCCCGCTCACCCGCCAGCACCGCGCCGACCCGCGCCTGGCCGAACGCTGGGACCTCGTCGCCTTCGGCACCGAACTGGGCACGGCCTACTCGGAGTTGACCGACCCCGTCGAGCAGCGCCGCCGCCTCACCGCGCAGTCGCTGCTGGCCGCCGGGGGAGACCCCGAGGCCATGGAGCTCGACGAGGACTTCCTCGACGCCCTGGAGTACGCCATGCCGCCCACCGGCGGCCTCGGCATCGGCGTCGACCGGCTCGTCATGTTCCTCACCGGCCTGACCATCCGCGAGACGCTGCCGTTCCCGCTGGTCCGCCGCCGCTGACCGGCCCGCCGCCGCGCGGTCCGGCTGGTCCCATCGGGTGCAATCGCGCGCCCCGACGGTGTCGCACAGGGGCCGCGGCCTTCGGCCGTGCGACGGATTAATGATGAAAACCGATCAGATGCCTTCGGGGCGCCGCGCGCTGCTCCGCTGTGCCGCCGTGCTCGGCGCGGCCACCACGGCCCGGCTCCTGACCGCGGACACCGCCGCGACCCCCGGCAGGGTCGCCTCCGGAACCGGGGCGGCCGGCCCCGCCGCGGGGCCGCAGACCGGCCGCGCGCCGAAGTCCCCGGCGCGGGCCGCCGCGTACCGGCTGCGCCCCATGACCGGGTACGGGCCCGAGCGCGGCGCGCCCGCGCGCCCGCCGGTGCGCCGCGCGCCGATCCTGCGGCTGCCGGGACGTGCCCGCTCCATGGTCCTGAGCTTCGACGACGGGCCCGACCCGCGCTACACCACGGACATCCTGCGCACCCTGCGGCGGCACGACGCCCGCGCGATGTTCTTCGTGTGCGGCGAGATGGCGGCGGCCCATCCGGACCTGCTGCGCGAGATGGTCGACGACGGGCACGTGATCGGCAACCACACCTGGAGCCACCCGCTGCTGCCGCGGCTCTCCCGTGCGTCGATCCGCCGCCAGATGGAGCGCACCTGCGACATCGTCGACGCCACGGTGGGGCGGCCACCGCAGTGGTTCCGGGCCCCGTACGGAGCCTGGAACCGGGCGGCCTTCGAGCTCGGCGCCGAACTCGGCATGGAGCCCCTCGCCTGGACCGTGGACACCCTCGACTGGCGCACCCCCGGCACCGGCACCATCGTGCGCCGCGTCCTCGGCGGCGCGGGCCCCGGCGTCGTGGTGCTCTCGCACGACGCGGGCGGCGACCGCTCGCAGAGCGTGCAGGCGCTGCGGACCTATCTGCCGGAGCTGGTGGACGCGGGGTACCGGCTGACCGTGCCGGGACAGCACACCTAGGCGCCGGGCCGGGCGGCCGTCGCGGCCGCCCGGCCCGGGTAGGTCAGCGCACCTCGACGAGGCGGGCGAACACGACGACGTTCCCGTCGTAGCCGTTCTGCTTGGAGAAGCCGCCGCCGCAGGTGATGACCCGCAGTTCGGGCGTGGGGCCGCTCGCGTACACGCGGCCGCCGGGGAAGTTGTTCTTGTCGAAGACCTCGATGCCGTAGATCTCGAAGACGGCCGTCCGCCGGTCCTTGCGCAGGACCTCGACACGGTTTCCCTTCTTGAGCGAGCCGAGGCCGTAGAAGACGGCGGGTCCGCGCTGGTTGTCGACGTGTCCGACGACCACCGCCGTGCCCTTCTCGCCCGGCGACACCGCCCCGGTGAACCACCCCGCCAGATTGGGGTCGTCCGGCGGCGGCGCGTCCACCCAGCCCTCGGCGTCCAGGCCGACCGCCATCACGGGCGCGTCGACCCGGATCGCCTTGATGCGGACGCGGTCGGCGGGGGAGAACGCCAGCGGGGCGGGGCCGTTCGACGTGGCGGGGGCGCGGTCCGCCGCGGCGGCCGAAGCGGGCTGCGGCGGGCCGGCGTCGAACTCGCCGGAGCCGTTGCGGATCAGGGCGAGACCGGTCAGCAGGACCAGCGCCATGACGCCCCACGGTGCGCGTTTCCGCTGCCTTTCCTCCTCGTCGAATTCTTCCGAAGGCCGGGACGAAGACATTCTCTATCCCCTCTCAACGCGGCATTTCGGCCGCGTCCGGTGCGCGTGGGAAAAACGCTATGCGCAGCGCGCGCGGCGTGCGAAAGGGCGGGCGCGAACGGGTGGCACGCGGCCGGGGCCTGCGCCATCCGAGTCGTCGCCCGCAGGAAATTTCTGACGGTCCGTGACCTGCGGCAATATCCACTCGCGCGGACGCGCCCCGGCGTGTCCCCTCACCAGGACGGCCGATTCCCGAAATGCGGCTGCTCGCAGGGCGTCTGAGGGTCTATCTGGGAGGCGCTCTCGCCGATCGACCGGGGAAATGGTGTCCCCGGGGCGCCTGCCGCGGAGGAAGATACCCATGCGCAATTCACGTGCTCTGGCGGCCGTGGTCGCCGCAGGCGCCCTGGTCGGGTTCGCGGCGCCGTCCGCCGCGGCCTGGGCGGAACCGAGCAACATCGTCGCCATGCCCAGCGTCATCGCCCGCGGCGGCCAGCTGACGGTCACCGTCGACGGCAGCTCCTGCAGCACACCCGGCAGCTACGTCGAGTCACCGGCGTTCCCGCGGACCAACCTGCATCACATCCAGGGCGGCTCCACCGCGAGCGCGACGGTCAAGGTCAACCACAACGCCCACCCCGGCGCGTACGACATCACGGCGAACTGCGGCGGCAAGCCCCTCACCCGGCCCGCCGCCTTCACCGTGATCCACGGCGGTGTCCGAGGCGGCGTCGGGGGCAGCACCACGTCCGGGGCCACGCGGACCGACATGGCGATCGGCGGGGCCCTGGTGGCGGCCGCGGCCGTCGGCGGCGGGGTGTTCTGGATGCGCCGCCGGTCCGAGAGCAAGGCCTGAGACTCCCCGCGCCGGACGGGGCGTGACGGACCGTCCGGCACCCGCACGGCCGACCGGCCCGGCGCGTCCCCTTCCGCGCCGGGCCTGCCGCCTGTACCGGGGGACCAGCACGTGTCGTCAGGACTCGCCCTGGCCGGTGCGCCGCCTGGTCCAGTAGTACGCCGTGCCGATGACGCCCGCGATGAGGGCGCCGCCGAGGGCGAGCTGCCCGCCGTCGAAGCCGCCGGAGCTGCCGCCGACGCCCGCCTTGACGCCCCGGGTGTGGTGCGGGGTGGGGTGGTGGCTGGGGTTGCTGGTCGAGCCGCCGCCGACGATGGTCAGGTCGGTCGTGCCCGACTCCTGACCGCAGGTGAACGTCACCTCGTACATGGCACCCGGCTTGGCGTCCCAGAAGACCTTCGCGGTGGCCGACGACTGGCCCTTGGGGATGGTCACGTCGTCGAAGACGCCCGACGTCACCTTGGTGTTGTGCTCACAGCCGTCGACGCTGAGCGTGACCTGGCCGCCCGCGGCGATCGTGGACGGCGTGACCCGGAACCCGAACGACGTGATGTTCTCCTCGCCCGTGACGGCCGCGGACGCCGGAGGCGCGGTGAGGGTCAGGGCGGTGGCGGTGAGCAGAGCGGCCGAAGCGACGCGTATCGCGCGCATGAGCAAATCCTCCGGGTCCCCGAGGAGCAGCCGCGGACCTTCTTCCGCTTGCGCCTGTTATGCACCTCGATGTCCCGAACGCTAGGCAGGGCCGGGCCCGCCCGCGATCGGTGTCGTGCGAACGGGGCATTCCTGTGGGCCGGACAGGGGAACGGGGCGGCGCGGCGTGGCGGTACGGGCGCGGGGATGTGGCAGGGCGTCAGGCGCGGAGGGCGAGGGAGGGCGAGGGAGGGCGAGGGGGCGAGGGAGGGCTGGGAAGGAGGCTGGGGAGAGGGCGAGGGAGAGAGGGGGCGGAGAGGCGGAGAGGCGGAGAGGCGGAGAGGCGGAGAGGCGGAGAGGCGGAGAGGCGGAGAGGTGGAGAGGCGGAGAGGCGGAGAGGTGGAGAGGTGGAGAGGTGGAGAGGGCGGGGTCCGGGTGGAAGGTGGACTTCCGGTGGTCGCCGGTCCGTGCGGGTCACACACCGTGTGCGCGCCGCGCACACATTGGCGCGGCGCACACACTCCCCGCGGGGCGGGGTCGGGGGTTTGATGACGCATATGCCGCACGGATGGAACGCCACGGGGGAACACACGGGGGCGTCCGGCGGCTGGGCCACCGGTACTTCCCCAGGGCCGGTGGCCCCCGCGGCGGCCGGGCGGGGACCTGATCCGTGCCTCCCGAAGGGTTGACCCGGCCCGGCCCTGTGTCCCGCGCCGCCGGTCCGCCGGACGGCGCTATGAGCGCGCGTCCGGGAACAGCGCCTCGAACGGCTCCGCCGTCGCCCCGATGCCGCGGCCGTAGGGCGCGTCGAAGTCCCAGATGAGGAAGAGCAGGAAGGCGATCAGGGCGGAGAAGAGTCCGGCGAGGATCAGTTCGCGGGTGGTGCGGCGGATCTGGAGGGCGAAGATGAGGCCCACCGTGACGAGGCCGCCGGTGATGAGGCCGAACCAGACGACGCCCGGCATGGTGGCCTCCGCGCTGTCGCCGCGGGCGCCGCGGGCGTCGTCGGCGAGCGAGACCTGGTCGATCAGGGGCTGGTAGGCCTGGGCCTGGAAGTCGGACTTCGGTTCGTAGTCGGTGACGTCGTTCCGCAGCCGGGCGAGGAGTTCGTCCCCGCGCTCGGTCAGCTCGCCGCGCTCGGTCATGGTGTCCCACTCCGTGCTCACGACATGGCCGACATACGCCCGTACATCGTCGCGGATCCGTTCCCGTGCCTCCCGCGGGTACACCCGGACCCGCTCATGGACCTCGTGCAGGGCCTGGGCCTCGGCACGCACATGATCCTGGGCGGCGCTGCGGGCCTCCCACACACCGGCCATGGCGAGGCCGAGGACGATGGCGTACACCACACCGATCATCATCGTCATGTACTCCATGACATCCGGAGTTTCCGAAGTGTCATAGTCCGTGGAGGTTCGTCGGTGCCGGAGCACCACGATGGCGAGGACGACGGCGCATGCGGCGGCCATCGCGAGGGTGAGAACAAGCCATTCCGACAAGGGTTCCTCCGGCGGTCAGCGCGGTCGCAGAGCTGCGACGGCGAACACCGCGGGCGCGGTGACGAGCAGGGTGAGCGAGACCAGGGACGGCCCGCCGCGGGGCGGTTGTTTGCGCGGCGGCGCGTGGTACACGGGGTAGGCGACGGGCGGGGGTGACGGGGCGGGGCGACGGGCCTTCGGGGCGGCGGGGGGAGGGGGTGTGACCTGGGGTTCGACGGTCGGTGGGGGAGTGACGGGCGGGCGTGGTGCGGGGGCCGCGCGGGGTGGCGGTGGAGCGGGTGGCGGGGGCGGCGCGGGCTCGGGCGGTGGTGTCGGTTCGGGGGGTGGGGCCGGGGTGGGTGTGGGGGTCGGCTTCGGGGGTGTCGGTTCGGGCGTCGGGGTGGTTTTGGGGGGCTGCGTCGGCTTGGGTGGCTTCGGGGAGGGTTTGGGGGGTGTGGGCTTCGGCTTCGGCGGGGGCGTGGGCTGCGGCGTGCACCCCGGCCCGCTCCCCGCGACGACGGCTCCGCCCTGACCGGTGGACGCGTACGCGCACGCGTCCGCGGGCGTCACCGCGACGGCGCCCGTCGGTGCGCCGAGGAGCCAGCTCAGGGTGAGTAGTGCGAGGGCGCGTGTGACGGGGGCCGAACGGCCCCTGGAGGATCCGGGCACGATCGAGATCATGGACCGCGCGCCCCTCGCGCGGGCGCGAGCGGGCGGCCAGTCGTCCGAACGTGGGACCGGCCGCACGCGGGTTCGCGCCCTGGTCGCGGCAGGGCGCACCGCGACCGCCGACGCGGCGTCGGAAACTTTTTCGCGGCCGCGTTGAACGCTTGGCCCACTCCCGCCCGTACCTAGGGCCATGCGTGACGCAGCAGGCGTCGCCGGACGCTACGTGCGTCACAACAGCCAAGCACTAAGCGGGAGTTGAAGATGCAGCATGTATCAGGGGGTTCCCCCAGGGCCTGGCGGAGCGCCTCGCTCGTAGCAGCAGCTGCGGCCATGCTGGCGCTGACGACGGCGTGCGGTCAGGAGAAGGGGGAGCAGACCCCCAAGGGCCAGAACGTGGGCAACGAGGCTCCGGTCAAGGACGGGGCGGGCGCGGGCGACGGCTACGGCTCGGGCGGTGGCTACGGCTCGGACTCCGGGAGCGGCAAGAGCAAGGCGAAGGCCGCCGGGCAGCTGTCCGTGTGGGACAGCAAGAAGCTCGGCAAGGTCGTCACCGACAGCGAGGGCTTCACGCTCTACCGCTTCGACAAGGACACCGCCGAGCCCCCCAAGTCCAACTGCGACGGCGCCTGCGAGACCGCCTGGCCCGTGGTGGCGGCCAAGGGCGCCAAGGCCGCCCCCGGCGTCGACGAGTCGCTGCTCGGCGAGGTCACCCGGTCCGACGGCAGCAAGCAGCTGACCATCGACGGCTGGCCGATGTACCGGTTCGCCAAGGACGCCAAGCCCGGCGACGCCAAGGGTCAGGGCGTGGGCGGCACCTGGTACGCCGCCGCGCCCGACGGGAAGAAGGCCGCGCCCGCCGCCGACTCGGGCGCGGACTCCGGCGGCGACGCCGGCAAGCCCGCCGACCCGGCCGGACTCTCCACCCGCAACGACCCCGAGCTCGGCGAGATCGTCGTCGACAAGAACGGCATGACCGTCTACCGCTTCACCAAGGACTCCGCCTGGCCCATGAAGTCCGCGTGCACCGGCGCCTGCCTGGAGAAGTGGCCCGTGGTCAAGCCGGTGGCCAAGAACGACACCAAGGGCATCCTGAAGAAGGGTTTCGTCACCTTCAACCGCCCGGACGGGCTCAAGCAGCAGACCATCGACTGCTGGCCGCTGTACACCTTCGCCGGCGACAAGAAGCCCGGCGACACCAACGGGCAGGGCGTCGGCGGCACCTGGTTCGCCGCCGCGCCCACCGGCAAGGCGGTGGGCGCCACGAAGTAGCCCGCGCGGTTCATCGGGTACGGCGGTTCATCGAGTACAGCAGCCGCCCTCCCCCCACTCAGACCGGTCCGTTCCTTCCGCACCAAAGGGAAGGAATGGACCGGTTCTTTGGGCTGTGTGCGGCACTTGCCAAAGGCAGTGACCGAGAACGGACGGCCAATTTCCGTTTGGACTCGCTCCGTTGGCTGACGATCAGTAGCCTCACCTTCGAACACCGGCTCGCCTTGATTACGCCTAAGCCTTGGAGTGTTGATGGAGCGTCCCGACTGGGCCCCGCCGGGCATCGACATGACGATGCCGAGCGTGGCCCGGATGTACGACCACTATCTGGGCGGCTCGCACAACTTCGAGGCGGACCGGGAGGCCGCGCGCAAGGCGATGGAGTTCATGCCGGGGCTCCCCAAGATCATGCAGGCGAATCGTGCCTTCATGCGCCGAGCAGTGCGTTTCTGCGTCGACGAGGGCGTCACGCAGTTCCTCGACATCGGCTCGGGCATCCCCACGTTCGGCAATGTCCACGAGATCGCACAGCGGGCCGACAGCGCCGCCCGCGTCGTGTACGTCGACCACGACCCGGTCGCCGTTGCGCACAGCCGTGCGGTTCTCGAAGGCAATGACCAGGCCGCGGCGGCCTACGCGGATCTGCGGAAACCCCGCGACATCCTGGGGAGTTCCGAGGTCGGAAGCCTCCTGGACCTCGATCGGCCAGTGGCGCTTTTACTGGTGGCCATACTCCACTTCGTCGAGGACGCGTACGATCCCTACGCGGCGGTCGCCGAACTGCGGGACGCGCTGCCGCCCGGCAGCCCGATCGCCGTGACGCACGCCTCGTACGAAGGGATACCGGTCCCGCAGGAACAGGCCGACGGGACCGTCGGCGTGTACAAGGACATCCGCAATCCATTGATCATGCGATCGCGTGCCGAGATCGCGCGGTTCTTCGAGGGATACGACATGGTGGAACCCGGCCTCGTGCCGATGCCGCACTGGCGGGCCGACACGGAGCTCGCGGAGGAGGACCCCTGGTCCTTCTCCGGGTTCGCCGGCGTGGGGCGCAAGCGTTGAGCGCGGACCAGGACGGGCCGGAGGACAGACTGCGCAGGTTCGCCACCATCTGGAGCCGCGCGCTGTTCCCGGTGACCGCCACCTCGCTCACCCGCCCCGAGTTCGAGAGCCGATTGCTGCCGCTGGCCCGGCAGTTGCGGACGGCCCTGGAGGAGCGGGTCTTCCACGCCGCCGCCAGTGAGTCCGTGGGCGCCGCCCTCGTCGAGGCGCACTGCACCGAGCCGGAGGCCCTGAGCCGCACGCTCGACGTCGTCGAGGCCTATCTGGTGCTGTACTGCGGCGCCGCCACCGCCGCCGATGCCGCGGTGACCGAGGCCGCCGCCGGTGACCGCGAGGAGCTGCGGGCCCGCTGCTCCCGGATCCAGCACGCCGTCGCCGCCGGCTTCGCCCGGGCGCTGCGCGAGCGCACCCGCGCCGAGCAGGAGGCCATATCCCGGGCCGCCCTCGACGCCCGCGGCACCGTCGCCGAGGCCCTGCACGCCAGCGAGGCGCGGTTCCGCGCGGTCTTCCACGGCGCCGCCATCGGCATCGGCATCGCCGACCTCAGGGGCACGGTCCTCGAGGTCAACGACGCCCTGATCCGCATGTTCGGCGGCCTGGAGCACCAGCTGCGCGGCCGCAACGTGGCCGAGTGGACGCACCCCGACGACTCCCCGCACGTCTGGCGCCTCTACGAGGAACTGGTGCGCGGCGACCGCGAGCACTACCGCGTCGAGAAGGCCTTCTACCGCCCCGACGGCACCGTCCTGTGGACCAATCTGACGGTGTCCCTGCTGCGCGACGCCGACGGGGCGCCGCAGTACCAGCTGGCGCTGATGGAGGACACCACCGAGCGCCGCCTGCTCAATCTGCGCCTGCGCTACGAGGCCACCCACGACGCGCTCACCGGCCTGCCCAACCGGACCCTGTTCTTCGAGCGCCTGGAGAAGGCGCTCTCGGCGGGCGAGGGCTCCCGCTTCGGTCTGTGCTACCTGGACCTCGACGGCTTCAAGACCGTCAACGACAGCCTCGGGCACGCGGCGGGCGACCGCCTCCTCGTCGAGGTCGCCGACCGCCTCCAGGCCTGTGCCACCGCCCCCGGCGAGATGGTCGCGCGGCTCGGCGGCGACGAGTTCGTGGCGCTGACCACGGGCCCCGACACCGAGCACGAGGTCGACGAGCTGGCCGGGCGCATCATGAACGCGCTCGCCACCCCGATCCGCGTCGACGGCCGCGAACTGACGGTGCGCGGCTCCATCGGCATCGTCGAGGGACCCGCGGCCGAGCGCGGCGCCGCCGAGGTCCTGCGCAGCGCCGACATCACGATGTACCGCGCCAAGCACGCGGGCGGCAACCGCTTCGAGCTGGCCGACCCGGAGGCCGACGCCCGCGCCATCACCCGGCACGGTCTGACCACGGCCCTGCCGTTGGCCCTGGAACGCGGCGAGTTCTTCATCGAGTACCAGCCGCTCGTGCATCTCGGTGACGGCAGCGTGCGCGGGGCCGAGGCCCTGGTGCGCTGGCTGCACCCGCAGCACGGCGTCATCAGCCCGGACCGCTTCATCCCGCTCGCCGAGCACACGGGTCTCATCGTGCCGCTGGGACGCTGGGTCCTGGAGCAGTCGGTACGTCAGGCGCGTGCCTGGGAGGCCGCGACCGGGGCGGACCAGGCCCCCGGCCCGCTGCGCGTCAACGTGAACCTGTCACCGTGCCAGCTCACCCACCCCGGCCTGGTCTCCGACACCGTCGAGATCCTGGAGCGCGCGGGTCTCGCGCCCGGCTCCCTGTGCCTGGAGGTCACCGAGTCCGCGCTGATCGGCGCCGACGACGACCTGCTCAAGCCGTTGCGCAGGCTCGCCGAGATGGGCGTGGACATCGCGCTCGACGACTTCGGCACGGGGTACTCCAACCTCGCGAACCTGCGGCGCCTGCCGGTCAGCGTGCTCAAGCTCGACCGCGCCTTCACCCAGGGCATGCAGCACTTCCCCGCCGACCCGGTCGACCTGAAGATCATCGAGGGCATCGTGTCCCTCGCGCACAGTCTTGACCTGGCCGTCACGGTGGAGGGGGTCGAGACCGGTGCGCAGGCCGATCAGCTGCGTGAGCTGGGCTGTGACACGGCTCAGGGCTGGTACTACGCCCGGCCCGGGCCGCCGGACCGGCTGCATGAGCTGGCGCTGGCGGACGCGACGTGAGTGGCGGGTGCGCCTTTGCCGGGGCGCCCTGGCTGGCGGGGGCGCCTTGGCCGAGGGCGCTTTGGCCGGGGGCGCCTTTGCCGAGGGCGCCTCTGCCGGGGTGCGCCTTGGCCGGGGTGGGTTTCCGCGGGGCCGGGGGAGTGGGCATTCGCGCTTCGGGGTGCCTCTTGACGGTGAGGGCGCGGCTGCGGGTGGTTGGTGATCGGGCGCGCAGTTCCTCGCGCCCCTTCGAGGGCTCCCGCCCGCTGTCAGGCTCGGGGGCTTCCCCCCGGCTGTCAGGCTCGGGGGACAACTCCGTCAGGGGCGTTCCGGGGCCGATGATGTCGCCGACGGGGACGGGCTGGGGTTGTCCACCGGGGACGTGACGTTGTTCGCCCACGTCGTCGCCAGCACCGTGGCCACCGCCGCCATCGTCGCCACCAGGACCGCGCTGAGCGGCGTGGCGAGGGACGACAGGCGGCGGAAGTTGCGGATGTGGCCCCAGAGGAGGTCGGCGCGGCGCACCAGGCGTATCTCCCAGAACAGGGCGAGGCCGAGGGCCAGGACGGTGCTCTGGGCGAGGAGCAGGAAGACCGAGAGCGCGACCGGTCCCTGCGGCACCCGCAGCCGGGGCACCAGCAGCAGCACCTGCACCGCCGACATCACGGTCCACATCCAACCCGCCTTGGCCACGGGGGTGTTCCCCCGCAGCCATGGATACAGGTATCCGTACACGAAGCCGTGCGCGAGCCACACGCATGTCGGCGCGCCCGCGACGGTCACCGCCTCCGGCACCCCGCTGTAGCCCTGGGCCTGCCACGCCGTCCACGCCGTCCACGGCAGCGTGAGCAGCGCCGCGGCGGACACCGCGGTCAGGCCGTTGGACCAGGCGGTGCGGCCCCCGGAGCCGCCGAGCGCGACGGCCTTGAGCCGCGCCGTCTCGCGCGCCGCGTCCGCCGGGGTGGGTCTGCGCAGGCTCTGCCACTTGTCCTCCCAGTCGTCGGCGGGCAGGGACGTGTCGGCGAGGGTGCCGCGGGACGACGTCAGGAAGCGGTGGCGGCCCTCGGCGAACAGCAGCGCGCGGGCCAGGGAGTTGAGCAACCGGGCGTGCGCGGCGCCGGTCACGCGGTGCAGCCGCTTGGCGTGCTCCGCGCGGGCGGGCGGAAGCAGCAGATGGGCGCCCGCCCAGGCCATGAAGAGCGCAGCGGCGGTCGTCCAGTAGGGCAGCCAGTTGTCCGGGCGGCCGATCACGGTCGCGGTCGCGGCGAACAGGAGCAGGGTGACGCAGTCGCGCCGGGCGCCGGGGCCCAGGCGGCGTGGCTCGGTGCCGGTGGCGTAGAGGTGCGCGATCAGGACGACGAGGGCCGCGCACCACATGATCTGGGCGCCGGACGCGATGGTGCGCACGCCGTAGATGAAGTCGTCGCCGGGCCACTGGCCCGCGAGTTGGGCGAAGAGGTCGCTGGTGGGCGGGCGCTGCGGCTTGCGCAGGGTCGTCCACCAGGGGAGGAGGACGGCGACGAGCACCGCGCCCAGGGCGAGTCGGCCCCGCCAGCCGGGCCGGATCGGCGGCGGCAGCAGCGGGCAGGTCAGCAGGAGCAGGGCGGTCACCCAGGGCACGGGCAGCAGGAAGGCCAGCGGCCAGGACACACCGACGGCGCGGTCGTCGATCGTCCAGGCGTTGGTGGTGGGCGACCACTGGAAGTCCCAGGGCAGGACCTGCAGGACGACGGAGGTGGCGACAGCCGTCCAGGCCGCCACGGCGAGCGGCGCCGCCCAGGGGCGCGCGCCGGTCCCGCACAGCCCGAGCCGCAGCGCCGCGTACACGGCACCGGCCGCGAGGGACGCGCTGACCAGGCAGGTCAGCACCGCCTCGGTCCAGCCGCCGGACCCCATGAGCCAGGCCATCAGGACGAGGGCCACGGCGGGGGCGGCGAGCACGCACAGCTCAAAGCGGTGCGGGAGGCGTCCGGCGCGCAGGTGCAGGGTGACGGTGACCGCGAGCACGGGCAGGACGAACAGGACGGTGCCGAGGAGCGTGCCCTGGGTTCGGGACTCCATCGGCAGGGTGTTGGGGACCAGGGCGTTGTGCGGATAGCTGACGGCCCCCCACAGCCAGAACAGCACGCGCCACTTGGTCGAGTACGTGTGCAGGAGCAGGGCCGCGACGGCGAGGAGCAGCGCGGTGACGGTGACCGCGATGGCGGCGCGGGTCCGCCGCGGGCTCGCCGCGGAGCCGCCGGGCGCGGTGAGGAAGACCGTGAGTGCCCCTCCGGCGACGGCGCCCAGGGCGAGCAGGGACAGCAGGGCCTCGGGGCTGCTGCCGGGGCGGACCTGCCAGACCGGCGTGTTCGTGTCCTTCTTGGGTGCCTGCGCCCGCACGAACTCGGCGAAGACGAACGTGGACTTGCGCGCGGGCAGCGTGTACTCGACGGTGCGGGCCGTCTGGCGGTCGGGCTGCCCCTGGGCGCTGAATCCCCAGCCGTGCGGTACGTCCAGGCTCCATCGCCAGCGGCCCGGAGGATGTGGCACCGGGCGCCCCTCGGCATCCGGGGCCAGGGAGTTGAGTCCGAAGGAGATCACACGGCCGGGCGCGAGACCGGTGAACGTGACGCCGTGCTCGGCCGTGACCGTCACCGTGCCGCTCGCGGACGCCTGGCTGACCGTGCAGCGAGCCGGGAAGGCCGTTTCCGTCTCCTTGACGGCGGGCCGCATGGCGACGAGGGTGCCGAATCCACCGGGGATGGCGGTGGACACCTGGCGGAAGGTCGTCGGCGCGGCCCGGAGTCGTTCGGCGAGCGGGTCCGACTCGCGCAGCCGGAGCCGGTAGCGCGCGGTGACCCGCCATTTGTCGCCCTTCTCGCGACTCAAGCGTACGGAGATCTTGCCGCTGCTGCCCTTGCCCGGCCGGACTTCCGGGTCTGGCACGGGCAGGGTGGCGTTGCCCGGGGGCACGACCATGCCCATGCTCACCTGCGCCCGTTCGACCGCCTGCGCGGCCACCTGGCGCCGCGTGGTGTCCCCCCACTCGTCCGAGGCCCACACCGCGCACGCCACGACCATCGCGCACAGCAGCACCACCACCGCCGTCCGGCCCGCGGTCACCGCCCTGCTCCCCGTCGTCGTGCCCCCGCCCGCAGCTGTCGCCATGGGCGCCCCCTCCCGCTCACGGACGGCCAGGTTAGAGCCGGGCGCACACCTTGGGGACCCGTCGGATGGCGTGAAATACCCAGCGCACAGGGCACGTTGAGGGGCGCGCGTTCACGCTCGCGCCCCCTTGGGGTGAGCCCACAGAGAGCCGGGCTACCTCGCGAGCAACATGCGTTGCAGCTCCCGCGCCGCCCGCGGTGGCGCGACGTCGCTGCGGTGGGCCAGCGCGATGGTGCGGCGCAGCCGGGGCCGGGACAGCGGGGTCATGCGGAGGCCGCTGCCCGCCCGCTCCGCGACCATGCGGGGGACGACGGCGACGCCGAGGCCCGCGCGGACGAAGCCGAGGACGGCGTCCATCTCGCCGCCCTCGACGGCGAACTCGGGCTCGAAGCCCTCCGCGCGGCACGCGGCCACCGTCAGCTCCCGCAGGTCGTAGCCGTGCCGGAACATCACGAGCCGCTCGCCCTGGAGGTCGGCGACGCGCGCGGACGCGCCGAGCCCTGCCGCGTCCGGCGAGGACACCACCACCAGGTCCTCACGCAGCAGCTCCACGGTCGTCAGGGCGGGCGACGGCGTGGGCAGGGGCAGCACCACCAGGGCCAGGTCGAGGGCGCCGCGCGCGAGGTGGCGCACGAGGTCGTGGCTGCCGCCCTCCTCGATCAGGAGCTGGACGCCGGGGTGGCGGTCGTGGAAGTCGCGCAGGACCTGGGGGAGGAGCCCCGTGCAGACGCTCGGGGTCGCCCCGAGCCGCACCCGGCCCCGGCGCAGCTGCGCCAGCTCCTGCACCTCGATGCGGGCGGTGTCGGCGTCGGCGAGGATGCGGCGGGCCAGCGGGAGCAGGGCCTCGCCCGCGTCGGTGAGCGCGATGTTCCCGCGCGCCCTGCTGAACAGCTCGGCGCCGAGCTCCTTCTCCAGGGCCCGCACCTGCTGGGAGAGCGACGGCTGCGAGACGTGCACCTGCTCGGCGGCCCGCGTGAAGTGCCGGGTCTCGGCGACCGCGACGAAGTAGAGGAGCTGCTGGAACTGCATGCGCACCACGATAGACGATGCATAGACAGAGCCTATGGAGATGAGCAGAACCATCTCTTGGACTGATCGGGACCTTCGGCCGTAGCGTCTCTGACATGGCTCTGGCAACGCGGACGAACCGACGACCGTCGAATGAGGGCAGTGCGCGACAGCCCCCGATGAGGGGTGGCGGTCGGGTGACGGGTGGACGCACGGTGTGGGACTCCACCGTCGGCAAGAAGGCCGTGATGGCGGTGAGCGGCCTGATCATGCTGCTCTACCTGGTCGCCCACATGGTTGGGAACCTGAAGATCTTCTTCGGCCCCGGGGACTTCAACCACTACGCGCACTGGCTGCGCACCCTCGGCGAGCCCGTCATGCGCTGGGAGTGGACCCTGTGGGCCGTCCGCTTCGGCCTCGTCGCCGCCGTCGTCGCGCACGCCGTCTCCGCGTACCAGCTCAGCCGCCGCGACATCAAGGCCCGCCCGAGCAAGTACGTGCACAGCAAGCCGCGCTCCAGCTACGCGACCCGCACCATGCGCTGGGGCGGGATCATCCTCGGCCTGTTCATCGTCTGGCACATCCTCGACCTGACGACGGGCACCGTGCACCCGGGCGGCTACGAGCACCTGCACCCGTACCAGAACGTCATCGACACCTTCTCCACCTGGTACGGCAACGTCATCTACATCACGGCCGTGGTCGCCCTCGGCTTCCACGTCCGGCACGGGTTCTGGAGCGCCGCCCAGACCCTCGGCGTGGGCAACGCGGCCCGCGACCGCTTCCTGAAGATCTGTGCCAACGGCCTCGCGCTGCTGCTGACCGTGGGCTTCGTCTCCGTACCCGTCGGCGTCATGACCGGAGTGGTGAGCTGACCGATGAACAACTTTGCCGAGTACACCACCGGAGAGCCCGTCGTCGACACCAAGGCGCCGAAGGGCCCCGTCGCCGAGCGCTGGGACACCCGCCGCTTCGAAGCGAAGCTGGTCAACCCCGCGAACCGCCGCAAGCACACCGTGATCGTCGTCGGCACGGGCCTCGCGGGCGGCTCCGCCGGCGCGACCCTCGCCGAACAGGGCTACCACGTCGTGCAGTTCTGCTACCAGGACTCGCCGCGCCGCGCCCACTCCATCGCCGCGCAGGGCGGCATCAACGCCGCGAAGAACTACCGCAACGACGGCGACTCCGTGCACCGCCTCTTCTACGACACCGTCAAGGGCGGGGACTTCCGCGCGCGGGAGTCCAATGTGCACCGCCTCGCGCAGATCTCCGTCGAGATCATCGACCAGTGCGTGGCGCAGGGCGTGCCGTTCGCCCGCGAGTACGGCGGCCTGCTCGACACCCGCTCCTTCGGCGGCGTCCAGGTGTCCCGCACCTTCTACGCCCGCGGCCAGACGGGCCAGCAGCTCCTCCTCGGCGCGTACCAGGCGCTGTCGAAGGAGATCGCCGCCGGGAACGTGGAGCTGCACCCGCGGACCGAGATGCTGGACCTGATCGTCGTCGACGGCCGGGCGCGCGGCATCGTGGCCCGCGACCTCGTCACCGGCAAGATCGACACCTACTTCGCCGACGCGGTCGTCCTCGCGTCCGGCGGCTACGGCAACGTCTTCTACCTGTCGACGAACGCCATGAACTCCAACGCGACCGCCGTGTGGCGGGCCCACCGCCGTGGCGCGTACTTCGCGAATCCCTGCTTCACGCAGATCCACCCCACCTGCATCCCGCGCACCGGCGACCACCAGTCCAAGCTCACCCTGATGAGCGAGTCGCTGCGCAACGACGGCCGCATCTGGGTGCCGAAGGCCAAGGGCGACAAGCGCCCGGCGGGCGAGATCCCCGAGGACGAGCGCGACTACTACCTGGAGCGCATCTACCCCTCCTTCGGCAACCTGGTGCCGCGTGACATCGCGTCCCGCGCCGCCAAGAACGTCTGCGACGAGGGCAGGGGAGTGGGTCCCGGCGGCCAGGGCGTGTACCTGGACTTCGCCGACGCGATCCACCGCATGGGCCGCAAGGCGGTCGAGGAGAAGTACGGCAACCTCTTCGACATGTACGAGCGGATCACCGCGGAGAACCCGTACGAGGTCCCCATGCGGATCTATCCGGCCGTGCACTACACGATGGGCGGCCTCTGGGTCGACTACGACCTCCAGACCACCGTGCCGGGCCTGTTCGCGATCGGCGAGGCCAACTTCTCCGACCACGGCGCGAACCGCCTCGGCGCCTCCGCCCTGATGCAGGGCCTCGCCGACGGCTACTTCGTCCTGCCCGCCACCATCAACGACTACCTGGCGCGCAACCCGCACAAGGACGAGGCCGGCGCCGACCACCCGGCCGTCCGCGAGGTCCTCGCGGAGACCGAGGACCGCCTGAACCTCCTCCTAGCCGTCGACGGCGACCGCACCCCGGACTCCTTCCACCGCGAACTCGGCGAGCTGATGTGGGAGTTCTGCGGCATGGCCCGCACGGACGCGGGGCTGCGCAAGGCCCTGGAGCGGATCCCGCAGATCCGCGAGGAGTTCTGGCGCCGCATCAAGGTCCCCGGCACCGGCGAGGAGTTCAACCAGTCCCTGGAGAAGGCGAACCGCGTCGTCGACTACCTGGAGCTGGCCGAGCTGATGTGCCTCGACGCGCTGCACCGCGCCGAGTCCTGCGGCGGCCACTTCCGCGAGGAGTCCCAGACCCCGGACGGCGAGGCCGAACGCCGCGACGAGGAGTTCTCGTACGCGGCGGCCTGGGAGTTCTCCGGCACCGGCACCGCACCCGTCCTGCACAAGGAAGACCTCGTCTTCGAGTACGTCCACCCCACTCAGCGGAGCTACGCATGAAGCTCACCCTGCGCGTCTGGCGCCAGAAGAACGCCGACGCCGACGGCGCGATGTCCACGTACGAGGTGGACAACATCTCCTCCGACATGTCCTTCCTGGAGATGCTCGACACCCTCAACGAAGAACTCATCGTCAAGGGCGAGGATCCGGTCGCCTTCGACCACGACTGCCGCGAGGGCATCTGTGGCGCTTGCTCGCTCGTCATCAACGGCGACGCGCACGGACCCGAGCGCACCACGACCTGCCAGCTGCACATGCGGTCCTTCAAGGACGGCGACACCATCGACATCGAGCCGTGGCGGGCGGCCGCCTTCCCGGTCATCAAGGACCTGGTCGTCGACCGCTCCGCCTTCGACCGCATCATCCAGTCCGGCGGCTACATCAGCGCCCCGACCGGCGCCGCCCCGGAGGCCCACGCGACCCCGGTGCCGAAGCCGGACGCCGACTTCGCCTTCGAGCACGCCGAGTGCATCGGCTGCGGCGCCTGCGTCGCGGCCTGCCCCAACGGCTCGGCGATGCTTTTCACCTCCGCCAAGGTCAACCACCTCAACGTGCTGCCGCAGGGCGCCCCCGAACGCGAGACCCGCGTCCTGGACATGGTGGCGCAGATGGACTCCGAGGGCTTCGGCGGCTGCACCCTCACCGGCGAGTGCGCGACGGCCTGCCCGAAGGGCATCCCGCTGCCGTCGATCGCGGCGATGAACAAGGAGTGGCTGCGGGCGACGCGCAAGGCGCGCCGCTGATCCTCAGCGGCGGGACCGTACGTCCGCCCCGTACCGCGTCTCGTAGTCCGGCACCACGAGCCGTGAGGCGGGGCTCAGGTCGCGGACCTGGGTGACGAAGTCGTCCAGGTCCGTACCGACCTTCCGGGGCGGCTCGGCCAGCGGCCGCTCGAAGTCGTCCCAGTGCACGGGCACGATCACGCCGGGCCGCTCCAGCGCGTCGAGCAGCCGCGGCACATAGCGGTGCGTGGTCGCGGCCGACGCCACCGCGAGCATCGCGATGTCCGGCGCGAGGCCCCGGAAGGACCGCTCGTCGAAGTCGCTCGCCCCCATGAACAGCGCCGAAGGCGCCCCGTCCGGCGTCACCTTGAAGGCCAGCGTGTCGCCCTCCGGCAGGTCCGCGACGGTCCGTGGCGCCGTCGCGGGCGGCGCGTTCAGGGTGCCGGGCGCGAAGTAGGAGTACGCGGCGTTGCGGCTGTGCCGGGAACCCGCGACCTCCACCACGTACCCGTCGAAGTCGAGGACCTCACCGCCCTTGACGACGACGAGCTGAGCCGCGTCCACGCCGAAGGACCGCAGCACGTGGTACGTCGTCTCGGTCCCGATGACCCGCGCACCCGTCGCCTTCGCCAGGAAGGGCACGTCGTTGAGGTGGTCCCAGTGGGTGTGCGTGACGCAGATGACCTCCGGGGTACCCGCGTGCCTGCGGACCAGCGGCTTGTCGGTGCGCAGACGCGTGGCGGGGTCGAAGGAGCCGCCGAACAGACCGGTGTCGAAGCGGGTGACGTAGGGGTCGACGAGCACGGTCGCCGTTCCCGGCTGCCGCCGTGCCTCGTCACGCTTCGCCCGCTGGATGTCGATCCGCCACCCCGAGGTGCCGAGCCAGCGGTACGTGACGGTGCCCGCGTCGCGCGTGCGACGGGCCGCCGACCCGGTGTCGGCGGCCGCGGTGCTCGCGAGCATCGGTGCGGCAGCCCCGAGTGCGGCGCCGCGAAGAAGGGTGCGGCGGCCGGGGCTTGTGGTTCTCCCGTTGGTGTTCATGACGGCAGCGAAGCAGGTGACGCACCGTCATGTCCAAGAGTGAATTAGTCGCGGATTGATATGAGTTGAGATATCGACGCAGGTCAGCCGTCTCCTCCGGCGAGTCAGGTGTCTCCTCAGAGGAGTGCTCGGCCAGTTCGGTGGCCCAGGCGGCCCGCATCGTGGCGGACATCGCCGCCGACGCGGCGGCCCTCCTGGGGCGTACGCGGCCCCCTGGCGCATGCGACTCTCCGCACGCCTGGGCCCGACACCCGCCGGGGTGCTGGTCTGCTCCTCGCGCGCCGGGGCTCAGGTCCGCTCCCCGCACACCAGGCCCTGGGCCCGCCCCCTGAGCGGACCCTTCGTCCACCGGCCCCGGGCCGACCAGGGCGCCGCGGGCCAGGGCTCCGGGCTACCGCCCCAACGCCCGCGCCAGATAAGGACCCGTCCGGCTCCCGGCGACCCCGGCCACGTCGGCGGGCGTCCCCGCGGCGACCACCCGACCGCCGGCGGCGCCGCCTCCGGGTCCGAGGTCCACCACCCAGTCCGCCCCGGCCGCCACGGCCATGTCGTGCTCGACGACCACCACGGAATTGCCCCCGTCCACCAGCTCGTGCAGCCGTCCCACGAGCACCTCCACATCCGCCGGGTGCAGCCCGGCGGTGGGCTCGTCGAGGAGATAGAGCGTGTGTCCGCGCCGCACCCGCTGCAACTCCCCGGCCAGCTTGATCCGCTGGGCCTCGCCGCCGGACAGCTCCGTCGCGGGCTGCCCGAGCCGCAGATAGCCGAGGCCGACGTCCAGGAGCGTGCGCAGGCTGCGCAGCACGGCGGGGGTGTCGGCGAAGAAGTCGGCGGCGGCCTCGACGGTCAGGTCCAGGACCTGGGCGATGGTGAGGCCGCCGTGGGTGATCTGAAGGGTCTGCGGGTTGTAGCGGGCGCCCTCGCAGTCCGGGCACGGGGCGTACGTGCTGGGCAGGAAGAGCAGCTCGACGCTCACGAAACCCTCGCCCTGGCACGTCTCGCAGCGCCCGCCCGCCACGTTGAAGGAGAAGCGCCCCACGCCGTAGCCGCGCGCCCGCGCCTCGTCCGTCTCGGCGAAGACCTTGCGGACGACGTCGAAGAGCCCGGTGTACGTGGCGAGGTTGGAGCGCGGCGTGCGGCCGATCGGCTTCTGGTCGACGCACACCAGGCGACCCACGCCCGCCAGGTCCTGCGGATTCTCGGCGAGCGCCCCGATCAGCGTGGACTTGCCGGAGCCCGAGACCCCCGTGACGGCGGTGAACGCGCCGAGCGGGAACTCCGCGGTGACGTCCCGCAGGTTGTGCCGCGTCACCGGCCCCACCTTCAGCCAGCCGTGCGGCTCCCGCACCTGACGTACCGTCATCGGCGTCCGGTCGAACAGGAAACGCGCCGTCGCCGACTCCGCCACCCCTGCCAGGTCCGCCACCGGGCCGCTGTGCAGCACCTGCCCGCCGTGCTCGCCCGCCCGCGGCCCCACGTCGACCAGCCAGTCCGCGTGCCGCATCACGTCCAGGTGGTGCTCGACCACGAACACCGAGTTGCCCGCGGCCTTCAGCCGGTCGAGGACGGTGAGCAGCGACTCGGTGTCGGCGGGGTGCAGTCCGGCTGACGGCTCGTCCAGGACGTACACGACGCCGAACAGGCCCGAGCGCAACTGCGTGGCCAGGCGCAGGCGTTGCAGCTCGCCCGCCGAGAGGGTGGGGGTCGTGCGGTCGGGGGAGAGGTAGCCGAGGCCCAGCTCGGTGATGGTGCCGATGCGGGCGAGGAGGTCGGCGGTGAGGACCTCCGCCGTCTCCGCGCCCGCGCCCGCACGGGCCGCCTCCTCAAGGCGGGTGGCCAACTCGGACAGCGGCAGCGCGGACAGCTCGGCGATGGTGCGGCCCGCGAAGGTGACCGCCATCGCCTCGGGGCGCAGCCGGCTGCCGCCGCACGCCGGGCACGGCTCGCTGGCCAGGAAGCGCTCGGCCTTCGTGCGCAGGGTCTGGCTCTTGGAGTCGGCGAACGTCTTCATGACGTAGCGCCGGGCGCTCATGTACGTGCCCTGGTAGGGGCGTTGGATGCGGCCCGCGTCCCGCACGGGGTGCACGGTGACGACCGGCTGTTCGTCGGTGAACAGGATCCAGTCGCGGTCGGCCTGCGGCAGCTCGCGCCACGGCCGGTCCACGTCGTACCCGAGGGTGTCGAGCACGTCGCGCAGGTTCTTGCCCTGCCAGGCGCCCGGCCAGGCGGCGATCGCGCCCTCGCGGATGGACAGCGAGGGGTCGGGGACGAGCAGTTCCTCGGTCGTGCGGTGCACCTTGCCGAGGCCGTGGCACTCGGGGCAGGCCCCGGCCGCGGTGTTCGGCGAGAACGCGTCCGAGTCGAGCCGCTCGGCGCCCTCCGGGTAGTGGCCCGCGCGTGAGAAGAGCATCCGCAGGGAGTTGGACAGCGTCGTGACCGTGCCGACCGACGAGCGGGACGTGGGCGCCGCGCGCCGCTGCTGCAGCGAGACCGCGGGCGGCAGCCCCGTGATCTCCCCGACCTTCGGCGCGCCCACCTGGTGGATCAGGCGGCGGGCGTACGGGGCGACCGACTCGAAGTAGCGCCGCTGCGCCTCCGCGTAGATCGTCCCGAAGGCGAGCGAGGACTTGCCGGAGCCGGAGACCCCGGTGAAGACGGCGATGACGTCGCGCGGGACGTCCACGTCGACCCCGCGCAGATTGTGCTCGCGGGCGCCCCGGACCCGTACGAAAGGATCGTGGTCGGGGGCGGGGCTGCTGTGCATGGGGCGGGCTCCGTACGCGGGTCGGGGGCAAACCCCACGATTCTAGGCCGGGGCCCGGTCCGCACCCCGGGGCGCAGCGGTCGGCGGGGCCTGGACCGGGACCCGTGGTGACGGTTCCCGGGCGCCGGGGTCCCGGCGGCCGGTGTCAGCCCCCGGCCGTGCGCGCCCCGGGAGCCCGCAGGCCCGCGACCCGGGCGAGGCGCCGGAAGGAGTCGCGCAGGCCCTCGCGGTCGTACGTGCTCGTCGTCACCAGGACCTCCTGCGCGCCGCTCTCCTTGAGCAGCGTCTCCAGCTCGGCGGCCACCTGGTCCTCGGTGCCGTGGATGTGCCCGCGCAGCCCCGACTCGTAGAAGCCGCGCTCCTTCTGCGTCATCGCGCCCGACGCCGCGAGCTCCTGCACGCGCTCGGCGGGCGGCAGCGGCGGGAAGGTGCCGTGGGTGCGGGAGTACGCCATCGACCAGGCCTCCGGTATCAGCAGCCGCCGCGCCGCCTCCTCGGACCGGGCGACGGCGATCGTGCCGGAGATGACCACGTAGGGCTCGTCCGCCCAGGCGGAGGGCCGGAACGCGGTGCGATAGCGGTCGATGGCGGCGAGCATCTTCTCGCGGCTGCGGAAGTCGCCGACGACCATCGCAAGCCCGGCCTCCGCTGCGATGCGGGCGCCCTCGCCGATGGCGAGGACGAACGGCGGGACGCTCAAGCCCTCGGCCGGACGCGCGTGCACGCCTGTGTCCGAGGTGCCGCGGAACCAGCCGAGGAGCTCGGTGAGGTGCGCCGCGAAGTCGTCCGCGTCGTGCTTGTCGCGGCCGAGGGCGCGGCGCACACCGTCCGTGAACCCGACCGAACGCCCGAGCCCCATGTCGATCCGCCCGGGGAAGAGCGCTTCGAGCACCCCGAACTGCTCGGCCACCACCAGCGGTTGATGGTTCGGCAGC
Organism: Streptomyces flavofungini; assembly: GCF_030388665.1. Lineage (NCBI taxonomy): Bacteria > Bacillati > Actinomycetota > Actinomycetes > Kitasatosporales > Streptomycetaceae > Streptomyces > Streptomyces flavofungini. The sequence continues at coordinate 981,192 of NZ_CP128846.1, read as the reverse complement.
ATCACACCGCCCGTGCCCACCCGGATCGTCCGCGTGGCCGCGGCGACGGCGGCCGCGAGCACCGTCGGCGCGGAACCGGCGACTCCGGGCACGCCGTGGTGCTCGGACACCCAGAAGCGGTGGTAGCCGAGCGCCTCGAGTTCCTGGGCGAGGGCGACGGTGTCCCGCAGGGGCTCCGTGCCGTCGTGCCCCTCGCGGGTGCGGGAGCGGTCCAGTACGGAGAACCGCACGCCCCCGGCGTGCGGGGCCGCGCCGTGCGGCGCCTCGCTCTGCTGTTGCTCCGGCACGGTTGCTCCGGGGGAAGTGGGGCCCGGCTGTCACCGGCTGATCTCCGCTGCGGTTTCCATGATCCGCCAGGGCGGCGGGGCGGGCAAAGTGATATGGGTCTCTGCGGTGTTCGGGCTCCGCGCCGTGCGGGCGGCGGAGCGCGGGGATGCGTCGTGTCGCCCGGTGCGCGCCAGCGTTGTCGTCCGGTGTGCCCGAGCGTTGCCGTCCGGTGTGCGCGGGCGCGGGGCGATGGCACTGCTGAGCCCGGCCGCGTTGGTTCGGCATGTGTCAACATAGATACATGTCGAACACTAAGGTGCTGCCGCTGCTGGAACCGGAGGCCGTCGAGATCACCGAGACCCTCGGGGCGGTGGCGCCGTGCTGCCCGCCGCTGACCGAGCGCCCGTTCACCGCCGAGGAGGCCGAGCGGGCGGCGCCGATGTTCAAGGCGCTGGGGGATCCGGTGCGGCTGCGGCTCTTCTCGGCGGTGGCCTCGCATGAGGGCGGCGAAGCCTGCGTGTGCGACATCTCCGACGTCGGGGTGTCCCAGCCGACGGTCTCGCACCATCTGAAGAAGCTGAAGGAAGCCGGACTGCTCACCTCCGAGCGGCGCGGGACCTGGGTGTACTACCGGGTGGAGCCGTCGGTCCTCGCGGCGATGGGGAAACTGCTCACCCTTCGCTGAAACCACCTCTCAGCGACACCTGCGGCGAAGGCGGGGACGCGGCATCGGCCAGGGGGGCGCTGATGTCCGTCGCGCCTGACGTCGCGTTGAGGCGAGAGAGACCTCTGGTGTCCGACAAGACCTCCGTGCTGTTCGTCTCGTCCACCACGCGGGCCGCTCCCGGATGGCCGCCGCCCGACTGAGCCACCTGGCCGGGGACCGCGTCGAGGTCCGCTCCGCCGGGTCCGCCCCCGGCGACCGGGTCAATCCGGCCGCCGTCGGCAGTTGGCTGACCCGGCCGGTCAGGGCATCGAGGCGGTCCGCCCGATCCGCGACGAGATCAAGCGACTCGTCGAGAGCCTCATCGAGGAGATCGTGCCGAAGCCCGAGGTGTGAGCGGACCGCACGGGTTGGACGCCTGTTCGGCGCCGGTTCATCGAGGAGATGCAGGCGGACCGCCACCGAGGTGCCGACGGACCCGGCGCGCGAGGAGTTCCTGACCCTGGTGGTCGCGGGAGCGTGCGGAACTCCTCAGCGGCCCCGCAGCAGTTCGGTCACCCGGATGAACCCGTCGGCGCCGTAGCCCTGCCCGATGGCCCGGCGGGCCAGGCCCTCCGCCGCCCGGATGACGCCCGCGTCGATGCCGTGCGCCTCGGACGTGTGGACGATGTGGGACATGGACGAGGCGACCGAGGTGAGCGGGGTGCCCTCGGGGGAGGCCGTGCCGTTGTCCACCTCCACCGCGAGCCCTTCGAAGATGGGCGGGAGGATGTCGCCGATGCCCTTGGCGAACGGCGCCAGTTCGCCCGCAGTGATGCCTTCGGCCCGTGCCACCGCCAGGGCGTGGGCATAGCCCGCCATGGCGGTCCAGAAGATGTCGAGCAGCGCGACGTCGTAGGCCGCCGCCCGGCCGATGTCCTCGCCGAGGTGGGTGTGGGCGCCGCCGAGCTCGTCCAGGACGGGCTTGTGCTCGTCGTAGAGGTCCTTCGGTCCGCTGTGGATGAACACCCCGGCCGGAGTGCCGATGGTCACCGTCGGCGTCATGATCGCGCCGTCCAGGTAGCGCACCCCGTGCTCGGCCGCCCAGGCCGCGGTGTCCCGGGCCCGGTCCGGGGTGTCCGCGGTCAGGTTCACCACCGTGCGCCCCTTGAGCGCGGCGGTGACCGCCTCGGGCCGCAGCAGGGCGTCCACGGCGTCGTAGTCCACCACGCAGACCACCGTCAGCTTGCTCGCGGCGACCGCCTCCTCCAGCGACGGGGCGCTGACCGCGCCCCGCGCGACCAACTCCTGGTCCCGGCCCGGCGTCCGGTTCCAGACCGTGGTGCGTACGCCGGCGTCGAGGAACGCGCCCGCGAGGGCTCGGCCCATCGGCCCCAGGCCGACGACGGTGACGGCGGCCCGTTCCGTGTGCGAGGACTGTTCCGTGTGTGCGGACATGGCTCAACTCCATAGACAAATCGACAAAATATACTGGCTGGGACGTGCTGGACGAGGGACCGACGAGGGGCGAAAATGACACGCAGCCGCGCTCAGGACACGGAGGTCTGCGGCGTGACCGCCGCGATCGCTGTGATCGACGGGAAGTGGAAGACCACGCTGCTGTGGCAGCTGGAATCAGGTCCGCGCCGCCCCGGCGAACTGCGCAGACAGCTGCCGGGCCTCAGCGAGAAGGTGCTGACGCAGGCGCTGCGCGAGATGGAGGCCGACGGACTGGTGCACCGCGAGGTGCAGGACACCCTGCCGCTGAAGACCTTCTACTCCCTGACGGAGTTCGGCCGGGACCTGTCCGAGGCGCTTGGCCCGGTCTCCGACTGGGGCCACCGCCGCCTGCAGAGGCTCACCGACCTCCAGTCGGCTTCCTGACGCAACGCACACTCACCCCGCTTCTCATCGCTTCGTACCCGGATCCGGTGGCCCCGTGGCCGCCCTCCACAAGGATCACTCCGCGGCCGGGCACCGCCAAGTACCCACAAAAAAGTGGGTACTGCGGCGGCAGGCGGCGGCTCACCGGATCCGGGCTGCCCGCCGGGGTCACCTCCGGGCCGCCGTGGCGGAGGGGAGTTCACCGAAGCGGGTGCGGTACGCGGCGGCGAAGCGGCCCAGGTGGGCGACGCCCCACCGGTAGGCGATCTCGCCGACGGGGTCCGTGGAGTCGAGGATGTCCGCACGGATCCGGTCGAGCCGCAGACTGCGTACGTACGCCAAGGGGGACTGGCCGAGCCGGTCGGTGAACGCCGAACTGATGGTCCGGGGGCTGCAGCCGGCCGCACGGGCGATGTCGGCGAGGCCGATGTGCTCGCTGAGGTTCTGCTCGACGAACGCGAGGGCCGCGCGCAGGGAGCGCGGGTGGCCGGGCGGCGGGCCGTCCCGCAGCTCGCCGGTGTGCGAGTGCGGCTGTGCGAGGAGCAGGGCGGTGACGATCGCGCGCAGCTGGCTGCGCTGCAGCTCCGGGCGCTGGAACAGGGGGTCCCCGGAGTCCAGTTGCGCCAGGAGCGAGCGGACGAGGAGCCGCACGGCCCGGCCCTTGGGCCCGGCCAGGTCGAGGGCGAAGTCGAAGCGCACGGCGGACACCGGCGGGCGCCCGGTCAGCGCGGTGAACTCCTGGTCGACGAGGGCGGCGGCGATGCGCAGCCCCAGGAACCGCGTCCCGCGGGCGCGCAGCGGCCGCAGTTCCTGGGTCTCGCCGGGGTTGACTACCCCCGCCGTCGTCGCGTCGAGCGTCGCCCGCAGGCCCCCGCACACCGCCGAGACCGCACCGGAGACACCGATGTTCACGAAGTAGGACCCGCGCTCCCGCGTCGACCCGCACCCCTGCGTCGGGGCGACGCGCACCCCCAGCGGCGAGGCGAAGCAGCCCACCGCGAAGTCGTGGGCGGCGACGCCACGCAGTTCGTGCACTCCGCCGCACAGCTCGTCCAGGGGCGAGGTGGCGATGACGCCGCCGAACAGACGGCTCGCGGCGTTGAGGAGGTCGACGGGGTTGTGGGACTTGGTGATCAGGTGGTTCTGCAGGGGTGTCGGCACGCTGTCGGGTTCACCTTCGCTCACACGGGCGCTCACGGGGGTGGGGCGTCGAAGAGACCGGGGACGACCTCATTGTGGGACGCGAGTGTGCCCGTCGGGGACCTCCGGCAGGCGTCGGGCGGTCACGCGGGCTCGGCCATGAGCCGGTGGCAGGCGTCGATCAGCGGATAGGTGTCGTGGTGGTGCCCTTCCCGCTCCAGGCCCACGACGGCCACCGAGGTGTCCACGAGCGTGCGGCACCGCCGCGCGCGCCGGGTCACAAACGCCGCGAGCCCCGCCGCGGTCGACGCGTGCCGCTCCAGCTCCTCGGCGAGGAGCAGGCCGTCCTCGATGGCCAGGGCCGCGCCGCCGGCCAGCTGCGGCGCGGGCGCGTGCGCGGCGTCACCGACGACCACGGCGTTGCCGCGGTTCCAGGGGCCGTCGAGGTACGCCGTCAGCACGGGGCGGCGTACCACCGCGTCCGCCCCGGACACCGAGCGGCCGATCTCCCGCATCCGGGCGGGGAAGGTGGCCAGCAACTCCCTTAGGCGCGGGGCCAGTTCATCCCGGGGCAGGACGTTCCGCGCCGCGCCGTGCTCCGTCAGGAACACATACGCCCCGCTGTCCGAGACGGGCACGACTCCCGCCGCGTGGGGCTTCCCGGCGAAGTGATGGATGCCGGTGGCCCACGAGGGCCGGGGCACGAGCGCACGCCAGACCATCTGCCCCTGGTAGTCCACCCGGCTCTCGAAGCCGAGGAGGCCCCGCACCGTCGAGCGGATCCCGTCCGCGCCCACCAACAGCGCGACCTGCCGAACCGTGCCGTCCGAGAACCGCACGCGGACGAGCTCCCCGTCCTGCCCCTCGCGCCGCACCCCGTCGCGGTCCTCGTCCTGGCCCCCGCGCCGCGCCCCCTCCTGCCCCTCGCGCCGCGCCCCGACCGGCTCCACCGCCGTCACCGTCAGCCCGTGGCGCACCACCACACCGCACCGCTCGGCCTCCGCGTACAGGACGCGGTGCAGCAACGGGCGCGCGATCCCGACCATCGCCGGTCGCCGCGCACCGATCAGACGCGGCAACGGCACCTCGGCCGCGGGCTCGCCGTCCACGTCGACCTGCGTGATGACGCTCATGCCGTAGCCCTCGGCCAGACACGCGTCCGCCAGGCCGAGATCGTCCAGGGCACGCAGCGCGGGACCGGTCAGGCACAACCCCCAGCCGGACGTCGCCCCCGTCGCGCCGAGCTCGGCGATCTCCACCCGCCACCCCCTGCGGGCCAGGGCCGTGGCCGCTGCCAGACCCGCCATGCCCGCACCCACGACCACGGCCGTCCGTGCCCCGCGCGACCTGTCCATGTACGCCTCCCGAGCGCCGATTTCCCGGAGACCGTAGGCGGCGTCGGGGGCCCGCGCTGTCCACGTCCGGCGACGGCCATCCGCCGTCGGCAAGCCGGCGGGCCGCCCCGCGGGAACGCGTCGGACGGGACCTGAGGTCCCCCGGCGCCGGGCCTAAGGCACCCCGCGGGCGGCAGGATGCGAAAGTCTCCCGATGCGGCCCGCCCACCTGGGTGACGACGCTGGAACCACAGCAACCGACCAGCTCGTCCAAGGAGACCGCCGTGCTGCACCACGAGTTCCAGACCGCCCGCCAGGCCGAGATCCTCTCCCGTGCCGCGCGGCGCCGCCTGGCCCGCCGGGCCGAGGAGGCGGCGAAGGCGGCCCGTACCGTCGCCGACGGCACCCCCGCCGCAGACAGCCCCCCGGACCGGGACAGCACCCCGGGCCCGGACACCCGCGAGCGCTACGCCCGCACCGCGTGAAGGAGGAAGGGCGCCGGGAGGCGGGCCGCCCGGCCGCGGCGGACCCCGCCGACGCCGGGACCGCCGCCCGGCGTCCCGAACGGCATGCGATGCTCGGCACCATGCAGAGCAGGCACACCAGCCCCGTCTTCGTCGGCCGCGGCGCCGAACTGACCGCCCTCGGCGAGGCCCTGGCCCGGGCGAACGCCGGGGAGCCCCGCGCCCTCTTCGTGGGCGGCGAGGCCGGCGTCGGCAAGACCCGGCTGATCCAGGAGTTCCTCGGCCGGGCCGCCGCGGACGGGGCCGTCGTCGCCGTCGGCGGCTGCGTCGAGATCGGCGCCGACGCCCTGCCGTACCACCCCGTCTCCACCGCCCTGCGCTCCCTGCGCCGCCAGCTCGGCGCGGAGCTCGACGCGGCCGTCGCCGGCCAGGAGGGCGAGCTGGCCCGGCTGCTCCCCGAACTCGGCGAGATGGACCGGGGCCACCTGGAGTCCGACGGCCGCGCCCGGCTCTTCGAGCTCACCGTCCGCCTCCTGGAGCGCCTCGCCGCGGACCGCACCCTCGTCCTCGTCCTGGAGGACCTGCACTGGGCCGACCGCTCGACGCGCGAGCTCCTGAGCTATCTGCTGCGCGCCCTCACCGACAGCCGCATGCTCATCGTCGCCACCTACCGCGCCGACGACCTGCACCGCCGCCACCCGCTGCGGCCCGCCCTCGCCGAGTACGAGCGGCTGCGCACCGTCACCCGCGTCGAACTGCTCCGCTTCGACCGCGACGAGGTCCGCCGCCAGCTCACCGCCATTCGTGGCGAGGCCCCGCCCGAGCAGGTGCTCGACCGGGTCTTCGACCGCTCCGAAGGCAACGCGTTCTTCGTGGAGGAACTGGCCTGCAGCATCCTCGAAGGCTCACCGGGCGGCATCAGCGACTCCCTGCGCGACCTCCTGCTCGTCCGGGTCGAGGCGCTGCCCGAGGAGGCGCAGCGCGTGGTGCGGATGGCCGCAGAGGGCGGTTCCGAGGTGGAGTTCCGGCTCCTCGCCACCGTCACGGGCCGCACCGAGGACGAGCTGATCGAGACCCTGCGTGCCGCGGTCGGCGCCGCCGTCCTGCAACCCTGCGACGAGGGCGAGTCCTTCCGCTTCCGGCACGCCCTGATGCGCGAGGCCGTGGCGGGGGACCTGCTGCCCGGCGAGCGCTCCCGGCTCAACCGCCGCTACGCCGAGGCGCTGGAGGCCGACCCCACGCTCGTACGGTCCGAGGAGCTGGCCGGACGCCTGGCCGGCTACTGGTTCGGCGCCCGCGACCCGGCCCGGGCCCTGCCCGCCGTGATCGGGGCGGCCGCCGCGGCCCGGGGACGGCACGCGTTCGCCGAGCAGCACCAGCTCCTCGAACGTGCCCTTGAACTGTGGGACGACACCCCCGAGGAGCTGCGCCGCCGGACGATGCGGAAGGGCGTCGAGGACGGCCTGGGCCTGGCCGTCTCCCCGGACGTCCCGGGGGACTTCGTCGACCTGCTCGCCGCGGTCGCCGTCGCCGCGCGCCTCGCGGGCGAGCGGGAGCGGGCCCTCGCGCTCTGCAAGCGGGCGCTGCGCACGCTGGAGGGCGACGCTTCCCCGGGCTCCCGGGCCCGCCCGGACGGCGGAGATCCCGTCCGTGCGGCCTGGTTCTGGGCCGAGCGCCATCGGCTGATGCGCGCGCTCTCCCGCTCCGACGGCTGGGACGAGATCGCCCGCGCCCAGGAGTTGGTGAAGGGCCTGCCGCCGTCCGTCGTCCACGCCGAAGTGCTGATGCACGCGGCGTACTGGTACGCCGTGCACCGGCCGGGGCCGACGGCGCTCGAGGTCGCCCAACAAGCCGTGGAGCTCTGCCGGTTGACGGGCGCCGAGACCACCGGCCTGGCCGCGCAGCAGACCCTGGCCTGGCTCATCATGGACACGGGCGACCTGGAGGCGGGGCTGGAACTGGCCCGCGACGTGTGCGCCCGGGAGCTGACGCCCGCCAACACGGACGTCGTCCTGCGCGGCTACGGCAACGTGGCCACGGCCCTGCACGGCATCGGCCGTTTCGACGAGGCCGTCGCGACCGCCGAGGAGGGCACCGTCCTGGCCGACCGGCACGGGCTGCCCGACATCGCCTCCTTCGTCGACGGCAACCTGGCCGAGTCCCTCACCCACCTCGGCCGGTGGTCCGAAGCCGACGCGGTGCTCGAACGGGCCCTCGGCCGCCGCGGGGTCAGCGCCCGCACCTGGGGGCAGCTGGCCGAGCAGCGGGCCGACCTGGCCCTGGTCAGGGGCGCGTACGACGAGACCCAGCGCCTCCTCGACGAGGCCGACGGCTGGACGTCCGGCCCCTACCCGGAGCCGCAGCACACCCTGACCGTGGCCCGGATCGCCATCGCCCTCGCGGCCGCGGACGGCCGGATCCTCGACGTCCGCACCCTCCTCGCGGACGCGGTCGGCGAGGCCATCCCCTCCGGCCACCAGCGCTACGGCTGGCCGCTGCTCCACGAGGCCGCGGCGGCGGAGGCGCGGGCCCGCGGGCAGGCGGTGGCCGAGCCGGGGCGCGCGGCGGCGGTGGAGCGGATCCGGGCGGCGACGCGCGGCCAGCCCGAGTTCGTACCGCTGTGGGCCGCGCAGGCCCGGATGGTCGAGGCCGAACTGATCACGGCCGAGGGCGGTGACGCCACCGGCCTCTGGACCGAGGCGGTGGCCGCCGTCGAGCAGTTGGGCAGCCCGGTGCTCCTCGCCACGGCCCGGCTGCGGCTCGCGGAGGCCCTGATCACCCACGGCGGCACCGGGTCCCGCGATGCGGCCGGTGAGTTGCTGCGGCAGGCCGAGACGGTGGCACGCGAGCTGGGCGCGGCGCCCCTCGGGGCGGAGATCGCCACGCTGGCCGGGCGCGCCCGCATCCCGCTGCGGCAGGGGGACGGGGAGCCGGTGCCGCCCCCGGCGGCCGCCCTCGGGCTGACCGCGCGGGAGCGGGACGTCCTGCGCCTGGTGGCCGCCGGCCGGAGCAACCGGCTGATCGCGGAGGAGCTGTTCATCTCCCCGAAGACGGCAAGCGTCCACGTCTCCAACATCCTGGCGAAGCTGGGTGCTTCGGGGCGGGGGGAGGCCGCGGCCATCGCGCACCGGCTGGGCGTCTTCGACGAGTGATCCCGTGGACCTTTCCGCCCCGCGTGGCCGGGTCCGTCCGGTAACGGCCTGTCGGGCGTGAGGGAAGGGGAGTACGCTCCGTAGCAGACCGTGGTGAGTTGTCGTTGTTAGCGCGACGACGGCCCTACCGGCGATCTCTCGGACCCGGAGAGGGGCCCCTCCGCCAGCGGCTGCATCCAGCGGGACCCTGCGCCCGCCTCGTCGCACCGCGCCAAGGATCGCTCCGGCGGGCTCCCCTCAACCGCCACGCCCACCCCGCGGTGCACCACAGCATTCTGGACTTCCCATGCGTGGGTATTTCGTCGACGACCTTCTGCTCATCATGCCCAGCACCGACAGGCGGGGGGTGCGACTGACCGGCGAGGTCGTCAGCACCCATCGCGCACCGCTGGCCCTCGCCCTGACCGATCAGGCCCGTGAGGGCGAGATCCTTCTCGACCTCACGGGGGTGCACTTCCTGGCCAACAGCGCCCTGGAGATCCTTGTCGCCTTCGCACGGCACCTGAACCCTCCCGAGTGCCTGCTGGTGCGCGCCAAGGCCGAACTGGCCCTGGAGCAACGGCTCGCCGCCCGGGGCTGGGACACGATCGAGACACTGCGACTCGTGGCGCCCTGACGCCCGGTCCCCTTGCGGCGCGGGAGACGGCAAGGGCGCCCCGGGGACGGACGGCTCAGGGGCGACGCCCGCTGCCACGCGGCGGGAAGCGTCGTTCCCGTGTCCCGGCCCTCGCCGAGCCGGGGCCTCGCCGCAGCAGGCGGCCCGACGGGCCCGGCTACCCCTTGGTGAACCGGGACAGGTACGCGTCCGCCCCGTCCGGGTCCAGCAGCCACGCGCGGTACGTCGACGGATCGGCGTAGCCGTTGGCGAACCGGTGGGCGACCTCCGGGTGGTCGAAGGCGGCCTCGATGGCGCGCCGCACCTGCTCGGGCTGTGGTTCGCGCACCATGAACTCGGTGAAGGCGTGCGTGTGCCGGGCGTTGTCCCAGTAGGTGTCGAAGGTCCGCCGCATCCACGGCTCGTCGAAGGGAAGGTCGCCGCGCCCGAGGACGGCGTCGAGGTAACTGGCCGCAGCGCGCGCGGCGTTGTTCGCGCCCTGGCCGGTGATCGGGTCGTGGACGGCGAGCGCGTCCGCCATGCCGAGGACGGCGCGGCCGCCGTCCACGCGCGCCACGGGACGGCGGACCGTCGGGGTGATCGCGCCGTACAGGGCGGCGCCGGGGTCGGTGGGTTCGGCGTGGCGGAAGCGTTCGTACTCCCAGGGCGCGTGCGTACGCAGCAGTTCGAGGGCACGCCGCCAGCCCTCGGCGACGTCGGGGCGGTCGTCCCAGCAGTCGTAGGCCCCGCCCCACCGGCCTTCGAAGAGCACGATGTCGCAGGGCCCGCTGACCGTGAGCGCCCGCATGATGATCACGTCACCGGCGGACGGTACGCCGGTGGTGCGGACGTAGCCGGCGGCCGGGTCGGCGTCGTCGTGGGCGACACCGCGGACGTAGAAGCAGGCGAGGGTGCGCGGCGGCCGGTCGTGGACCGGCCAGGACGGGTCGTGCGCGAAGAGCGCGGAGAGCCGGCCGCGCCCGGTGGCGAGGACCGTCAGGTCGTGCGCGGCGGCGAGGCCCGCCACCTCGGCGGGACCGACGGACCGGTACTCCACGCGCCCGCCCCGCTCCTCGAACAGCTCGAGCCAGGCGGCCAGCTTCACCCGCTGGTCCACGGAGCGCACCTCGTCGTCGAGCACCGCGGCGAACCGGTGCACGGGCGCGTCCGCCCGCTCGTCCGGCTCCCAGTGGCTGAGCTCGAACCCCGGCATCACGGGCGCGGTGTCGTCCCAGAGCGCGAGCCCCGCCGCCCGTTCGATGCGCAGGGCCGGGCCGAACATGAGCTGGGTCGAGGTGACCCGGCCGCTGCGCACCTCCTCGGGTCGGCGCTCGGCGACGAGCGTGACCTCGTGCCCGGCCCCCAGGAGCCCGAGGCCCAACTGCAGCCCCGCCTGTCCCGCCCCCACGATCGCGATTCCGCGCACCTCGTCCTCCGTCCCGCTCCGGCCCCCTCGGCCGGGCACGGTTCAGTCGTACCCAGGCGCCGGGGCCGTCAGCTGCGTGTGTTCCGTACGCTGACGGCGTGACGCACGACAAGAGCAAGAAGCGCGACGGCGCCGGGGCACAGCGCCCCCTGGCCGTGTTCGACCTCGACGGCACCCTCGCGGACACCGCGCACCGCCAGCGCTTCCTGGAGCGCAAGCCGCGCGACTGGGCGGCGTTCTTCGCCGCAGCCCCCAAGGACCCGCCGCTGCCGACCGGGGTGCGCCTCGCCCTGGACACCGCGGCGGACTGCGACATCGTCTACCTGACCGGGCGGCCCGAGCGCTGCCGCGCCGACACCGAGGCGTGGCTGGCCGCGCAGGGGCTGCCCGAGGGGCCGATCCGGATGCGGCCCGACCACGACCGGCGGCCCGCGCGCCGCACCAAGCTGGAGATCCTGCGGGCGCTCGCCCGCGACCGGGAGATCCGCATGCTCGTGGACGACGACGAGTTGGTGTGCGTCGACGCCGAGCGGGCCGGGTTCACGGTGGTGCGGGCGCGCTGGGGCAGCGCGTCCGCGGAGCTGCGGGACGCGCAGGAGCGCGAAGGCCGTACGTGAGGGGCGGGCGGCGCCGGGGCCCGGCGGCTCGGGCGGCCCGGTGGCTCAGGCCGAGTCCTCCAGGCGGAAACCGACCTTGAGGCCGACCTGGTAGTGCTGGATCTGTCCGTCCTCGATGTGGCCGCGCACCTGGGTGACCTCGAACCAGTCGAGGCCGCGCAGGGTCTGGGCGGCGCGTTCGATGCCGTTGCGGATGGCCTGGTCGACGCCTTCGTGCGAGGTGCCGACGATCTCGGTGACCCGGTAGGTGTGGTCGGACATGAGCGGGCTTCTCCTCTCCGCGGCGTTGCGGTGCCCTCCACGGTAGTGCCGGGGGGCCTCGGGGGCCTGTCGGCGGGAGCGCGGAGCCTCGCGGGCACGCAACTTTCACCGAAGTGTCACGGATCCCTTCACGCCCCTTGACCGATGACTTGGTACATACCAAAATCCTGCACACCCGTTCGAGCTTCAAGCTCTTCCCCACGTCGGGCCCCTCCGCCCTGTCCGCAGGCAGAAAGTGACCGACGTGAACCGCCGCCGCCTCCGCATCGCCCTCTCCCTCACCCTGGCCCTCGCCTCCACCGCCCTGCTGCCCGGCTGCGGCGTCCTGCCCGGGGGCGAGGACGACCGCAGCACCGTGCAGGTGTGGCTGATGCGCGGCAGCGCGTCGGACGCCTTCGTGAAGCGGTTCACGGAGGACTTCGAGAAGCGGCACGGCACCATCGACCTGGACATCCGCGTCCAGGAGTGGACGGGCATCGGCGAGAAGGTCAAGGCCGCCCTCAAGGACGACGACGGACCCGACGTCATCGAGGTCGGCAACACCCAGGTCGCCCAGTACGTCGACGAGGGCGGCCTCGCGGACCTCACCCTGGAGTCCGCGCGCGACCTCGGCATGGAGGACTGGCTGCCGGGCCTCGCCGAGCCGGGGCGCTACGACGGCGGCCAGTACGGCATCCCCTGGTACGCCGCCAACCGCGTCGTCATCTACAACAAGGACCTGTTCGCGCAGGCCGGGATCCAGCAGCCCCCGAAGACGCGCGAGCAGTGGCTCGCGGACACCCGGCGGCTGAACTCCGGCGGCGACCAGGGGCTCTACCTGGCCGGCCAGGACTGGTACACGCTCGCCGGATTCATCTGGGACGAGGGCGGCGACCTGGCCAAGGAGGGGAAGCCGGGATCCTGGCAGGGCACCCTCGACACGCCCGCCGCGCTGCGCGGCATGGAGTTCTACAAGCAGCTCCAGGCGCTCGGCGACGGGCCGCCCGACGCCGACGAGGAACACCCGCCGCAGTCCGGCGTGTTCGCCAAGGGCGACGTCGCGCAGATCATCGCTGTGCCCGGCACCGCGCGCGCCATCGAGGCGAAGAACCCGAAGCTCAAGGGCAAGCTCGGGTACTTCCCCATCCCCGGCAAGAGCGCCCGCAAGCCCGGCGCCGTCTTCACCGGCGGCTCCGACCTCGTCGTGCGCGAGGGCACCGACGAGCGCAAGGGCGCCGTCGAGGTGGTGAAGGCCCTCGCCGGGGACAAGTGGCAGAAGGACCTGGCCCGCACGATGGACTACGTCCCGAACAAGACGACCCTCGCGTCCGCCGTGTCCGGCGAGGCCGGGGTCGCCGCGATGGCGGCGGGCGCCGCACGGGGACGGGCCACGCCCACGTCGCCCGCGTGGGCCGCCGTGGAGGCCGACAACCCCATAAAGGCGTACATGTCCAAGGTGCTCGCCGGAGGTGATCCGGCCCGCGAGGCCAAGGCCGCGTCCGCCCGGATCACCAAGACGCTGGACCCCGCGGGGCACTGAGGCGCGCCGACGGGGCCGTGCGGCCGTGCCGGCCGGGTGCGAGTGCCCTCGCGCCCGGCCTCACCGGCCCCGCGGCCGGGATCAGGCCCTGGCCCCGGACACCGTGCTCAGCGACAGCGCGAACCGCGCCCGCTCGTCCGTCCACCAGTGGGTCAGCGACAGGTCCGCCGCCGCGAGCTCCGACTTCACCACCTCCTCGCGGAACTTCGCGGAGATCTCCGTGCGCAGCTCCTCGCCCTCCTCGAAGTGCACGGCGAGGTCGAGCGCAGGGACCTTCACGGTCTGGTCGGCGCGGGACCGCAGCCGCATCTCGATCCACTCGTGCTCGCGGTCCCAGACGGCGACGTGGGCGTACGCGTCGGGGTCGAAGTCCGCGCCCAGCTCACGGTTGATGACGTGCAGGACGTTCTTGTTGAACGCGGCGGTCACGCCCGTCGAGTCGTCGTACGCCGCCACCAGCACCCCCTCGTCCTTGACCAGGTCCGTGCCGAGGAGCAGCGCGTCACCGGGGGACAGCAGGCCGCGCACCGACGTCAGGAACGCGGCGCGCTCGGCGGGCAGCAGATTGCCGATGGTGCCGCCGAGGAACGCGACCAGACGGGGCCCGGGGGTGCCGGGCAGCGCGAGGCCACGGGTGAAGTCGGCGATGAGGCCGTGCACATCGAGGGCGGGCCGCTCGGCGAGCAGCGTGTCGGCCGCGCCGGTGAGCGCGGACTCGCTGACGTCGACCGGGACGTAGGTGTGCAAGGACGGCATCGCGTCGATCAGGTGGCGGGTCTTCTCGGAGGAGCCCGAGCCCAGCTCGACGAGGGTGCGCGCGCCCGTCACCGCGGCGATCTCGGCGGCACGGGCGATGAGGATCTCCCGCTCGGCCCGCGTCGGGTAGTACTCGGGCAGCGTGGTGATCTCGTCGAACAGGGCGCTGCCGCGCGCGTCGTAGAACCACTTGGGCGGCAGCGACTTGGGGGACTTGGTGAGGCCGTGCAGGACGTCGGCGCGCAGGGCTGCGCTCGCGGCGTCCTCGGGCAGGGTGCGGGTCAGCAGGAACGGGCTCACGCGGTGGGCTCCTTGAGCGGGGTCAGCAGGATGTCGGTGCCCGTCGCGGCGAGCAGGGTGCGGTCGGGCACCTCGCGCCAGGCCGGGTCGTCGTCGTAGGGCTCGGAGGCGACGACGGTGCGGCCGGTGCGGCGGCCCGGTTCGGTCAGGTACCAGAGGGTGTCGCCCCAGGCCGTCGCGGCGATCGTCTCGCCGTCGGTCAGGAGGAGGTTCAGACGCGAGGCGGGCGCCGCCCTCGCGACCTCCACGGTGACGTCGCCGAGGGCCTGTGCCGCCTCGTCGCCGCGCCGCAGCCGCTCCAGGACGAGCGCCCACACCAGGGCCGAGTCGCAGCGCGCCTCCAGGGACAGCAGGTCGGCGGGCGGCAGCGCGGTCGCGACCGCGGCGAGCGAGTCGGGCCAGCCGGACACCGCGCCGTTGTGGCTGAACAGCCAGGGCCCCGCGGCGAACGGCGCCGCCGCGGCCTCCCCGTCCGCCCCCGCCTCGGTGGCGTCCCGCACCGCGGCGAGCAGCGCGCCGGAGCGCACCACCCGGGCCAGGTCGGCGAAGGACTGGTCGCCCCAGATCGGCCCGGACCTGCGGTAGCGCGCCGGCACCGGATCGCCGTCCGCGTACCAGCCGACGCCGAAACCGTCCGCGTTGACCGTCCCGTGCAGCTGCCTGCGCGGCGCCCACGACTGCCGGAACAGGCTGTGCGCGGGATCCACGAGCAGGGCGCCGAGCGCCTCGGGCTCGCCCAGGAAGGCGAGATGACGGCACATCAGAGAACCCCCTCGGAGGTCTCGGCGGCCGTGACGTCGCGCGCCGTGCGGAAGCCGGAGAAGATCTGCCGCCGCACCGGATGGTCCCAGTTGCGGAACGTGCCCCGGCACGCCACCGCGTCGACGGAGAAGGCGCCGCCGCGAAGGACCTTGTAGTCGCCGCCGAAGAACACCTCCGAGTACTCGCGGTAGGGGAAGGCCACGAAGCCCGGGTAGGGCAGGAAGTCGCTGGCCGTCCACTCCCACACGTCGCCGATCAACTGCCGTACGCCGAGCGGCGACTCGCCCAGCGGATAACTGCCCGCGGGCGCCGGGCGCAGATGCCGCTGCCCCAGGTTCGCCCGCTCCGGCGTCGGATCGGCGTCGCCCCAGGGATAGCGCAGCGACCGGTCCTCGCCCGGGTGGTGGCGCGCGGCCTTCTCCCACTCGGCCTCGGTCGGAAGCCGCCGTCCGGCCCAGCGCGCGTACGCGTCCGCCTCGTACCAGCTGACGTGCAGCACCGGCTCGTCGGCCGGCACCGGCTCCAGGGCGCCGAAGCGCCGCCGCAGCCACTGACCCGCCTCGCGCCGCCAGAACAGCGGCGCCGTCAGCTTGTTGCGGCGCACCGCCTCCCAGCCGCGCTCGTGCCACCAGCGCGGCTCGTCGTAGCCGCCGTCGTCGATGAAACGCTGGTACGCGGCGTTGGTGACCGGCGTGGTGTCGATGAAGTACGGCTGTACGAAGCGCTGGTGCGCGGGGCGTTCGTTGTCGAGCGCCCACGGCTCGGCCGACGTGCCCATCATGAACGGGCCGCCGGGCACGAGCACTTCGGGCGGGCCCGTGAACAGGGGCGCCGGGTCCGGGTCCGGTGCGGTGAGCGCGGGAGCGCCCGCGCGCAGCTGATGGGTGATCAGCATCGTCTCGTCGTGCTGCTGTTCGTGCTGCGCGATCATCCCGAAGGCGAAGCCCGCGTCGGTGAGCAGCGAGCCGTGGAACGGCGTGCTCTCCAGCACGTCGAGCGCGCGGCCCCGCACGTCGGAGGCGTACCGGCGGGCCTCGTCGGGGGCGAGCAGCGGCAGCGAGGGCCGGGTGGCCCGAGGGTGCTCGAACGCGTCGTACAGCGAGTCGATCTCGGGCCGCAGCGCCTCGCGCCCGCCGACCGCGCGCAGCAGCCACTGCTCCTCCTGGTTGCCGATGTGCGCGAGGTCCCACACCAGCGGGGACATCAACGGCGAGTGCTGCGCGGTCAGTTCACCGTCGTCGACACAGGAGGTGAGCAGCGCGGTGCGCTCGCGTGCGGCGAGCAGCGCGCTCTGCGCGCGGGCCCGCAGCGCCTCGGGGTCGGCCGGGGATCCGTCCGTGGGTCCCGTCGTGGAACCGGTCATCGGTGTGTGTCCTTCCCGAGGAGAGGGGCCTCGTCCAGGTGCGCGTCGGCGCCGTGCGCCGCCTGCGGGTGCGCGGTGTCCGGGTGTGCCGCGTCCGGGTGTGCCGCTTCGAGCAGGTCGTCGGCGGGGCAGCGGCCGTGGGTCACATAGCGGTCGGCGTGCGCCGCGACGACCGACAGGACGTGCCGGTCGGCGCCGAGCCTCGGCAGCGCCTCCAGCGCGGCGGCGAAACAGGCCGCGGCGGCCTCGTGCAGCTCCGGATCGGCCAGTCCGTGGCGCGCCGCGTCCAGCCACAGCGGGCTGTGCGGCGGCGGCGTGGCGCCCGCCCGCTCGGCCAGGGGCTTGACGGTGCGGTAGGCCGTCTCCGCGGCGCCCGCGTCGTCGAACAGCGCGCTCGTCACCGCGAGCGGGACGATCCAGCCGTCCTCGCCGGGCTGCGCGTCGACCATCCGCAACTCCAGGTGGCCGCGCGGTCTGACCGGTGGGAACAGCGTGGTGAGGTGGTAGTCGAGGTCGGCACGGGTGGGCGGGCGCGGCGCACCGGAGCGGGCCCAGGCCCGGAAGCTCAGGCCGTCGGGGACCAGCCAGGGCGCCTCGTCGGCGGGTTCGGTGCGCACGCACATCACGGGCGCGTCCAGGGCGTGCCGGGTCCAGGCGGCCCGCGGCTCCTCGTCGAGGGTGGGCGCCCCCGACCTGCCCGGGTCGATGCCCGCCCACACCGCCTGCCGTGTGGAGCGCCAGCCGGTGCGGCGGCCCTCCTGCAGCGGGGAGTTGGCGAACGCGGCGACCAGGACGGGGCCGAGCAGATGGGCCAGGCGCCAGCGGCGCGCGTAGCCCAGCGGCCCCGGCTCCTCGTACCCGGCGTCCAGGCAGATCTGCACGGACGCCGTGGAGCACATCATGCGTCGCCCCGCCTCGCCGGTGCGGTCGAACCAGCTCTCCATCGCGTCGTAGCGCGGCTCGTGCAGGATCCGCGCGGGCGCGCGGAAGGGGTCGGCGCCGAGGCCGGTGAGGGTCAGGTCCAGGGTGCGGAGTGTGTCGCGGACGACGGCCAGATCGGCCGATACGGCTGACACGCACTCCATGAGGGACGCGGCGGGAAGCGAGCTGAGCTCCAGCTGGCCGCCGGGTTCGACGGTGACCGTCGAGTGCAGGGTCTTGGTCCGCAGTGCCGTGCGAGCGGCTTCGACACGGGCGGACGACACGGGCGTACGGGGGGTGTCCGGTGCGTGCAGGAGCCATTCCAGCTCCACACCGGTGACGGTGGGTGGGCCCGTCTTGAAGCAGATGCCGCGCACCAGGGCCTCTATCTCGGCCTCCGTGACGGCTTCGCCGAGGCGGGCTCGGCGTTTCGTACAGTCTCCCTCTGGCATGTCGCGGGTCCTCCTGTTCGGCCCGCGCGGGCGGACTGCCCGCGCAGCGCTCGTAACACCCAAGGCCTTCAACCTATTTCGCACAAGACTGCCCTCATGGCCGGGAAATGCCGTTGCGACGGCCGACAGGCGCGGCACACCATCTGTTCATGTTCGACACGGGGTATGCACGAGGACACGGCACCGGGACCGCCGGGAGGACCGGGGGCGGGGCCATGTCCAGCATGGGGGACGGCGCGGCACACGGCACGCGGAGCGCGGCGGCGCCCGGCGAGCGGCGCCGGTGAGCGCGCGGCTGCGCGCGATCGCGCAGGACACGGTGGACATCGTCGCCGTCGGGGCGTACACGGCGCCGGACGGACGGCGCGTGGAGCTGGCGGAGGCGGTGGCCGCCGCGCGGGCCGGGACCCGCGTGTACGGCCCGGACCCCGTCGACGTGCCCCCGCGCCCACCGGGCCCGACGACCGTCGAGGTCACGGGGGAGTCCAGCCTTGAGGCCGCCCACCGGCTGCACGGCGCGGGCGAGGACGGGGTCGTCGTCCTGAACTTCGCCTCCGCCCGCAATCCGGGCGGCGGCTTCCTGAACGGCGCGCAGGCGCAGGAGGAGGCGCTCTGCCGGTCCTCCGCGCTGTACGCCTGCCTCCTGGAACAGCGCGGCTTCTACGACCACCACCGCGCCCACCGCGACCCGTTCTACAGCGACCGCGTCATCCACGCGCCCGCCGTGCCCGTCTTCCGCGACGACCGCGGCAACCTCCTCGGCGACGCGTACGCGACCGGGTTCCTCACCTCGCCGGCGCCCAACGCCGGAGTGGTGCGGCGCACGGCGCCCGAGCGGGCCGACGCGCTGCCCGGCGCGCTCGCCGCCCGCGCCGAACGCGTCCTGGAGACCGCCGCGGCCTGCGGCTACCGTCGGCTCGTGCTCGGCGCCTGGGGCTGCGGGGTGTTCCAGAACGATCCGGCCCAGGTGGCCGAGGCGTTCCGGGTACCGCTGGGGGAGGGCGGCCGGTTCGCCGGCTACTTCGACCACGTGGTCTTCGGGGTCCTCGACCGGACCCGGGGCGAGACGACGCGCCGGGCCTTCGAGCGGGCTTTCGGGGCCCCGGGGACGGCGGGGCGGACGTCGGCCTGAGGCACTGCGGGGGCGGGGCGCACGCCCGGGGGAGGGCGAACAACCCGTGGCCGCGGGGCAGGGCGGTCAGCGGTCGGGCCGGTGCCCGCCCCAGCCCAGGCCCTGCTCGATCCGGTACTGCTCAGCCAGCTCGTCGAAGGCGTCCGTGACGGCCTCCCGCAGGACCGTCGGGTGCGCCTCGCCCACGAACGCCCGCACCCGGTCCCTGATCTCCGTGGCCTTCTCCGCGCTCGCGAAGACGCCGAGGACGAGCACGGACTCGGGGCCGTCCGGGCCCCGCGCGTCCGCCAGCGTGAAGCCCCACGGCACCTCGCAGGGCCCGTCGTGGTCCTCGACGGGGCACAGGAGCCGGGCGAGCGGCTCCTGGAGGGCGAGCGCGGCGTCGGTCCCGGCGACGCCATGGATTCGGATCTCGTAGATCTGCACGCTGTGGACGGTAGGCGGGCGGGGCTGCGGCCGCACGGGGTTTTCGGCGGGCGGGGCGGGCCCCTGGGCTGCCGGATCCACGCGGCGGGCGTGCGGGGGCGTGCCGGGTGTGCCGCGCTCCCGGGGTGGCGGGGCGCATCGGGCCGTCGCCCATGCGGCGTGCGGGCTCCTCCGCGCAGCGGGGCTCCGCTGCGGCAGCGGGGCTCCTACGCCTTCACGGCGCCGCCTGCGCGTCCGCCAGCGGCGTCGGCCAGTCCTCGTGCCAGCGCAAGTCGTCCTCCAGCTGCGCCGCCAGCGAGATCAGCAGGGGCTCGCTGCCCTCGGGGCCGAGCAGCTGGGCGCCGACCGGCAGGCCGCCCGTGACGCGGCCCGCGGGCACGTTCACGCCGGGCCAGCCGAGCACGTTCCAGGGCCACGCGTACGGGCAGGCCGCGATCATCGCCTGGTCGGTGCGCCAGCCGCTGAGCGCGGCCAGGGTGCCCACCGGCGGGGGCGGGGTCGCCGTCGTCGGCGCGAGCACCACGTCGTACGTGTCGAAGACGGCCCCGACCCTGCGGTGCAGCGTCGCCTCCGCCCGCCGCGAGAGCCGCAGCGGCGCGCCGCCGAGCAGCCGCCCCAGGCGTGCGGCCTCCCGGGTGCGCGGGTCCAGGAGCGACGGGTCGGGCACTCGGCGCACCCAGTCCGCCACGCCCGCCGTGGCCCGCGGCACGAAGGCGAGCCCGATCTGGCCGTAGCGCGGGTCGGCCTCGGACACGTCGTGGCCCAGCGCCGCGAGCCGCTCCGCGAGCGCCACGACCTTGCCGCGCACCAGCGGGTGCAGCCGCTTCGGTGTCGCCGTGAACGGCATGCCGAGGGAGAGGGCGATCCGCAGCCGCCCCGGCTCCCGCGTGGCCGCGTCGGCGGCGCGGATCGGCGGCGGCTGGTGCAGGTCGTCCGCGTGGTTGCCGCTGGCCACGTCCAGGAGCAGGGCGGCGTCGGCGACGGTGCGCGCCAGCGGGCCGTTGACCGTGATGCCGTTGAAGGCCTCCGGCCACGGCCACGTCGAGATCCGCCCGCGCTGCGGCTTGATCCCGACGAGGTGCGTCCACGCAGCCGGGATCCGCACCGAGCCCGCGCCGTCCGAGCCGAGGGCCGCCGGGACCAGGCCCGCGGCGACCGCGGCCGCCGAGCCGCCCGACGAGCCGCCCGGCGTGTGCCCGGTGTGCCACGGATTGCGGGTGTCGCCGAAGGCCGGGCCCTCCGTGAACGGCCACTGCCCCAGCTCGCACGTGTTGGTCTTGCCGACGATGACGGCTCCGGCCGCCCGCAGTCTGCGCACCGCCTCCGCGTCCTCGGCCATCGGCGGGAAGTCCCCGGGGCAGCCGAACGCCGTGGGTTCGCCTGCCACGTCGGTGTCGTCCTTCACCGCCACCGGCACCCCGAGCAGCGGCAGCCGCCTGCCCGCCGCCAACTCCCGGTCGGCGGCCTCCGCTTCGGCCCTCGCGGCCTCGGCGCGCACCACCCGGAAGGCGTTGAGGCGGGGCTGCGCCGCCTCGATCCGGGCGAGCGCCCGCTCGGTCAACTCCCGTGCGGTCACCCGGCCTTCGGCGAGCACACGGGCGGTCTCCGCGAGTCCCGCGGAACGGTCGGCGGTCATGTGGGGGCACCTTCCAGGGGGGGCGGCTCGGCCGTGAGGTGGGGGAAGCGGGGCATCGGAGCGGGCGGGGGAGGGGCCGGGGGCCGACGGCCCGGTCGGGCATGTGACCGAACGGTAGCCTCCGGCGGCCCAACGCGGTATCCGGGCGGGGGAGTTCACGCCGCCCGCCGGGTGTGCCCCGCCCCCTCGGCGGCGCGCGGGGGAGGCGTGCGACGCTCCCCCAGGGCCGTGCGTGCGCCGTCGCAGGCGTGCGTGACAGGCCGCGCGACCAGGCACGACGGCGTGCGCGGCCGTGCCCCGCCGCCTGCCCGGCAGCGCCCCCGCGCCCGCCTGGGTGCGCCCCGGGGCCGTCTGGAAGGATTGCGAGGGTCATGGTGCAGATACCGAAGCAGCAGCCCGCGCCGGTCCCGGCGCCGGACGCGCCGAACTCCCCGCCCGACTCCGTGCCGCAGGGCACGCCGCACTCCGTCCCGACGAGCGCCGACGTCGCCCGCCTCGCGGGCGTCTCCCGCGCGACCGTCAGCTACGTCCTCAACAACACCAGCGCCGTCCGGATCAGCGAGCCCACCCGCCGCCGCGTCCACGCGGCCGCCAAAGAACTGGGGTACGTCCCGCACGCCGCCGCCCGCAGCCTGCGCGCCGGGCACAGCCGCATGGTCCTCATGCCGACCCCGCAGATCGCCGTCGGCCCGCTCTTCAGCGAGTTCATCAACGAACTCCAGTGGGCGCTCAGCCGGTTCGACTACACCGTGGTGCAGTACGGCAGCCTCGGCCTGACCGGCGAGGAGGCCGCCCGCGCCTGGGCGGAGCTGCGCCCCGTCGCCGTCCTCGCGCCCGACGCCATCGCGCTCGGCGCCCGCGGCGTCGCCGTGCTCAAACGCTCCGGCGCCAAAGCCGTCTTCACCCTCGGCCCGCAGCGGGCGGACGGCGCCCATGCCCTGCTCATGGACCAGCGCCTGGTCGGCCGCGCGGCCGCCGCGCACCTGCTGGCCCAGGGCCGGCGCCGCATCGGTGTCGTCGTCCCCGAGGAACCCGGCCTCGAAGCCTTCTCCCGGCCGCGCCTGGACGGCGTGCGCGCCGCCGCCCGCACCGTCGAGGGCTGTGCGGTGACCGAGCTGCCGCTCGCCTACACCGAGGACTCCGCGGCCCGCCTCGTCGACGGCTGGCGGTCGCTCGGCCTCGACGGGGTCTTCGCGTACAACGACGAGTACGCCATGCTCCTGATGCGCGCCCTCCAGGACGAGGGCGTCACCGTCCCCGACGACGTCGCCGTCGTCGGCGCCGACGACCTGATGCTGGCCCGGCTCCTGCGCCCGCGCCTGAGCAGCGTCCGCATCGAGCTGCCGTCGGGCCGCGGGCTCGCCGAGCTCGTCGACCGGGTGGTCCGGGAGCCGGGCGGGCGGCCCGAGGTGCACGACGTACTGGGGGCCAGCGTGGTGCACCGCGAGTCGAGCTGAGACGCGGCCCGCCGGAGCGGGCCGCGTCCGCACGCCCGCGAGAGCGCCCCCGAACCGCTCCTCCTGCTCCCTCCTACTGCTCCTGCTCCTTGGCCTGCTGCTCCGCCACGGACTTGCGCACCTCGTCCATGTCCAGCTTGCGGGCCTGGCCGATGACGTCCTCCAAGGCCTCCTGCGGCAGCGCGCCGGGCTGCGCGAACACCGCGACCTGATCGCGGACGATCATCAGCGTCGGGATCGACTGGATGCCGAACGCCGCCGCGAGCTCCGGCTGCGCCTCCGTGTCGACCTTGCCGAAGACCAGGTCCGGATTGGCCTCCGCGGCCTTCTCGTAGACCGGGGCGAACTGGCGGCAGGGCCCGCACCAGGACGCCCAGAAGTCGATCAGGACGAACTCGTTGTCCGTCATCGTCTGGTCGAAGTTTTCCTTCGTGAGCTCCACTGTCGTGCTGCTCATGGTTTTCTCTCTTCCTGATGAGGGCGAAGCCGTCGTGCACAACGGCCGGGGCGACGGCCGTATTCCGCGCGCGTACCCGTGTGGCCACACCGCACACCTGGGACCAGACTGTGCTCATGACGGATGCCACGGAAGCCAGCGAAACCATCACCTACGACGTCGTGGTCGTCGGCGCGGGACCGGTCGGTGAGAACGTCGCCGACCGCGTCCGCGCGCACGGCTTGAGCGCGGCGATCGTGGAGAGCGAACTCGTCGGCGGCGAGTGCTCGTACTGGGCCTGCATGCCCAGCAAGGCCCTGCTCCGCCCGGCCGTGGCCCGCGCCGACGCCCGCCGCGTACCGGGCCTTCGCCACCTCGTCGAAGGCGACCTCGACGCGGCCGCGGTGCTCGCCCACCGCGACTACTACACCTCGCACTGGAAGGACGACGGCCAGGTGGGCTGGCTCGGCTCCATCGGCGTGGACCTCTACCGCGGCCAGGGCCGTCTCGCGGGCACCCGGCAGGTCACGGTCACCGCCGGGGACGGCACGCTCCGGCGGCTCGTCGCCCGCCATGCCGTCGCCGTGTGCACCGGCAGCCGCGCCGTCGTCCCCGACCTGCCGGGCGTCGCCGAAGCCAAGCCCTGGACCAGCCGCGAGGCGACCAGCTCCGACCGGGTCCCCGGCCGCCTCGTCGTGGTGGGCGGCGGCGTGGTCGGCGTGGAGATGGCCACGGCGTGGCAGGCCCTCGGGTCGCGGGTGACGCTGCTCGTCCGGGGTGCGGGGCTGCTGCCCAAGATGGAGCCGTTCGCCGGGGAACTCGTCGCCGACGCGCTGCGCGAGGCGGGCGCCGACGTCCGCACGGACACCTCCGTGCGCGAGGTCCACCGCGAGGGCGCCACCCTCACGGTCACCCTCGACGACGGCGCCACCGTCGAGGCCGACGAGATCCTCTTCGCCACCGGCCGCGCCCCGCGCACGGACGACCTCGGCCTGGAGACGGTCGGCCTGGAGCCCGGCGCGTGGCTGACCGTCGACGACAGCTGCAAGGTGACGGGCAGCGACTGGCTGTACGCCGTCGGGGACGTGAACCACCGGGCGCTCCTCACCCACCAGGGCAAGTACCAGGCCCGGATCGCGGGCGCCGCCATCGCGGCCCGCGCCCGGAAGGTCCCCCTCCTGGAGACCGACCGCTGGGGCAGCCACAGCGCCACCGCCGACCACGACGCGGTCCCCCAGGTCGTCTTCACCGACCCCGAGGCCGCCTCCGCGGGCCTCACCCTCGCGGCCGCCGAGGCCGCCGGACACCGCGTCCGCGCCGTCGATCACGACCTCGCCTCGGTGGCGGGCTCCGGCCTCTACGCCGACGGCTACCGAGGCCGCGCCCGCATGGTCGTCGACCTCGACCGCGAGATCCTCCTCGGCGTCACCTTCGTCGGCCCCGGCGTCAGTGAACTCCTGCACTCCGCCACGGTCGCCATCGCCGCCGAGGTCCCCATCGAGCGGCTGTGGCACGCGGTCCCGGCGTACCCGACGATCAGCGAGGTGTGGCTGCGCCTCCTGGAGACGTACCGGGGCTGAGGGCCGCCCGAGGGGAACGGGCTGTCACCCGGCGCGGCGCACGCCGTGCCGGGCCTCCCACCGCTCGGCCGCCCGCCGCTTGCGCCGCAGCTCCGCGAGTTCCGCCTCGTCCTTGCCGCCCCAGACGCCCGACGTCTGCCCGGACCCCAGCGCGTACGCGAGACACTGGTCGATGACGGGGCAGCGCGCGCACACCCGCTTGGCCTCCTCCTGGTCCCGTTCGGCCGGTCCTGTGGTCCCCACCGGGAAGAACAGCTCGGGGTCGGCGTCCGCGCACGCGGCCCGGTGAATCCACTCCTGTCGCAGCGGTACCTCATCCATGGGGCGGCGGGTGCCCGGGGCGGCCCTGGGGAAACAACCCTGGTTTGACGTTTCCGCCGAGCGGTTACACGTGGACGTCCCGCCCTCGGCCCGGACCGCACGGCGGCCGGGGGCCCGCTGAGGAAGGAGCACGGCCGTGCCACGAGGGTCGAACGCCAAACGCGAGCGGCAGTACGAACACATCAAGGACAGCGCCGAGGAGCGCGGCGAGAAGCCGGCCCGGGCGCGGGAGATCGCGGCGCGCACCGTGAACAAGGAGCGGGCGCGCAGCGGCGAGGCCAAGACCGCGTCCCGTACGTCGACGAAGGACATCTCGTCGAGCCGCAGGGGAGGCCTGCGCTCGCACAGCGGCGCCCAGGGCCCGACCCGCGACCAGCTGTACGAGGAGGCCAAGCGGCGCGGCGTCAAGGGACGCTCGTCGATGAACAAGGCGCAGCTGGCGCGGGCCGTGGGGCGCTGAGACGGGGCGGGCGCGGTCCGGGACGAGGGCCGGCCGCTGTCCACGTCACTCGGGACAGCCGACGCCGCCCCGCGCACCCCGTACGCCCCTGCGTCACCCCCCGTCCGCGAGGATCCCCTCCAGATGCCGCAGCGCCGTCGTCACCCGGGCCGGATCCTGCTGGAAGAACGGGTCGTCCGGCACCGGCAGCGACCCGGCGAGGGCGATCCCGCGACCCCGTGCCCACATCGCGTCGTCGGCGCCGACGGCCTCGCGGAACGTCGCGCGGGCCGCCGCGGGCAGGAACATCCACGCCGGTATCAGGTCGCACGCGGGGTCGCCCACGGCCAGCGTGCCGAAGTCGATCACCCCGGTGAGGTGGCCGTCGACGGACAGGAGGTTGCCGGTGGCGAGGTCGCCGTGCAGCCACACCGGCGGCCGGTCCCACGCGGGGGCGGCCAGGGCCTGCTCCCACACGGCGGTGACCGCGTCCGTGTCGACCGTCCCGCGCAGCTTCGCGATCTTGGAGCGGACGAGGGAGTCGGCGGTCAGCGCGTCGCACTCGGCGCCGACCCGGGCGCCGCGGAAGGCGTTGCTCCACTGAGGTTCGGGCCCGCCCGTGGCGTCGATCGCCCGCAGCGCGGTCACGAACTCGCCGAGTTCCACGGCCGTCCGGCGCGGATCGGCCAGGCCGTCCGTCGTCGCGGGCTCGCCATCGAGCCACCGGCAGACCGACCACGGGAACGGATAGCCCTCGCCCGGTTTCCCGTGCGCCACGGGCCGGGACACGGCGAGCGGCAACTGCGGCGCGAGCCACGGAAGCCAGCGCTGCTCGCGCTCGACCTGCCCGACCCAGCGTTCGTAGCGCGGCAGCCGCACCGTCAGTTCGTCGCCCAGGCGGTACGTGACGTTGTCCATGCCCGAGCGCGGCACCGGCCGGATCGGCAGGTGCGACCACTGCGGGAACTGCGCGGTCAGCAGCCGCCGCACCAGCGCCTCGTCGATGCGGACGTCCCCGTCCTCGCCCTCGCCGTCGTCTTCCTCATGATCCTCGTGGTCTTCGAAGTCGTCGTGATCCTCGTACTCCTCGTACGCGAACGGCTTGCCGGTACCACCAGTTGACACGGACTCTCCTCGACGCGACTCGACCGGACACGGCCCGGCGGCCGTGGCCACCGGATCCGCGAAGACCTCATCCCACCCACCGGGCGATCCGTTGTCCACCGAGTTTCCGCACGCCACAGCCGTCCCGGTGACCTCACACGCACCGCCGCGCGCCACAATGTGGGTGCGGCCGAGGACACGGGCGGCACACGGATGACACGCGGGGACAGGAAAACGGGAGACGGATGAGTGGGACGGTGGCGGCGCCGCGCGACGGGTGGCCGGTCCTCGCCGCGGTGGCCGCGGGCGGTGCGGCCGGGGCGTCCGCCCGCTACGGCGCGGGCCTGCTGTGGCCGATGGCGCCGGGCGGCTTCCCCTGGACGACGTTCGCCGTCAACGCCGTGGGGTGCGCGCTCATCGGCGTCCTGATGGCGCTGATCGCCGCGGCCCGGACGCCCGTCCACCGCCTGGTCCGGCCGTTCCTCGGCACGGGGGTGCTCGGCGGCTTCACCACCTTCTCCACGTACGCGGTGGACACCGAGCGGCTCCTCGACGACGGTCACCTGGGCACGGGCCTGCTCCACCTGGCCCTGACGCCGCTGACCGCGCTCGCGGCGGTGGGGGCGGCGACGGTGGCGACGCGCCGGGCCCTGGCGACACCGCGGGTCCTGGCGGTGCGGCGGGTCCTGGCGGTGCGGCGGGTCCAGGCGGTGCGGCGGAAGGCGGGCAGACGGTGAACTGGCTGTGTGTGGTGGCGGGCGCGGCGATCGGCGCTCCGCTGCGGTACCTGACCGACCGGGGGACGCGCGCCCGGTTCGGCCCCGCCTTCCCCTGGGGCACGTTCGCCGTCAACGCGGTGGGCTGCCTCGTCCTCGGCCTCGTCACCGGCGCCGCGAGCGCGGGCGCGGCGTCCGCGCACACCCAGCTCTTCCTCGGCACCGGCCTGTGCGGAGCGCTGACGACGTACTCGACCTTCGGACACGAGACGTGGCGGCTGGCCGAGGGCCACCGTCCGCTGGCCGCCGCGGCGAACGTCGTTTGCAGCGTCGCGGTGGGGCTGGGCGCGGCATTCCTGGGGGTGGCGGGGGGCGAGGCGCTGTGGGGCTGAGGAACGACCTCCGACGCCCCGGCCCCCCTCTGGACCCGACTCGCCCCGACGCGCCAGGCCCTCAGCGGCCCCGCCCCAGCGCCGACGACACCTCCGCGGCCCACCGCCACGGCTGCGCGGTACCGCCCGGCTGCGAGTTGAAGTACTCCCAGCCCATGACGCCGCCCATGTCCGGGTACCTGGCGACCAGGCTGCGGATCGTCGCCTTCAGCCGGCTCGGCGCGACGTAGCCGCTGCCGCCGTTGGAGGGGTCGGTCAGGGTGCCCGCGATCACCTTGGACGCAGGTATCAGCCCGCGCCGGATCACCGCGGCGTAGCTCGCCGTGGACGCCATGCTGCCCCAGCCGTTGTAGAACTGCGCGTTGAACCAGGCGATGTCACCGCCCCGCTCGCGGTAGAGCCGCTCGTAGTCGAAGCCCGACAGGTTCCCGCCCCCGCTGAGGGCGGACCCCACCGGCGCGAGCGTGATCAGGAAGCCGGGCCCGAAGTCGGCGCGCAGCGCGTCGATGACGCGCTCGATGCCCGCGAGGGACATCCGCTCCTCCACGTCCAGGTCGACCCCGTCGAGCCCGTACCGCCGAATGAAGTCGCGCAACAGCGGGTAATACGTGTCGAATTCAGTGTCGAGCCGAGTGAAACTCCCCGGCGCCGCTCCGCCGACCATCGCAAGGACATGCACCCCCTGCCTCTGCATCTCCTTCAGATCCCGCCACATCTGGTCGTACTTCGCGGCCTCCGGCGGATCGTCGTTCACGTGCACGGGCGCGTAAGGCCCCTTGATGTCATTGAGATGCACCGCGGCCACCAGGACATCGGTCACCCCGGTCCCGTTCCTGGTCAGACCCAAGGGCGAGACGTAACTGCCGTTCGCGTACTGCGTCTGGTAGTACACGACGACCCGCTTGCCCCGCGCGGCACCGGGCGCGGCCGCGGCCGCCGCACCCGACGTCACCGTCAGGGCGAGGGCACCGAGAAGGACGCTCCGTCTCTTCATCCTGAACTCTCCTCCAGATTCACTGAATTACCGGGACAAGGCCGTTCCAGGTCCCGGCAATTCTGACGAGGGAGACGGGTTCAGGCTAGAGCTCGGCAAGAACTAATGCGCTTTAGTTCCCCGCGTGCGCTGCGGCTGCGCGCCGCGGCGGCGCGTCACGACCCCGCTGCCGCCGGTCCGCAGGGCGCGGCGGACAGCCGCGCCTATGTACGCTCGGTGGCCCTCGCCCACGCCGAGTCCCTGCGCCGCGCCGCCGAAGAGACCGTCCCGGCGCTGCCCGACGAGTGGTTCGCCGCGGCCGTGTTCAGCGACTTCACGCTGCGGCTCGCGCCCCATGAACTCGACGCGATGAAGGGCGAGGTGGCGGCTGTCATCGAGCGCTACCGCACCCGCCCGAGCGAGGCGGCCGACGCCGCCGACGTGTCGGTGCGCCTCCAGGCGTTTCCGCTCACCCAGGGTGCGGAGGGCGGCGCTTCGGCGGGAGCGGAGCAGGGTGGCGCTTCCGCGCGGGCGGAGCCTGGTGGTGCTTCGGCGGGAGCGGAGCAGGGTGGCGTTTCGGCGGGGGCCGAGCCTGGTGGTGCTTCAGCGGTCCGACGGCCGCCGGACTCGTCCTGCTCGCCGACGAGCGCGAGTGGGGCGCCGCGGCACTCGGCTGGATCCTGTCGGCCTTCAGTCTCGGCGGCGCCGCGACCGGCATGGCGCTCACCCTGATCCCCCGCGTACCGGGTGCCCACGGCACCCTGGTCGTCTCGCTTGCCCTCACCGCCGCCCTGGCCACAGTGCTCGGCCGCCTCCCGGACGCGGGCGCCGCCGTGGCGTGCGCGGCGACCCTCGGCGCGGTCTCGGGTGTGGGGATGGTGCTGGGCAACGCGCTGCTCCACAACGAGACCGAGCCCCGGTACTTGGGACGCGTCACCTCCGTGACGTCCCTGTGCACCCTGGGGCTCGGCCCGCTGCTCTTCCCCTTGGTCGGACTGATCGCCGCCGCATGGGGGACCGGCACGCTCTTCGCGGCGTGCGGCGGGGTGTGCGGGGCGGCGGCGGTGATCGCTCTGTCGCCCGCGCGCGGAGGAGGGCGACGATGAGGGAAGCCGTCCCGCGCCAACGCGGTACGGCTTCCTCGGGCCCATCGCTCCCTGATCGGGCATCCCGCGCCGAGCCCTAGCCCGCGAACTCTCCCGAGCCCTGGCCCGCGAACTCCCCCGCCAATGCCGCCGCCATCCGCAGATGCGGCGCCGCCTCGGCGTCCCGGCCCTGGCGTTCCAGGGTGCGGCCCAGCATCAGGTGGGCGTAGTTCTCGACGGGGTCGAGGTCCAGGACCGTGCGCAGTTCGGCCTCGGCGCGGCGGAGCTGCGCCGAGTGGTAGTAGGCGCGGGCCAGGAGCAGGCGCGGGGCGACCTGCTCGGGGACCTCGTCGGCGAGCGGGGCGAGGATGCGGGCCGCCGTCGTGTACTCCTTGGCGTCGAAGAACTGGCCCGCGCGCTCCCAGCGCTCGGCCGCGGTGCCGTGGTCGAAGTAGGTGAACTCCACTGTGTGCCTCCTTGGACACCTCCAACGGCAGCAGAAAGTTGAATATTCCATGACTGCTGTGGGGGGTCCGGTGGCATGCCCGGCCCGGGACGGGATATCGGATGTATCGGGTGACTCGTCGAAGAGCGGCTTCGGAGGGGGCGACGGGGTGGACAATGAGCCGACTCTCAGCACCCCGTCGCTGAGCGACATCCGTGGACGTGCCGCGACCGGCGGCACGTGACGGAACCAGTGGCAGCAGCGGACCTGACGTGAGCAGGCGGCGGTCGGCCGCCCGAGTAGTAGGGAGCACATGCGGTGAAGGACATCTGGGCCTATCCGCCCGGCAGCGGCCACCAGGGGGTGGGGCAGGAGCCCATGACGGGATTCACGGTCGAGGCGACCGACGGTGTCATCGGCCAGGTGGACCGGCACGTGGACCAGCCGGGTCGGCAGCACCTGGTCGTCGACACCGGAGTGTGGGTGTTCGGCAAGAGCGTGCTGATCCCGGCCGGGGCCGTCACCCGGATCGACCGCGAGGCCGGGACGGTGACGGTCGGGCACTCCAAGGACCAGGTCAAGGAGGCGCCGCAGTTCACCACCGACAGCGAGACCACGGACCCCGCGTATCTGAACGAGGTGGGCGCGTACTACGCCGCGCTCGACAGCGGCTCCGAGCTCTGACACCGGCGCCGCCGCACGGCGGCGGCGCCGGCCGGGCCCGGGTCGGGGAGTTGGCCTGTCCGCCCCGGCTGCTCAGGACTAAGTTGTGCCCTATGAGCAATCTTGATCGCGAGGCGGTGCCCGCGCTGTGCGGCGGCCGCGGGTTCGTCGTCGCGGAACCGGTGCGGGAACTCCTCAGCCCACGGCACGTGAAGCTCGGCGAGGCGACCGAGGTACGGCGACTGCTACCGAACCTCGGCCGCCGCATGGTCGGCGCCTGGTGCTTCGTCGATCACTACGGCCCCGACGACATCGCCGACGAGCCCGGCATGCAAGTGCCGCCGCACCCGCACATGGGCCTGCAGACGGTGAGCTGGCTGCACGAGGGCGAGGTCCTGCACCGGGACAGCACCGGCAGCCTGCAGACCATCCGCCCCCGCGAACTGGGCCTCATGACGTCGGGCAAGGCGATCTCCCACTCCGAGGAGAGCCCCAAGTCGCACGCCCGGCTGCTGCACGGAGCGCAGCTGTGGGTCGCCCTGCCGGACGCCCACCGCCACACCGAGGCGCACTTCGAGCACCACGCCGACCTGCCGGTCGTGACCGCGCCCGGCGTCAGCGCGAAGCTGCTCCTGGGCGCGATCGACGGGGCGGAGTCACCCGGTACGACGTACACGCCGATCGTCGGCGCGGACCTGTCCCTCGCGCAGGGAACGGACGTACGCCTTCCGCTGGAGCGCGACTTCGAGTACGCCGTCCTGTCCATGGCCGGCGAGGCCCACGTGGACGGAGTCCCCGTCCTCCCCGGCTCCATGCTGTACCTCGGCTGCGGACGCACCGAACTCCCCCTGCGCGCCGACTCCGACGCCAGCCTCATGCTCCTCGGCGGCGAGCCGTTCGAGGAGGAGCTGATCATGTGGTGGAACTTCATCGGGCGCACCCAGGAAGACATCGAGCGGGCGCGGGCCGACTGGATGACGGGGTCGCGGTTTGGTGAGGTGAAGGGGTACGACGGGGCACCCCTCCCGGCTCCCGCGCTGCCGCCGGTGCCGCTGAAGCCGCGGGGGCGCGTGCGCTGACCTGGGCGGACGTGGTGGGACGGCTGCTCGGGGCGATGCGTGAGGGCGCCCCTTGCGGTCGCCGTCGCTCCTTGGCGGAGGCTGCTTCTCTTTCGCTTGGTGTTCCTGGTGCGTCGCCGCTGTTGGTGCCAGCAATGTGACACGTGTTGGTTGCTGAGGCCCCGCAGAGCAGGCGTGGCAGGGGGCCTCAAGGTTCGCCAGCGGCGAGGTCCGCCATGCTGACTGCGGTGTCTGTGAGCGACTCGAATGCCCGCCGCGAGCAGGGCTGCTGCTCGGCTGCCCGCTACGGATCGGTCTCGAATGCCTGTGTGTTGGTCCCTGCTCCGTGGTGCCCACGGTGGTGCGAGGCCGCACTGCTCGTGAAGCGACCTGAACCATGATGTCAGCCTGTGTGCTGCGTCTTGATCGGCCGGTGTCAGATCCACGATGCCTCAAGAGCTGGGACTGAGCATGCTCCCTGTTTCCGGGTGAGGATGCTGTGACGGTTGGGGTGTTGACGTGTTGGATGTGAACCGGATGGACCGGGCGGATCGCCGTCGGCGCGGCAATTCGGATCCGCTCGATGCGCAGAACGCGGCGCGGGCCGCGCTGAGTGGGCGGGCGCGAGCCAGGGCCAAGACGGGCGATGGGCCGGTGCAACCGCCAGGATGTACAGACGCACGAAGCTGTCGGCCGTCAAAGCCCGTACCCAGGCCATCAATCGGCTCAAGGCCGTCCTCATCACTGCCGACCCAGCCCTACGGGAAGAACCGGCCGGACTGGGCAGTGCCGAACTCTTCCATACCTGTGCGGGGTTGCCCGACCTGAGCAGTCACGAGGAGGGCGACGAGGGGGCGGTGCTGCAGGCCACGCGGATCACGCTGGGGCTGCTGGCTCACCGGATCGGCCAGCTCTCCGAGCAGATCCGGGATGTGGACGCTCGTCTGGCCCGCCTCGTGGAATGTCATGCCCCGCAGCTGCTCGAGGTGGTGGGCCCGCAACGGCTGGGCAGCGAGGCGTCCTTCGTGTCCGGGCCGCCGCCGCGCCGCTCGATCAGCGGAGAGTGGACCGCAGCCCGGTGAACGTCTCCACCCACACCTGCTCGACCCTCACCACCCCTGGACGCGCGATTTGGCCCGCTGGCGGGGGGCATCTCGTCCCCATCCCGGAGCCCGGCCTCCTGCATGAATCGGGCGACGCCGCGGATGTCGTACGCCCGGCCGAGGGTCGTGCCGTCGATCCGGATCCGTCGGCCGCCCTCTTCGTCGGGCGGGTAGATCACTACGGGTTTGTGGAAGCCAAGGCACCATCGTGCAGTTGGGGCCCGGGGTGAGCGCCCGTTGGGATACTCCGGTGGCTTCTCGCTCTTCGCACGCAACGGCAAGGCCCAAGGGCGTTGGGCCTTGCCGTCCGGACATCTCAGCCGTCGCTCTCCAGCGAGCGGTGCAAGATGTCTCGCTCCCGTGCGGACTGGCCGCGTGGGTCCTTGGTTACAACGGGCGCCTCTGTTGGAGGAGCCGAGCGCAACTGCGCTCCGTATAGGTCGCAGGAGCTCAGGGTGCGCGGTGGCATGGGCGGTGCGGGCCAGCACTGGATCATGTAGTGCTCGGTGATCTCGTCTGGGGTCAGGTCGATGGCTGTGTCGCGACCCCGGGCATGGATACGCAGCCGGTGATGACCGGATCCACCGGTGGCGAGGGAGGGCAGTTCAACCTCCAGGTCGTCCATGAGCGCGCCGACCACCACCTCGCCCGAGGGGCTATGGATCGACAGTTCCGCAACCTCCTGCCAGAGGCCGGAGTCGGCCTGCGGGGCACTGCCGTAGGCGGCAACGGTGACTTGTACATCTCCGCTGCGAATACCGGTGTGGATCTCTACCCGACCGTCGCTGAGGGCGGTCACACCGTTAGCGGACACGTCCAGGTCTTCGTCCGCTACCGGCCCTTCAGGGTCGAAGATCAGGAACTGGTGGTACTCCACGGGAACGGGCCCGCTGGCGGTGTGTACGAGGTCGCTCACTGCCGATCCCTCACGCTCGTCAGGGCTTGATCCAGACCAGGAAGCGGTCCTTCTCAATGATCCGGTTGTAGGTGTAGAAGTTGTTGAGGGCAGATCCGCCCTTGCTGTTCTGCCGCGCGTTGATCATTCGGCGGCTAAAGTCTCCGCCGCCAGTGCTAGGGCGCGTATCGAGTGGTGATCAATCTGTGGGATCCGCTCTCGCGGCGGGGTCTGGTCCGGTAGATCTTCTTGCGTGACGCGAGTGCAACTGACGGATGCAGAGTGGGAGTTCATCGGGCCGTACCTGCCGATCGGCGAGTACGGCCCGTACCCCGAGCGGCTCCGGCAGCAGTTCGAGGGTGTGATCTGGCGGTTCAAGACCGGCGGGCAGTGGCGGGAGATGCCGCAGGAGTTCGGCGCCTGGTCGACCGTGCACAACCGCTTCCGGCAGTGGCGGGACGCCGGCGTCTTCGAGGCGCTGCTGGAGGGCCTGATTGCGGAAGCGGCGAAGCGGGGTGAGGTGGACCTGTCCCTGGTCAGTATCGACTCCACCACCGCGCGGGCACACCACGATGCCGCCGGGATGCACCTGGGCAAGGACGTCATCACTGCGCTGGAGAAGGCTGCCGCCGAGGAGGAGAAGGCCAGGTCAAAGGGGGCAGCCTCGAAGAACAAAGCGGGCAGGACGTCAAAGCAGATCCCGAGCGGGAGGAGCGGCGACGCATCCGACGTCGGCGAAGAGTCCGCCTGAAGGCCGCTCTCCTCGGGCGCTCCAGGGGCGGGCAGACCAGCAAGGTCCATCTGGCCGCCGACCGCAAGTGCCGCCCGCTGGCGTTTGTGCTGACCGTGGGCCAGGCCGCGGACAGTCCGCAGTTCATCCCCGTGCTCAAGAAGTTACGGGTTCGCGGCCCCGTCGGCCGCCCCCGCACCCGGCCGGACGCGGTCACCGGAGACAAGGCCTACTCGTCTCGCGGCAACCGGGCCCACCTGCGCCGACGCGGCATCAAGGCAGTGATCCCGGTGAAGAAGGACCAGGCCTCCAACCGAAAGAAGAAAGGCTCCGGGGGCGGTCGACCCGTCAGCCACGACGCCGCCCTCTACAAGGAGAGGAACACCGTCGAGCGCCTGATCAACAAGCTCAAGGCCTGGCGAGGCATCGCCACCCGATACGACAAGACCCCGGACAGCTACCTCGCCGGCCTCCACCTACGAGCCTCCATGATCTGGATCAAAGACCTCACCCGGACCACTAATTGATCACAACTCGATACGCGCCCTAGCACCCTGCCAAGTCGAGGCGAACGGGTACTCACCACAACTCTTGCCGGGCGGACGCGGCAGGCTCGGCGGACACGCCTTCTTCTGGTTTGCCTTGCGTTTTCCTTGTTCGTCAGCCGAGTCAGGAACCGGTTGGTGCCGTGTTTGCCCGGCAACGCAGTGTCGCAGCGCACGTCAGACGTGCTCAGTTCCAGTGAATTCGACGAGCCCCAGCCGGGGTTGGTGAACTTGGTCTTGATGACAGCGCGTCCGCTGCCCTGCTGACCCGGCCTTGCCGTGTTGATCGTGGTGTCCACGAAAAACTGCCCGTAAGGCGATTTCGTACGGCTGATGGTCTGCGAGGGGAAACACCGGCTAAGAGCAAACGTCTCAGTCGCATATCTCTCCCCGCAGGCAGTGATGGATGGCGCCGGAGTGACATGCGATGTCGCCGCCACCCGCGGTGAGTTAATCAGTCGTGACCACGAGCGCCTAGGGAGCGGGACGCCAGATCATGGGCAGCTCCAGCCAACTCGATTAACTGAAAGCAAATGCGGTGCGCCGCCTTGCCTCTCTCTGTGCCAAGCACCTGGGCCTGACTCATGTGCTTCAGCAACTGGTCCGAATAGCCGGGTGTCGCCCTTGCTGCTCCAGTGAGACCCGTGCATCGTGAGGTGCGCAGGTCACGGGTCCGGTGTGCGGGACGATCGGGATACTCACGCTGACCCTGGGCCGGTTCTATGGAACTGGTGGTCGCCGAACGGACGTTGGCCCGGCTGGCCGAGCAGAACCGAGCCAAGGGGGAGGCCGCCCCTGCTGTGACGCCGGCTCCCGCCCGGGTGGAGGGCCGGACAGTGCTGCTGATCGGGCACCGCAGTGAGAATCCGGACGAGAGCGCTCTGCCCAAGGACTACCGCACCATCCTGCAGCTTGTGCGGGACGCGGACGGGCCGGTGCAGGTGCGGGCGGTCGGTGAACGGCTGGGCCCGGACGCCTCGGTACGCGGCATGCTGGAGCCGCTGCGGGCGAAGCTGAACAGGCTCGCCGGCGGCGGCGTCGATCGAGGCCAGGACCTTCACGTTCCGATCCAAGTCGGCCTGCATTCGGGCTTTTTCGGTCTTGTGGTTGCGGCCGATCGACCCGATGAAGACCTGTTTGGTCCGCACGCTCTCGGCCCACACGGGGCGGTGGCGGGGATGGCAGGTGGCCTGCGGGGAGCGGGCGGATCGCACATGCCCGCCAGCGGCTTCGTCGCGTTCGGGGTGCCGGCCAGGCTCAGGCACAACGCCTGGAGGGGGCGATGAACCAGCAGTAGTTCGCCACCCCCAGGTGTAGGACGCCGGCGACCTCGGCGCGGAGGGCTCTCACCTCCTGGTCGCTGCCGACGACCGTGGGGTCCTACGTGGCAGCGCGGGCCAGCTTCCCGTCGACGCTGGCGAAGAAGCTGATCAGACGGGACGGGTGACCTGCCGGTGCTTGCGTCACGAGTCAGCGTGGACAGGCAGGTGAAGGGTCCGAGCCAGGCACTGAATGCTCTCGTCCACACGTTGCAGGTGTCGCAGGACCCGTCGCGTGGCGTTGACGTCTTCGGGACGTGCCCCGCCCTCGCTCACTGCGAGCTGGGCGGGAATCCCGAGACCGCGTACGAGCGTGGTGTCGCCTTCGCCCTGGACGGCTACCTGGCTGATCAGGGTCGCGAGGTTGCGGTCGATGCGGCATGCCTCGTTCACGAGGCGCGGATCGGCGCCGATGCGGAGCGCTGCCGGCACGAGTTCGGCGGTGGCAGCCAGGCTGCGGGTGTGGAAGGCCGCCGTCTCCAGCAGCCCCAGCACGGAGAGCGCGGTGCGCCGCCGGGACCGCAACGGGCTGAACGGGGTGATCAGCGGCTGCACCGACAGGCGCAGGTTGTCCAGGGCCGAATCCAGCGCGCGGGCCGAAGCCGGCAGGTCCGCGCCGGACTCGCCGCCCAACTGGGCCAGCGAGCGGGAGAGTACCGCGCGCAGCCGCTCCAGCGCGTCGCGCAGCAACTGGTCCGTGCGTTCCCGGGTGCGCACCGGCAGCACGAGCAGAGCGGCAATCAGCCCGCACGCGATCCCCAGCACGGTCTCCTCGATCCGCACTACCAGCACGCCCGGGGTGAGGGTGTGGAGCAGCGCGTACAGCATGCCAATCATCGTGGTGACGAAGAAGGACATCAATGTGTAGGACACCGCGATCGTGTAGTACATCCCGAACACGCTGAGGACCGCCAGGGCGAAGGCCAGCCAGGAGGTGTTGCCTATCAGGGAGGCGAGGGCGAGTCCGGCGACGACACCCACTACCGTGCCGAGCAGGCGCCGGTATCCTCTGACCAGGATCTCGCCGGTGGATGTGGTGCTGATGAACACCACCCAGCACGTGAACACCGCCCAGTACCAGCGCTCGGGTGCGAGGAGTTCGCCACCGACGATGGCCAGCGCCGATCCGGTCGAGACCTGGAGCGCGGTCCTGGTTGTGGGGCGGACGCGGGTGTCCTGCTGCTTCGGTGTGGCGTCCTTCGCCACGCCCGAGTCCTCCGCTGTGAACTGCGCGCGTGACCGTGCCGCCTCGGGAGTGGCGTGTACTGGCGGGGCTTCCTCATCGGCGGCTGAGCGCAGGCCGGGCAGGGCGTGGGCGAAGTCACCGACCGTGCGGAAGATGTCTTGCATCGCCGGGGACGCGTCGGGCAGTTGCTCGTCACGGCGGTAGCCGAGGAGTCGGTTGCGCACCGCGGCGTGACCGGCTCCCGTCGGCTGCAGTGGTTCCGGACCGATCGCCGCGCGCAGCGCGCGCAGCTCCGAGATCAGCACGGGCAGTGTCGCCGCGTCGCGGGTGTCGATGGCGGATCCGGCGGGGCGGAGCTGCGTCCGGTGCGGGGTCGGGGTGTCGATGTCGGCGCCGGGCCACAGGACCCGCAGGACGAGGACGGCCAGTCGCTCCGCGGCCGTCTCCGTTTCCGCCACGCGGCGCTGGGTCGCGGTGGTGGTGCGCTCGTCGGGCGTGCCGGTGCCCAGCCGGTTCTGGATCATCATCGCGGCCGTGTGCAGGCGGGCCGTGGACCGGTACAGGTCGTCG